>JBGUQI010000019.1:0-66825 GCA_045130875.1 Bacilli bacterium | reverse complement strand
GGAAGCTGGCCACCGACAAGCTAATCAGTTCAAAACTTGTCGTCAACAAGAAGCACCACCAGCCAAAAGGAACTTAACTTATATGTCTTCGGATATATCGGTTATGTGGCATGAGAAAGCCACATTTTTTTGCACTTTTTTCCCTTAAAAGTATCATTTTTTAAGATTTTATTTATAAAATATAATCATTTCTTAATATTTTTATTCAAACTGAATAACATAAGTTATAGTAAAAGTGATATTATAGGTATACATATGGCACAACTACATTTTAAAGATGTAAATAAAATTTACACAAACAACGTTCAAGCGGTATTTGATTTTAACTTGGATATCGACGATCAAGAATTCGTCGTTTTTGTCGGTCCTTCTGGATGTGGTAAATCCACAACACTAAGAATGATTGCAGGATTAGAAGAAATCACATCTGGAGAAATCTATATCGATGATGTTTTAATCAACGATGTTCCTCCGAAGAATAGAAATATCGCAATGGTGTTCCAAAACTATGCCTTGTATCCCCATATGACTGTCTTTGATAATATGGCGTTCTCTTTACAAATGCGTAAAGATTTATTCCCCGTTTATGAGATTGAAAACCAAGACGCTCTTAATGCTGATATCAAAGTTATTGAAGAAGAATATGCTCAAAAAGAAAAAGAAGGCGTCGCAGCATTAAAAGAAAAGAAAGCTATTAAAGAAGAGATTAAAGACTTTGTTTACCGCAATAAATTAGCCAAACAATATGCGATTGAAAGGGCTAAAGAAAAATATAGAGTTCGTGTTATGACCTATGACCATGAAAAGGTCGAAGAACTTCATGAATTAATTAAAAACACTGCAGATGAGGGAGAAAAAGCCAAGATTTACGCGGAAATTGAAGAAGTGAGAAACACTTTAAATATGCCCGCTTTCGAATATAGACACTACACCAAAAATGAAATTACTGAGAAAGTTGTCTCCGTCGCTCAGACTATCGGTCTAGAACAATACCTCAAGAGAAAACCAGGCGCTTTATCTGGTGGTCAAAGACAACGTGTGGCATTAGGTAGAGCTATAGTTCGTAATCCTAAAGTCTTCTTGATGGATGAACCATTATCTAATTTAGACGCCAAACTCAGAGTGCAGATGAGAACTGAAATTTCTAAGATTTATCAGAACTTAGGTGTCACAGTGGTGTATGTTACTCATGACCAAACTGAAGCGATGACTATGGCTACAAAGATTGTCTGTATGAAAGATGGCCGTATCCAACAAATCGGTACTCCTAAAGAATTATTTAATACACCAAGCAACCTTTTTGTTGCGGGATTCATTGGATCGCCAGCGATGAACTTCCTCGATGGTTATTTTGATGGTAAGAACTTCGTCATTGATGGTTCTGATGTAAAGATTCAATTAGACAAAAAACATATCGACTTATTAAAAGACTATATCAACAGAGAATTAGTCCTGGGTGTGAGACCAGAGAACATTGTCTTTACTGATGATATGACTAGAACTCATTTAAGCAATGCTTTCAAGATGACTTGTGATTTATCTGAATTATTAGGTCATGAATTAATCATTTATGATTATTTAGGTGATACTCGCATCGTTGTGAAAACCACCGCGATTGATGAAATCAAAAATGGTGAAGAAAAAGATTATTGCTTAGACTTAGATAGAATCCATTTCTTTGATAAAGAAACCACGAATAGAATCTAATGATTGCGTTATTTGAAAATTGTTCATCCACAAGTGAAGAAGCTAAAGCCCCAGTAAAACCATTGGAGTTTGTTTCTTCTTGCGATAGACTATATCAAATCATCTTAAAAGATGCTGAGCAAAAAGAATTCTATGGATTAAAAACAAATAAAGGTTTTTATGAAATCTATTATTGGTATCTCGGATTTGAAATAACCATTTCTTTAGTGCAATCCACACAAGGAAGCAAAGCCTTCCTCAATATGATGGTGTATGGAGAAAAGAAACGTGGTAAAACACGTAAGATGCTAAAAGCTAGATTAGAATACTATAAGGACTTATTAAAAGATTATCTTAGATAATAGAAACAGGATATACCAGAGCACATAGTGCTCTTTTTTTATCTCATCGATTTTATTTTTGAGAATTAGCAATCTTTAGATAGATTTCTTTATCTAACATCGGAGTTTCTAATTCTTTTTTCATCTCCGGAGTGATGGTGAAGTTTTTAGCGTAATATTCTCCTGCGGCCACGAACTTCTTGAGTAGTGGTTCCGTTAATGGTTTCGCCGCTTCCTCATTTAGCATCGGAGCTTCAGAAACAAAAATCATATCACCTTGTCCGCGGAACTTATTTCTGAGCATGATTTTTAATCCATCAAAGTTGCCTTCAAAATGTGGGAAACCACATCCGGAAATAAATAATAGTTTTTGTTTAGATAAATCCACACGAGGGACATGAACGATATGACCGTTGATATCTTTCATAATCATCTTGTTAAAAGGAATTAATCTATCCACGAAAGCTTTCATGTGTGATGGCATAGCATATGAATATAAAGGGAAGGAGTAGATGACGATATCGGCCTGAGCATATTCTTCCATGATTTCGTTTTGATCATCTTCTTGAATACATTTACCATCATCATTTTTCCAACATTTAAAACATCCTAAACAAGGCTTTATATTCTTTTCTATGAGATTGATGATATGGATATCAAATTCATTATCTTTATTTAATCCCTTTAAAAAGGAATTAGTTAACACCATTGTGTCGGATACTTTCTTTGGCGAGCCATTGAGCACTAAAACTTTCATAAGTATAAACTCCTATCAATATAATCATTATAGCCATTTATATACTATTTATAGCAATAAATGGAAAAACCACCAAAAAAGTAATTAATCATTTTTTATTTGTAGTAAAATAAAAGTAACTAATTACATAGAGGTACAATTATGGCAAAAAGTAGACTTATTGGAGACTATCCAGTAATCGGAATCAGACCCACAATCGATGGTCGTAGAGGAAAGATTAAAGTCAGAGAATCTTTAGAAGACCAAACGATGAACATGGCGAAAGCCGCAAAGAAATTACTAGAAGAAAATATTCGTTATTCTAATGGTGAATCAGTAAAGGTTATCATTGCTGATACTACCATCGGTAGAGTAGCGGAAGCTGCTGCTTGTGCAGATAAATTTAAAAAAGCAGGCGTGGATATTACCTTAACAGTAACACCTTGTTGGTGTTATGGTGCGGAAACCATGGATATGGATCCCATGACCATTAAAGCGGTTTGGGGATTCAATGGTACCGAAAGACCTGGTGCGGTTTATCTCGCTAGTGTTTTAGCGACACACAACCAAAAAGGATTACTCGCTTTTGGTATTTATGGTCATGAAGTTCAAGATGCTGATGATACCGAGATTCCAGAAGACGTTAAAGAAAAGATGCTACGCTTTGCTAGAGCCGCGGTTGCTGCTGCTACAATGAGAGGCAAATCATATTTACAAATCGGTTCTGTCACCATGGGTATTGGTGGTTCCATCATCTCTCCTGAATTCTTCGAAGAATATTTAGGCATGAGAGTGGAGTCCGTTGATGAAGTGGAAATCATCCGTCGTATGGACCAAGGTATCTACGATTTAGAAGAATATGAAAAGGCTCTTGCGTGGGTGAAGAAATATTGCCGTCCAGACTTTGATAAAAATCCAAAAGAAATGCAAAAATCCCCTGAAGAAAAAGAAAAAGACTGGGAATTTACTGTTAAAATGGCTTGCATTATCAAAGATTTATTCAATGGTAATAAGAACTTAAAAGGCTGGGAAGAAGAACAAGTTGGCCATAACGCGATTGTCGGTGGTTTCCAAGGTCAAAGACAATGGACAGACTTCTATCCAAACTGTGACTTCCCAGAATCTATCCTCAATTCTTCATTCGACTGGAATGGAGCGAGAGAACCATATATCTTAGGCACGGAAAACGATACACTAAATGCAACCAGTATGTTATTCATGAAATTATTAACTGGTAGAGCACAGATGTTCGCTGATGTGAGAACCTATTGGTCTGGTAATGCAGTGAAGAGAGTGACCGGTTATGAAATTAAAGGCCACGCTAAAGAGGCTGATGGTTTTATCCATTTAATCAACTCTGGTGCCTGCTGTGTTGATGCTTGTGGTGAAGTCAAAGATAAAGACGGAAAACCAGTGATGAAACAGTGGTGGGATGTCACTGAAAAAGATATTAAGACGATGATGGATCATACCACTTGGCCATATGCTGATTTAGGTTACTTTAGAGGTGGTGGATATTCCTCTAGATTTGTCACTAGAACAGAAATGCCTGCGACAATGATTAGATTAAATCTAATCAAAGGTTTAGGACCAGTTTTACAAATCGTCGAAGGCTGGACTGTTCAATTACCTGATGAAGTGACTGATAAATTATGGAAGAGAACTGACTATACATGGCCATGTACTTGGTTCACACCACGTGTTACTGATAAGGCTCCATTTAAATCCGCTTATGATGTGATGAATAACTGGGGCGCTAACCATGGTGCCATTAGCTATGGTCATATCGGTGCTGATTTAATCACTTTATGTTCTATTTTAAGAATTCCAGTGTGCATGCATAACGTCGATGAAGATAAGATCTATCGTCCATCAGCATGGAGTGCCTTCGGAATGGATAAAGAAGGACAAGACTATAGAGCTTGTGAGGCCTATGGTCCAATGTATAAAAATATCCGTAAATAATGAAAACTGAAAAAGATATCCGCTACAGCGATATATCACCACTAGATAAATTAGATATCTATTTTGCCGAGAAGGAAAAAGGTGTCATCATCTATTTCCATGGTGGTGGTTTTGTGGAGGGAGATAAATATGACCCCCACGTTGTCCAAATAGCGGAGTCTTTTGCTAATTTTGGATATACCTTTGTCAATGTCGACTATTCTTTATATCCAAACACTAAATTTCCTTCCTTCTTAATAGAAGCCGCTTTAGCGGTTAAATATGTAAAAGAGAAATTTCCTCATCAAAAGATATATATCTCCGGCACTAGTGCGGGAGCGTATATCGCTTTGATGCTCTGCTTTAATCAAGAGTTATTAGGAAAACATAATATCAAACCATTAGATATTTCTGGATGGATATTTGAAAGTGGACAACCGACATCACACTTTAATTTATTGAAGTTTGAAAAAGGCTTGGATCCGTTACTTCAGAGAATTGATGAATTGGCCCCTCTATATTATGTCGATAAAGATGTTATATTATCGAAAGCATTATTCATTTTATATACGAATGATATGCCCAATCGATATGAACAAAATCAATTAATGATTAAAGCGGTGAAAAACTTTAATCCATCCTTACAATTAGATTATATTTTATTGGAGGGTTCCCATTGTGTGGGTTCATCCATTAAAGACAATGATGGATTATATCCATATGTTAAGAAAACCATAGAATGGTTGGAGAAATAATTATGCTAAAGATTAACTTTTTAGGCGATTCCATCACCGAAGGCGCATGCGCCACTAAACCAGAGAATTGTTTTGTGGAACTAGTGGGTTCGATGCTCAACTGCGTATCTCGTAATTATGGTGTTTCTGGGACAAGAATCGCTAAGCAATTCCATAAAGAAACAAACTGGGACTATTTAGATTATCAAATTAGAGCCCATGGAATGAATAATGATGCTGATTATGTCTTTGTCATGGGTGGAGTCAATGACTTTGGTCATGGTGACGCTCCAGTATATGGTAAAGATGACCATGATCCATATTCCTTTAATGGCGGTTTTCATAATTTATGTGAAACATTATTAGAAAAGTACGATAAGAAGAAAATTAAAATCATCCTTCCATTACATAGTATTGATGAGAATCCTAAATATACTCAACCGATGTGCAAGGGAAAGAAATATGAAGATTATCTCAAAGTCTTGAGAAAAGTCAGTGAAGAATATGGATTAGAAGTATTGGATTTTCAAGAGATATTTGGCATGCCGAAGGATAATCTCCCCGCTGAGTTATATCAAGATGGACTACATCCCAACGATAAGGGACATCTCTTATTCGCTAAATTAATCGTAGATTATATTAATTCCAAATAAATAATATACGCATTGTTTAAAAAGAACAGGTCGTTTGGTCTGTTTTTTTAATTCGGTATTTTTATATTCAAAATACGGCGTTAGACACAAATTATCTATAAAAAACTTTACAAGACTTATATATAGTAGTATCTTAATAAGCAAATCATACCTTACGAGCACATGTACTATGGCTCGTTAAAGAAAGGAGAAAAAGATATGAATTTGAAAAAACTCTTACTCTCAACCGCTCTTATCTTCTCTCTCGGTTTAACAGGTTGCCAATTTGGCCCAAAACCAGCGAGCGAAAGTCAACAAGAAAGTGGTGGAGAATCTGAATCATCTGGATCTGAAATCGAACCAGTTAGTCTTATTAGAGTTACTGATGTCCCATCCACAGTTGTTGTTGGTGAAGAAATTGATTTAGATGATTACATTACCATCGAAGGTGGCGAAGGCCCAAAAGTGTACGAAGTTTCTGTTCCAACAGCTTCTGCTGAAATGGTTGAAGTTGATGGCCACAAGGCTACACCTCTTAAAGAAGGCGAATTCAGTTTAAAGATTTCTGCCGGTGCATTAACCGCTAAATTTGAATCTGTTGCCATGAGTGCCTTAAGAGCTGAATTAAAAGAACTCTTAGATGCCACAACTGGTTGCTATGCCGCTCAAGAATTCGAAGAAACAGCTACTGGTATCACATTAGGTGATTTATCCATTCACCATGAAGATTACTATGCCGGTGCCAAAGCTATGGAACATGATACCGGTTGGGGTCCTGGCGGAATGCTCAAAGCCGAAAACGGCAAGACCTATGAATTCCTTATGGATGATATGGAAGGTACAAACTTTGAAGTTTTACCAGGCGTTCAATCTGATTTCTCACACTGGACATTCGCCGTTGATATCGCTCTCGATGTCACAGCATTAGAATATGTCCAAGATGAAGAAACCGGTGAAGAATGGTTCGAACTCGATGTCGACGCCATCCCATTACCAAGTGGTTGGAGCGGTGTCTTAGATAACTTCCTCGATTTATATGGTGTCGCTATCTTTGATACTTCCATCGGTACTTATGTGGACTATTACGATGGTGAATATGCCCCAATTACCTTTAGAAAAATCGAACTCGAAGGTGGTTTAGAAACCTTTGCAGTCGCATTGAACTTCTCAATGAATAATAGAGTTTACACCATTACAGAAGGTTACTTACTCGTTGGTGAAGATGTCCCTGAAATTCAAGTTATCAGAGATTACATTGATGAAGGTAACTTCCCAGCAGCCGTTGAATTTGATGAATACACAACTATGATTACTTCTGCTGCAACTCAAAAGAATTATCAAGTCACTATTCAAAATGGTTGGATCAATCGTTCAACACTTCAATTTGTTGATTATGTTGCAGGTATCCAAGGATTAACTGGTGCTTATGCTTACAGTTGGGAAGATTCATTCCCAGATGCAGTCGAAACCAGAGTCGTTACCGCTGATGGTTTCTACTATAACTTCCAACAAACATATCACTTTGATGGTGAAACACATGAAGTTCTTGAAACCCCAGTTGCTGCCGATCCAGAAATTGGTGGTGCTATCAACCATGATGGTGGTGTCTATCAATTCTCTTCAACAGCTGATGGATATGAAACCTCAGCCGTTACTGGTGCCACATCCTTATGGGAAGACTTAGACAGATATGTCGCTGCTGGTCTTGTTCCAGATGAAGATTTCGTAGTTGCTAGCAAACAAGAAATCGATGAAACTACTGTCCTCTTTGAATTAGATCAAGATTCTTCTGCCGCTTTATTCCCATCATTAGTCAGACAATCTTCTAACGGACAATATATTGAATCTTCATTAGATTATGCCTTCGATGGTGATTATCTTGATTACATCACCACATACGCTATTGTTGGTGCTAATTACATCACATACATTTGGTTCATGAGAGCTGGTTCTGCCGGTTACTTCGGACAACAAATTACCTTTAGCGCAATTGGTGGCGGAAATGCCTTACCAGTTTCCGAATCTGATTTATTCCCAGCTGAATAATAAGATCAAATCAAACAATTAGGAGTGTTTATTAAACAACACTCCTTTTTTTATTATTTAAAAAGGTGATATAGTATTATCATCCTTTAGGGGGTATTTGTATGAAAAAGAAAACTATTCTTGCGGTGTTATGTCTACCATTATTACTAGCATCATGCTCGGAATTTGAAGCATGGTCTATTCCTAGTGGTAACAGTAGTTCTTCCTCTTCTTCAGAAGAACAATCAGAAAGCATTTCTTCTTCGGAAAGTGAATCTGAATCCAGCAGTTCTGAAGTCGTGGAAAACAAAGTTTTAAAGAGTATTTCTAAAGACTTTATCAAAACGTCATATTTGACAGGTGATATTTATGAATCTAGTTTATCCATTAGACTTTTAGTCAAATACACAGATGGCACAACTAGTAAAATCACCGAAGGATTCAGTGTTGATATTCTTTCTTTCTCTTCTTTAGATGATTACGAATGTGCGAAAAATAGACCTGTCGTTAGAGCGGGTAAATATTCTTCCAAAGTCAAGATATCTTATTCCTTAAATGGAGTTACCAAATCTCTTACTACCACAGAAACCAATACATTTAATAGTGTTTTAGAAGAGAGAAATGATGAATGTGTCTCTTTTGAAGCCACATTATTAAATAGTTATGCCAAGAATGAAATAGTATCCAATAAAGTTCACCTTCGCTTAGATATTAATTGGAGAGAACACGGTCAAGAGATTTACGAACTCACAGATAACAATGGATATGTCAATCTTGTTCTTCACAGTGATGCTGAACCAAATACCGATATCATTACCGATCCATTGAGTGGCGGTACTGAATACCACTTAGTGGTTACCATTGGTAATGTTTCTCAAACATTAGACTTTGAATTAGCCAAGGCTTTTGAACGTGTTGATAAAGAAGATTTAACTTTAGTGGCCCATGATGTTGATGACTATAATTCACCAATCGTGGAGAATCCTAAGATTTTAGTTATTCCTATCAATTTAAAATCTAGTAATAGTTCTAATGTCACCAACTGGACAAGCACAACCCGCAATAATTTAAATGAGTACTATTTTGGTAATAGTGCGACATCATTTGTAAATTATTACAAATCCATGTCTCATGATTATATGAATTTCTCTGGTATCATTTCCGAAATCTATACCGAGAGTTCCGATGATTATACCGTCGAAAAAATCAATAACGACAGTTCTTATAGCACATTATATGGAATGATGAGAAGAGCGCTTAACTGGGTCAAGAGCAATTCAGCTTATAGCAATGTGAATTGGTCAGAATACGATCAAGATAACAATGGTACATTTGATAATATTCATTTCTTAACCAATTACAATGCGAACACTTGGGCCGGACCTTTGTGGCCTCATAAGAGCAGTATTGGTGATAGTGGTACACACGCTAATCCGACAATTAATACATATAGTATTGGGGCAATTAACCACACTAACGATTCCATCACTCAAATCCATGAACAAGGTCATATCTTTGGTTTAGATGATTACTATGATTATTCCGACAATGGTATGTCAGAGATTAACTATGTCGGTGGTGCGGATATGCAATCCCATAATATGTTTGACTGGAATTCCTATTCCAAATTATCCGTCGGTTTAGTTTCTCCTTATGTCATCACTGGTGGTGAAGACGATTTCACTATTGAAATTGGTGATGCGGTGACAACAGGCGATTGTATCTTAGTTCCCGCAAATTATGATACTTGGAACGGTTCCGCTTTCGATGAATACTTCCTCATTGAATTATTCTCCAATAAAGGCTTAAATAGCGAATTCTGGGACAGTTGGAATTATTACTATGCCGGAAATAATCTAGGGAATTATGGCATTAGAATGTATCACGTCGATAGCCGTTTATATTGTTTAAATACTGGTAGAGAAGTTTCTATTGATACTTCTACTTGGGGCAGTACACAAACCATCGCCATTGGCCCAAACAATTCCAGTGATTATACCGCTTGTGGTTATGGACAATATAATCCTAGCGAATGTGCGGATATGAAATTATTAGCCCTCATTCAAAAGGGTGGCACCGACACATTTGGTAGCGAATATGGCCGTCACTATTTAAATAATTCCGATTTATTCCAAACTGGTGATACCTTCACCTTTGCTAATTACGCGAAATTCTTATCCAAATCTGGTAGAAGTGTTACCAAGATGGATAATGGTGAAACATTCACTTGGAAGATCGATTTTGAATCTGTAACCCTCGATAGTGCGAGACTCAGATTCTACAAATAGTGAGAATATCAGAAAAATACCGCAAAACAGGCGATTTTAGAGATTTATTTAAAAAATACGCTTAAGTTTACATAACAAAAGAAAACAGGGTTTTGAGGCCCTGTTTTTCATTGTTTTAATTTATTAATTTATTAATATGCGTTGGCGGTCACTTGGACTTTAGCAACATAGCCGTATTCGGCATCTTCTTCAATGGAGACAACCTTTAAGCTGTAGTTGAAGGTACAAGTTTCATCAATCTCATATGTTTGGGTATCTTTACCAGTCCAACCAGTTGTGGTTTTGGCTTTATTCCATAAGTTAGTCTTACTTGGCATGAAGGTCTTAGCCCAACCCCAGTTAGATTTCAAGTTGAAGAAACCATTCTTTTTGAATAATGAACCATTGGTGGCATTATAGGTGCTGGTCATGGTCCAGTTCTTCTCTGGATCGCAGTTAGCTTCCATGATGGAGAATTGGCTATAAGAAGTTCTGGTACCATCTTCATGAGTCCAATAGTCACCATCAGATTTAACGCCGCTTCTACCCATATGGGAATTACCAATTCTGGGATATAAACCAGTTTCTGGATTATCGGTTAATGCGACATCATGGCTACCGGCATAAACACGGTTATCAACGTGTGTGACACGGATACCAGGTTGTGAATAACCAGTGGTGTATTGATAGCCGTTCTTATAGTCTTGTGCGGCAAGGCCAACTGGCGCCATCAACTCGACCATCATGTATTCATCAAAGGCGGTGCCGTTATATCCTGGAGAAGGAAGAACGAAGCAGTCGCCAGTAGTGGTTCCAGGTCTTAATGTAATTAAAGCATCATCATCAACAATCCATGGTTTGGTCCAACCTAAGGTGAATTTGGAGAACATGCTGTGATCACCTAAGTTGTGATCCATGTAATCGACACCACCCATTGGGGCCCACATATCGTTGTAGTCATAATAGTCATCTAAACCATAAGTATGGCCAGTTTCATGGATGAATGTGTGGGTGTCATAACCACCATAACCATTATCTAAGAATCTCATAGAGGCCCAAGCTAATGTCTTAACGGTTGGGTTGTTCTTATCAGGACGGTTTCCGGTATATGTGACATATGCCCACCAGTCGGTGCTGGATCTATAGTCTTTGGAGTAGACGATCCAGATTAAGTCGATGTAACCATCATTGTTGGCATCGAACCAAGTTAATGGATGGGCATCTTCGCCTAAATCACCATGGTTTTCTTTGGCGTATTCAGTCATATACCAGCTACGGATATATGAGGAAGCAGTAATGCCACCGCTACCACCAGCAGCGCTTGCGAAATCGCTTGTGGATCCGCTATACATAACCCATGTTGGTAAGACTTCGCCTTCGAAGTTGCTCATACCATAAGATGATTGTTTGTAGAATCCCGCTAAGCTATATAAACCACCTTTAGCTTGGATTTCTTCGTTTGTTCCGAAGAAACAAGTTTTGAATCTTTCGATATTAGCGGCGGTTTGACGGTCTTGTAAGTCAGCATCGGTGAAACCGAATGGGACGACCATCGCGTGGATTGTGGCTTCGCCATCGATGTCGTAACCAGTGACGTGTGGGCTTCCAGCATTTGTGTAAAGCACGTTTCTGTTCAATGGTTTTTCGACGTTGCCATCCATATAAGTGACTTTGCCTAATTCAAAATCTTCATTGGTTTTACCTTCCCAAGTTTCACTGGAAACGGAAGAATGTTGAGAAGATTCATTGGAAGAGGAGTTGTCACTGGGTTTTTTAGTGTCACAGGCGACGAGTGTCATCGCGAGCATCACACTAAGAGTAAGAAGAATTTTTCCTTTCATATTCTTTCCTCCTTTATCTAACAATTGCGTAATAGGGGATAAGCAGAATTAATCCTGCGAGTAAGTAAGGCGCACCCCCGAGAGCTATAAAGCTCATATTAACCTTACCTTTTTGTCTTTTTTCTTCGCGATATTCAGCGTAATTTCTCGCTAATTTGACTTTTCGCAAAGATTTATGGAAAGTATTGTACCAAACTAATTTGATGGAATAAGCGATTAAATCAAAGGCCCCTTCATTAGTTAGTAATACTATTACCCAGAATAGTAGCATCAACCCGCCGGATATCGTGCAGGCATCAATCATGATGAGATAACTATCTTGTTCAAAGGTGAGTTTTAATCCAAATACTTCGATGATGATGAGGAGACCAGCAATTAATGTCGTGATTGCAAATGATATTGCTAATCCGATAAGGTATCCTTTTTTGGATCCTTGTTTAGAGGGAACTTCTTTAGGGAGTTCTTCGTTCATTCTATTTTCCTTTTATCTCTTCGAGATATCTGGCTTCTTCTTCATCATTACATCTGACGAAGTGACCAGGAACGATTTCTCTAAATGTGGGTTCTTGCTGGCTATAATCATGGTCAGTTCTTGGATTATAGGTAATTCTCGTTCTTCCTTGTTCGATGTTAGGATCTGGACGAGGAACCGCAGATAATAGTGATTTGGTATATGGATGTAATGGATGCTTGAATAATTCATCAGAAGTGGTGAGTTCCATCAATCTTCCATAATACATAACCGCGATTCTATCACAGAAATATTTAACAACTGACAAGTTGTGAGCGATAAAGAGAATGGTGAGTCCTAATTCATGTCTTAAGTCATTTAATAAGTTAATAACTTGGGCTTGAATAGAGACGTCTAAGGCGGAGACTGGTTCATCAGCGATGATGAGTTCAGGATTCATGATAATCGCACGAGCGATACCGATACGTTGTCTTTGTCCACCGGAGAATTCGTGAGGATATCTATTCGCGTGTTCGGGTAATAAACCAACTAATTCGAGCACTCTATTGACTTCTTTGGAGATGAAGTCTTTATCTCTCACGCCTTTAATAATTAAACCTTCGGCAATGATGTTTCTAACTGTCATACGAGGATTTAAGCTAGCGATTGGATCTTGGAAGATCATCTGCATCTTACGGGTAATAGAAGCTTGTTTCGCTTCTCTTAATTCCTTCAAATACTCAGCATGTTCTTCTAAAACCTTTTTATTTTCCGGTTCTTCAGGATTTAATTTAGCTTTCTTAACGAGATTCTCTGGTTTGAAGAGATGTTCGTATTTAGCTTTGACACGAGCGGTTTCCGCTTTGACGATATCATCGTTGCAGTGGACATCATCGTGTTTAGCGGCACGAATCTTGATTCTCTGCTCATCGACAATGGCTTTAGCGGCATCAGTCTTTTCTTTTCTTAATGCATCGTATTTAGCTTTGATAGCGGCGACTTTTTCTTTGTAATCGTCTTCTTCAGAAGAGAGAGATTGAATTTCATCTTTCTCTAAATTATCAATTTCCTTCAAAGCTTTTCTTAAACGAATGAGGGTGAATTTAATTTCTTTTTCATTCCATCTAGTTCCCGCGGCGATTCTCACACCTTTGAACCAGACATCACCAGAAGTGATTTTATAGAGTTTAATGATGCTTCTACCAGTTGTGGTTTTACCACATCCAGATTCACCCACTAAACCGAAAACCTCACCTTTATAGACATCAAAACTGACATCGTGAACGGCTTTGGTGTATTTGAATTCCCCTCTACCGAAGCGGAAGTATTGCTTTAAGTGTCTAACACTTAAGATGGTTTCTGCATCCTTATAGTTGAAGGATTCGTTAGGATGCTCTAATTCCACGACAGGGACTTCTTTATTGGAGGCGTAGTTTTCAATCTTTGCTTTTGCCATGATTATTTAGCCTCCTTCTTTTTAGATTTTGCTTGAGGTTTTTCTTCCTTGATAGTTTCTAAGATAGAATTCTTCGTTAAAGTATAACTTGGCTTATTAGCGGGATTATTCTTTAAGGAATTGATAATTCTTTCTCGTACTGTCTTAGGAATTTCAACATCGGGCGCGCTCTTATGAGCGAGCCATGTTTTCACAAAGTGAGTTTCACTAATTTGGAAGAATGGTGGTTCTTGTTTGTAATCAAGAGCGATAGCGAAGGTATTTCTCGCTGCGAAGGCATCACCTCTAGGAGGTAATAACATATTTGGTGGGGTACCAGGAATCGCATCGAGTTTACCTTTGGTATCTAAGTCGGGCATAGAACCTAATAATGCCCATGTATATGGATGTCTAGGATCATAGAAGATATCATAGACAGTTCCGTATTCGACAATTTTACCCGCGTACATAACGGCGATATCATCCGCCATATTGGCGACGACACCTAAGTCGTGGGTGATGAAGATGATGGATAAGTTCTTTTCAGCCTTTAATCTATTGATTAATTCTAAGATTTGAGCTTGGATGGTCACGTCTAACGCGGTAGTTGGTTCGTCACAGATTAATATTTCTGGATTACCACTTAAGGCGATAGCGATGACGATTCTTTGTCTCATACCACCAGAGAACTCAAATGGATATTGGTAGAATCTTCTTTCTGGTTCAGGAATACCGACTTCTTTCATTAATTCAATAGCGCGTGCTTTGGTTTGGGCACGGGTTAAGACAGAATTCATCTTCTCGACATTATCTTTGTAGTATTTGATTGTGCTTTCTGTAAAGGCATCATCGACATTCTTATAGAAGACCATCTCTTCTTCGACATGTCTAATCATTCTATCGGTCAATTTGACCATATTTTGATAATAGACATCTTTATCTAGGATAATCTCTCTTTCTTTGGTGCGGTATTTCGCTGGAACATCAAAGATGTTATCGACATTGAATTTAGCGAAGACTTCTTCTCTGTGCTTGGCTAATTTAATGGCGTTCTTGTAAGAAGCGATATAGTTTTTCATCAAGACGCAGTAGACATCGATGACATCATCAGTGTCTTGTTGGAGAATAGAGACTGCTTTATTGATAACTTTCTTAATCTTGTTAACTTCTTGAGTGATAACTTTGATATCAAAAGTTTCTTTATCTTTTAACGCTCTTTCTTCTAGTTGTTCCGCGGCAATCTTGAGATCATCTAGTCTCTTTAAGAATGCAGGGACTTCTTCTTTGACTAAAACTCTAAAAGTCTCGTCAGTGTAAGGTTTACTAATTTTATCTAAGCGAGCATTGAATTTCTTGACGATTTTCTTAGATTCTCTCTTGATAGCTTTGTGTTCCAAATACATGGCTTCGGTAAGTTGTTTACCGACTTTCATAATGGGGTTTAAAGCGGAGAGAGGATCTTGGAAGATCATGGAGATTTTCACACCTCTCACTTTAGTGAACTTATGTTCTGGTAAGGATAATAAGTCTTTGCCATCATATAAGATTTCACCATCTTCAATAATCTTGTTGTTCGCTAAAATACCTAAGATAGCTTTACTGGTAACAGATTTACCAGAACCGGATTCACCGACGATGGCTAATGTTCTTCCTCTATAGAGGGAGAAGTCAATACCACGGACCGCTTTGACGGTACCGGTATTGGTTTTAAAGGAGATACGAAGATTTTTTACTTCGAGAATTTTTTCTTGTTTTTCTGCCATAAAAACTATTCCTCGCTTCCTCTTAAAGTTGTATTGAAGGCATCACGGAGACCGTTGCCGAATAAGTTAAATGAAATCATTAATAATGAAATGACAATCGCGGGGAACAATAAAACATGGGGGTAATATTGAATACTCGCGGCTTGACCTTCATTTAATAATGCACCGATGGAGCAAATGCCACTTGTGGAGAAGTTGATAATTCCTAAGTAAGATAAGCTACTTTCAGAGAAGATGACACCAGGAATCATCAAAACACTTGATGTGACTAATGTACCTGCGGCATTAGGTAAGATGTGTTTAAAGATTAGACGTGAGTCTCTGGCGCCTAGTGTTCTAGAAGCTAAGACATACTCTTGCCCTTTAAATCTATAGAATTGCATACGTGTCGTAGATGCGACGCCTACCCATCCGTTATAAATAAACGCAATCAGGATGGCTAAGACAATCGTACCGGCTGTGCCAATGACCGCTTTTAATTCCATGTTGTTTGTTAACTGAATCTGCATGATGGTCATGATGATAATTGTCGGTACATTGGCGATGATATCGGTGATACGTTCCATAACTAAGTCGACTTTGCCACCGAAATAGCCACTGACAGCGCCCCAAACAAGACCAATTAGGAAGTTGATGAGGGAGATGCCGATACCTAACAATAAGGAGAATCTAGCACCTAGTGCTAATCTTAATAAGATATCTTGACCATATTGGTTTGCACCAAAGACATAGTTTGGTTCAAAACCATATCGATAAGTGAAGTAGTCGTAGTAATCGACACGGACTGTATATAAGCCATTATCTAAAACGCCAAATACTAACTTGTTAGATTCATCTCTGACATACAAATCAATGATTTGACCGTTTGAATCTAGTAGTGGTTCAAATTGGGTATCAGAAGGTTTACCAGCACGTTTTGTGGTAGGAACAATCTTATAGAAGATGTTTTGGTTTTGATTGTAATATGTTGATAGTTTATCAATATAGTTATTGATAGAGTTCTCATCATATACTTCGTGTTCCTCTAACCATGTCACGAATTCGTTGTTGATGTAATTATCGATATCCACGGATGGTTTAACGATAGATTTTTTAGCGTTACCTTCGGGATCAACGACATAAGAAATGCCTTTTTCGATTTCATAATTTAATAAAGTTTCGTAATCTTCAGGCAATAATTTGATTTCTTTGGTTCCTACTGCGTAGGTATCCTGCATGATTTTATAAGTTCTATAAATCGTGGAACCAATTCTTTCTTCTTTGATGCTGATGGTCTTCAAACAACGATTGTAGTTTGAATCATCGTATTGCATGTAGTTATATGTTAATTCGGGGATATTAACGGTTTTTGTGCCATCCCAGAAGCCACTTCCCTTAAAGGCTTTAATTCTGGGAAGAACGGTCTTGAAGTTAGTGTCTTGGAAACCGTATTGGAAATCCTTTTTGCTGACATGATATTTTGGAGAAGCGACAGGGACAAAGATGGCAAATAAGGCGATAATAACGATGATAATCGCGGCGACAACGGAGGCTCTGTTCTTCGCAAAACGTCTAACGGAGTCTTCTAACCAACCAACAGGTCTGGTTTCGAATTTGGTATCGTGGATACTTTCTTCTTTATGAGCAAATTGGAACTCTTCTTCGGGGATTGAAGAATCAATATCGTAAATAATTTTCTCTTCCATTATTGTTTACCTCCTCCCATACGAATTCTCGGATCGACAAGTCCATAGGAAATGTCAACAACAAGGCTTCCGACTAAGCCGATTAAGATATAGAACATCGCGACGAATTGGAAAACGTCGTAGTCTTTCATTTGAATGGATTGTAAGAACAAGCCGCCAACACCATTAACGGAGAAGATGTTTTCAATAATAATTGAACCACTCAAAATAGAGAGAATTTCACCTAAGATCATCGGGAAGATTGGGACTAAGGAGTTTCTAAAGGCGTGTCTTACTGTGGCTTGAGCACGTGATAAACCTTTAGTTCTCGCTAATAACATAAAGTCACTAGTTAAGACTTCAGTTAATTCTGCTCTGGTATATCTGGCATAGCCAGCAATAGAACCAAAGGACATGGAAATAACTGGTAAGATCATAGATCTAAACATCTCTGGAGTTAACCAACTGCCATTGAAGTCTGCTCTCACAGGCGGGAACCAGTTCAATTTAAAAGCAAAAACATATTGGAGCAAGAACGCATCCACAAAGCTTGGAACAGAAATAAGGAGCATGACTACGATACTTAAGACATAGTCTTGCCATTTATTTTTCTTCAAAGCCATATAAATACCAAGGCCTAAACCTAATGGCACGGATAAGATGATGGAATAGATGTTAATTAAGATGGTTGGTGGAAGACCTTTAGCGAGTAAAGAGTCTGGTGTTGCTAACCATGAAATATTCCAAGAATATCCCCATCTAGAAGCGGTATGCCATTCACCGTTGGCCTCGTATCTTGCGGGAACGAATAAGTTTTTAATAAAAGCAAAGAATTGCTCGATAACTGGAGTTTTGCGCCACACGCCGTCCTTCCCTTTATACATACGCCCTAAAGCGCTTTGCATCATATAGAATTGTTCTGGGTCTTTGCCAGGACCGGTCGCGGCATCTAAAGGTAATAAACGGATAAGAGTAAAACAAATGATGAAAATAACTAAAAAAGTGAATATCATCAACAATACTCTTTTTAGAATATACATTAACATTTCCTTTGTATTTCTCATTTGTATTCCCCTTTTCTATCGATAGATAAGCCAGGCCCGGAGGCCCAGCTTACCTCGATAAATTTAGTTTTTATAAGAAGTAATTAACCCTTATATAAGTCGGAAAGGTTGCCATTGTGTTCTTTCACGAATTGGGTCCAACCAGCATCATCGTAATTGAATGTTAAGTGACGGATTCCGCCGTAACCGATTAAGTTGATGTAAGATGGGCTACCATTTTCAATCTTGAAAGAGTTGAGTGAAGCAGACGCTCTAGCGACTAATGGGATAGCTTCAAATCTTGTTAAGATAGCAGCTTCTAATGCGGATAAGACTGTTAAAATCTTTTTGTGTTTAGCAGCATATTCTGGGCTATCTTTTGGATCGTTTTCAACGATTTCATTAATTTCACTCCACCAGTTGTGGTAGGTTTTCTTTTCACCGGAACCGATTTCGCCGTCTTCGTCTAAGTCGATTTCAACCCAGGAATCCATATATGGATTGTCTTGGTCAATATAGTCGCCGTTCCAGTTTTCATCGTTTTGGTGACCTTTGAAACCATATTCACAGTTGGAAGTGAATGTGCTATCGCAATAAACTTGCATTAAACCGATTGGGTTGATAGCGGCACCGCCCCATGTGGAGAAGATTAATTCATAATTGCCATTATGAGCAGTGTTGTAATAGTCTTCGTCTTTGACAGCATCAATGGTGATGGTGAAGTTATCACTATCAGCAAGGGTGTGGTCATTTTTCAATCTCTTAACAGCTTCTGCTAAGACTGTGGAGAAGGAATTTCTGATGAAGTTCAACATTTCAATGGTGGCTTCGCTTTCGTTATCGTAAACACGGAATTCGAGTTTGATGTTGTCGCCTTTAACGAGGTGACCTTCAGCTTCAGACGCTAATTCTTGTTTGATACCTTCAGCAACATACCAAGAGGCCATTGATAAGTTGAAACCACAGGATTTGAGTTCAAGGGCTTTGACGTCGGTTGGATCTGTGCCACCTAATTCGCCATAAACCATGTTATAAACGTTTTTACCTTGAGCGGTGTTTCTGTACATTTCGCCAGATTCAACATCGGTTAAGTATAAGTCGTTTAATAAACCTGTGAAGCCTTTACTACCTGCGGTAGCTTGGCTTGCGAAGTTATTTCTATCCATCGCTAAGGATAAGCCTTTACGGAAGTAGTAGTTAGCAAGAATGGTCTTGTTGATACCAGCTTCAGTTTGATGGCTTAATAATTTAGCTCTATTGGAGTTGATAGAAATCTTTTGTGTGTAGGATTCGTATGTGGAAGTTAATCTTGAAGAGTTACCATAGGTCTTCATATCATTTCTATTAAGACCAAAGTCATCTAAGTTACCACGTTCGAATTCTTGTAAAGCGGTGTTGTGATCAGTAATGATTCTGGTGTAAACACCGGTCATTTGATATTGACCTTCGTGTTCGCCATCGGTGTAACCATACCATTTATCATTCTTTTCGATTTTGAAAGCTTTGCCAGCTTCGAATTGAGTGAGTTTGTATGGACCATAGGACATATAGCCTTTAACACCTTTATCAGGTGTGGCGTAACCAGTGGTACGTAAGCCGGTACCTGTGGTAACGATGAGGCTATCATAGAGGTCGAGTCTGACTAACCAGTTTCCGGTTAAGGAGAACTTAAGGTCTAATTCTGTCATTGCTCTAGCGAGATATAATCTGATGGTGTAATCATCAACTTTAGCAATACCCACGCCATCGAATGATTGATCGTAGTTGTTGTAGACGTTACCGAATAAAGGTAATTTCCAAGCGAATTCTTTCGCACCTTTGCCACCACGAGCTAAACCGTTAACCACTGTTTTTAAGTCAGCTTTTAATTTAGCTTGTGAATAAACTTCGGTATGTTCTTCGCTACTATCGTCTTTAGTAGTTCTAACCAAAACTTGGTTGTCATCGAAATCATCAAGGCTGATGTAGAAGTTCATCATTTCTGATTTGATGCTTGATAATTTGGAATAACTGGTAATTTCATCCCAGTCAGATTTGTAATCACCTTCGTGATCTTCGTATTTCCAACAATAATATTGAGCAGCGTCGGTAATACGTTGTGCAGCTAATTCAAGGGCATCTGAACCAGCTTGGCTTCTATTGTTAAGAACAATGTAGAGGCCTTCAGAACCATCTGTACCAGAGAAAACGGATCCTGGATATGGAGATGGAGCATGAATGTTGAAGTAGAGATAACCATCGTTGGCAACATCACTGGATGTGTATCTGCCGGAATCGTCGATGTAATCATAAAGTGGTTCGAGTGTTGAACGGTGTTGTTTGAAGTATCTTTCAGCATTAGCTAAGACTAAGCTAGAAGAATAGTAACTATCAGCACGGAAGTTGACCATCTTAGGATTGAGTTGTCTCTCCATGGATTGGATGTAGTCATCCGCTTTAATTGGTTGTCCATCTTCCCAAACAGCGTTTTGATTCAATTTAATGTCCCAAATAGAACCATCATCTGGAATACCTAAGTAGCCGTATTGTTCTGCGATTTCTTCATTGAAGGCTTCAGCAGTGACATCGATAGGCATTTCAGCAGCCATTTCATGGATGATTTCATAACCATCTTTTGTGTCATTGAGTTTTAAATCATAAAAACCCATTTCAGTAAACGCTGGAACATAAGATTCATCGCTGGTTTCCCATGTATGAACGTTCCATGTTTTTGGCTTTGTTTCTAGATAAGTGTTATAGGTGTAGGAACCATGACCCTTTTCTTTTTGTTTACAACCAGAGAGGGAAATGGTAGCTAGAACCACAGCTAGTAACAACGCTCTGTTTCTGACTTTCATATAAATTTACCTCCTTTTTCTAAAGTAAATTATCTACTAATATACACGCATATTAACGCGCTTTCAATAATATAATTATTTTGCTTTTCTTATTTGGTATTAAATTATTTCCTTATCAATATATCATTTGCTTAATTTAAAAACTGGTCAGTTTAACAAACACAAAATATCTATATGTAGTTTAAAAATATCACATCAATTTTTATCTATTTTTTGCACAAAAACAATGGTTTATTTTATTTCCAATACTTATATGCTAACAACTATAAAAAGTTGTTGTATAATAATAAAAGACTAATTACATATGAGGACAATGATATGTTAGCAATCGGCGTTGATATTGGTGGCACATCCATAAAAGGTGCAGCGGTTACTAAAGAAGGCAAGGTTTTAGATGTATTTTCTATGCCTGTTGAAAAAGGCGATAGCCAAGAAGAAGTAATCAACAAACTCATTTTTCAAATTAATAAATATATTAAGGAACAAGGTTTTAAGAAAGAGGAATTGCTCGGTATTGGCTGTGGTGTTCCTGGCGTAAGCGACACTAAAGCGGGCGTTGTTACCTATTCCAATAATCTCCAATGGTATGAACTTCCTATCGTAAAAATGATCGAAGAAGGAACTGGACTACCAGTAAGAATCACTAACGACGCAAACGCTGCGGCACTAGGTGAAGCTAAGTTCGGTGCCGGAAAGAAGTTTAAAAATATGTTAACCGTCGCTATCGGCACAGGAGTCGGCGGCGGAATCATCATCAACGGTGAACTATATGAAGGTAATCTTGGTAAAGCTGCAGAGATTGGTCATATGGTCGTGGAGGTCGATGGCAAGCTTTGTACTTGTACCCGCAGAGGTTGTTTAGAATCCTATGCATCCGCCACTGCGATTATAAGAGACACTAAAGAAATGATGGATAAACATCCAGATAGCAAAATGTGGGAAGTCGCCAAGGAATTGGGCAAAGTCAACGCCAAAGTTCCTTTTGAAGCCGAAAGACGCGGCGATCCCTATGCTCATGAAGTAGTGGAAACATATATTCACTATCTAGGTGAAGGTTTATTAAACTATTTCAACATCTTTAGACCTGAAGCCGTTATTATGGCAGGTGGTGTGGCTAATGAAGGTGAATATCTCTTTAAGAGATTGAGAGAATATTCTCGCGCTAGATACCACGGATTTAGAGGTACACCGGAAGTTTTAATCCTTCCATCTGAATTAGGATATGACGCTCAAAAGATTGGCGCGGCATCTTTATTCTTTTAATTAATGCGAGGTAGTTATGGCTGACATTGAAAACAAATACAAATGCATTCCATTTTGGAGTTGGAATGACGAATTAGATGAAAAAGAATTACTCAAACAAATAGATTGGATGAATAACAATGGCGTGGGCGGATTTTTCATGCACGCTAGAGGAGGATTAACCACTGAATATTTAGGTGAAAAATGGTTCTCATGTATTGAGGCTTGTTTAAAGAAAGCCCAAGAACTAGGTATGGAAGCTTATGCTTATGATGAAAATGGCTGGCCAAGTGGTTTTGCGGGTGGCAAACTTCTTGAAGATAGCAACAACTGCGACCAATATTTAGTCACTAAACAAGGACCGTATGATCCTGAGGCAAACGTGGCTTTTGATATTAGTGGTGATAAAGCTATTAGAGTTACTTCTGGTGAAGATGTTTTAAATATCTACATTAGAACTTCTAATTCCACAGCGGATATTTGTGATCCAACAGTAGTTAGAAAATTCATTAATTTAACTCACGAACAATATAAAAAACATGATATTTATGGCAATTTGCGGGGATTTTTCACTGATGAACCTCAATATTACAGATGGGGCGTATCCTTTACTAGAATGCTTCATAAATACTTCCCGGAGCATTATGGTGAAGATGTTTTAGACCGAATTGCTTTGCTTTTTGTGGAGAAAGAAGGATATAGAGATTACCGCTATAAATACTGGAAAGCAATGCAAGATTTAATGCTCAATAACTTCTCCAAACAAATCTACGATTGGTGTGAAGAGAATAATTATAAATTAACCGGTCACTATGTCGAGGAAGTGACGATGGGTTATCAAATTATGTGTTGTGGTGGAGTGATGCCATTCTATGAATATGAACATATTCCTGGAGTTGATCATCTTTGTCGTTATATCGATGATGTTACCGCGAATAAGCAACTCGGTAGTGTGATGGCTCAATTAGGTAAGAGGCAAGGCATCTGTGAGATGTATGCTTTAGCGGGTTGGGATGTCACTCCAATCGAGCTTAAACAGATGGCGGAATATTATATGTCCTCTGGTGTGACTATTATGTGTCAGCACTTACTTCCTTACAAGGAACATGGTCAAAGAAAGAGAGATTATCCTGCGCATTATTCCGAAATCAATCCATGGGTTGAAAAAGACTTTAAGATGTTTAACGATACTTTCTCTAAGATTGGTGAATTATTAACTAAATCCACTGATTATGCGAATGTCGGCATCTTTGAACCGATTAGAACTGCTTATTTCAAATATCAAAGATTTGGTGAGAGATTTAATCTTTGGGATTTAGATACTAAGTTTATTAATATAACGCACAAGTTTATTAGAGATGGTGTTCCATTCCATATATTGGATGAGGTTATTATGGCCAAACACGCTCATGTTGAGGGTGACACTTTAGTCGTGGGTAACTGTCGTTATAAATATATCATCATTCCTGATGGAACAATGACGATGGATAAAACCACTGAAGCTCTCTTTAGAGAATATGCGAATAATGGTGGTAAGTTCTTAGTGGTGGGAGAAGTTCCCACATACTTAGAAGGTCATGAATATGTCCATGATTATATGAAGAATAATGTGACATACGAAGAAATTAGAAATAATCAACCATTCGTGGCCACACATACAGAGAATGTGCGTATCGCTTATCGTATCGGTGATGATGGGGTGCCATTTATCTATGCCGCCAGTGTTGGTAAAGGTACTGATTTCTCTTTAGAGGAAGATATTGAAATAAAAGTTAAGGGTTATTCTTCCTTTGTGTGTGAAGGAAAAGTCATACCGCAAAAGATGCACTTTAACAAAGGACAATCTCGAATCCTTTATTTCAGTAATGAAAAACCAATAGAAGAAAAGAAACAAAAGATTTTATCTTTAGATAAAGAATTTGAAGTTGTCGGTGAACCGATGAATTATATGACACTGGATTATCTCCAGTATTCATATGATGGAAAGAACTATTTTAAAGACATCCACAATATGGCGCTTCAATATAAACTTTTAAAGAATCATTACCAAGGTGACTTATATCTCAAATATCATTTTGAAGCTAAAGAAGTCCCTTCCATTTGTAATGCTTTGATTGAAGATACTAGAACTAGAGAAGTATCTGTCAATGGTCATGTTGTAAAGAAGCAAGGTACTGTTCTAGAAAAAGATTTGTGGTCATTCAATGTCGCTCCATATCTTTTGAAGGGACATAATGAAATCGTTGTAAAAATTGACTTTTTCGAAAAAGAAATCGTGTTTTACGCGTTATTTGGCGAAAATGTGCAGGAATCTTTACGTAACTGTTTAGTGTATGACACCACAATTGAAGCGATATATCTCCAAGGCAATTTTGGCATTTATGGTGACTTTGTTAATGGTCAGGCTAAAGACATAATGATTGCCAATAAATTCTATATGGATAAGCCCAAGAGAAATATTACCTCCTTAATTAAAGATGGTTATCCATTCTTTAGAGGAGACATTAAATTAAGACAAAAGATCAATGTCGATGACACTAATCAGATGTTAGT
This sequence comes from Bacilli bacterium, assembly GCA_045130875.1. Lineage (GTDB taxonomy): Bacteria > Bacillota_I > Bacilli_A > RFN20 > CAG-826 > RUG13091. Next base: position 41,631 of record JBGUQI010000019.1, on the reverse strand, counting down.
TATCAATGAGAGATTCCAGATGATTGACTTATATGTGAACCAGAAGTTTGTAAAGAGAATGATGTTTGACTATAAAGTTGATCTCAGTGACTACCTCAAAAAAGGCGAGAATGAAATTGAACTTGTCTTAACAGTTTCTAATAGAAACTTATTAGGACCTTTCCATACAATCGCAGAAGAAGATTTCTATTGTGGTCCTCATTCCTTTGAAAGAATTGGTACTTGGAAAGATGATGATACAAGTGATTTCTGCTTACCAAGGTATACATTTGTCAAAACTATTATTTAATAAAGGAGAACTTTATGAAATATTATCTCGCTATTGACTTAGGCGCTACGAGTGGCCGTCATGTCGTTGCCCATAAAAAGGGTGAAGAAGTAGTTTTAGAAGAAGTCTATCGTTTTAAAACCGGGATGGATGAATCTAAAGATGGCTTAGTGTGGAACATTCCTCGTCTACTTAGAGAAATTAAAGAAGGCATCAGATTAGCATTTCTTAAATATGACAAGATTGAATCTTTATCAATTGATACATGGGGTGTTGACTACGTTTTAATGAACGGAGATAAAGAAATCAAACCATTCCATGCTTATCGTAACGAAAGAAATGTTAAAGCTTCTGAGGAAGTTCATAAGATTATTCCTTTTAATGAATTATATAGACATAATGGTCTTCAATTTGCGACATTCAATACAATCTATCAATTATTTGATGATTTAAAACAAGGCCGTTTAGAAAAGGCCACAGATTATTTAATGTTACCGAGTTATTTCACCTATAAATTAACTGGTGTCAAAACTCATGAATACACTGAAGAATCTACAAGTGGATTATTAAATGCAGCGAAGAAGGATTATGATTTAGAAATCATTGATAAATTGGGTCTACCAAGAAAACTCTTTAAAGAGATTCAACAACCTGGATTTGTAGTCGGAGATTTGTCCCCGGAAGTTCAAAATGAAGTAGGAGGTAACACAAAAGTTATCTTATGCGCTAGCCATGATACTGGAAGTGCTTTTGAAGCAGTAGATATTGATGATGACACAGTGATTATCTCTTCTGGTACATGGTCACTACTCGGTATTAAATCCAAAGAACCGATTTGCAACGAAAGATCTCTTAAAGCTAACTACACAAATGAAGGTGGTGTGGGCTATATCAGATTCTTAAAGAATATTATGGGTATGTGGATCCAAAACAAGCTAAAAGATGAACTTAATGTTCCTCTTTCTTGGATTGATGCGAACATTGATCGTTCTAACTACAAAAAGACATTTGATGTTAATGATTCATCATTAATGGCACCTCATAGTATGAAAGCTGCGATTGTTGCTTTATTGAAGACTGATTTACCTTGTCATGATTTAGATTTATTTGCTTCGATTTATCATTCTATGGCGGTCACTTATAAGAAAGCCATTGAAGAATTAGAGGATATAACAGGTCGTAAATTCAAAAAGGTTTTAATCCTCGGTGGAGGAGCAAGAAATGTATATGTTAATAAACTCGTGGGCGAGTATACTAAAAAAGAGATAATCGCTAGACCTATTGAGGCCACTAGTTTAGGTAATATAAAAATCCAGATGGAGGTTATGAAATAATGAGAAAAGAAGTTAAACAAATTTATGCATCATATGGAATTGATGTAAACAAAGTTCTTAAAGAACTTGCCAGAACCAAAATTTCCTTACATTGTTGGCAGTTAGATGATGTTATGGGATTTGAGAGCAGCGGTTCTTTAACCGGTGGTATTCAAACCACAGGTAATTATCCTGGAAGAGCGAGAAACTTCGCTGAATTAACCAAGGACTTAGATAAAGCTTTAAGTCATATCCCGGGAAGCAAAAAGATTAATCTCCATGCGATTTATCAAACTGGAAAATTAGTGGAAAGATGTGATGTCGGACCTGAACAATTTAAAGAATGGGTGAAGTACGCAAAAGAGAGAGGATTAGGCTTAGATTACAATCCCACAATCTTCTCACATCCTATGTTAGTGGATGGCTTATCTTTATCTTCACCAGATGAAAAAGTCCGCAATTACTGGATAAAACACTGCATAAATGGCTTAAAAATCACCGAAATGTTTGGTAAAGAACTCGGTCAAAGAGCCTTGATGAATATCTGGATTCCTGATGGTTTGAAGGATGCTCCAGCCGATAGAATTGGTCCAAGATTAAGATTAAAAGATTCTTTAGATAAAATCCTTGCTGGTTACAAATATGACAAGAAAGTTATGGATGTTTCCGTGGAATCTAAAGTCTTCGGTATTGGTGTTGAATCATACACTGTTGGCAGTAATGAATTCTATCTTAACTATGCCGCGACAAGAGGTGTTTTGAACCTCATTGATACAGGCCATTATCATCCAACAGAAGTTGTCGCTGACAAAATCAGTGCTATGTATAGCTATTTCAATAAGTTAGCGTTCCACGTTTCTAGACCAGTGAGATGGGATAGTGATCACGTCTTAAAACTCAACGATGATTTACAAGATGTCGCTGATGAACTCGTTAAATGCGATGGCTTACAAAGAAGTTATATTGGCTTAGATTATTTCGATGCTTCCATCAATAGAGTGGCCGCTTTAATCATCGGCGCTCGTAATATGGAAAAAGCTTTATTAAAAGCTTTGTTAACTCCATGGAACTTATTAAAAGAAGCACAAGATAAATATGACCACACCAAAGTGTTAGCCTTACAAGAAGAATTAAAGACTCTTCCATGGGGCGAAGTGTGGGATGAATATCTCAAACGTCAAGGAATGGTTTCCGATAAAGAGATGTTTGAAGATGTTAGAAAATACGAAAAAGAAGTTTTATCTAAAAGATAATGGAAAAAGTTGTTAAGTTAAAACCAATTGTCAAATCCTTTATTTGGGGTGGAAACTATTTCCAAAAATACGGTAAAGGAAATGAAGAAATCATCTCTGAACTTTGGGAATTATCCGTCAGAGAAGGTTTTTCTAGTATAGTAGTTTCTGGAAAAGATGCTGGTAAGACATTAAAGGAAGTCATCAGTGATGAAGATGTTGGCCCAGTTAGTAAGAGATTCCCTTATTTTCCATTACTCATCAAGTTAATTGATGCGAAAGAAGATTTGTCAGTGCAAGTTCATCCTAGCGATGACTATGCTTTAAAAAATGAAAATTCTTTTGGAAAAACCGAGATGTGGCACATCATCGATGCCGCGCCTGGAGCAGGTTTATATGTTGGTTTAAATAAAGACTACACAAGAGAAGAAATTGAGAAAAAACTCAAAGATAGCACAATACTCGATGCCCTTAATTTCTTTAAAGTGAAACCTGGAGATACTTTCTTAATCAACTCTGGAACAATCCATGCGATTGGCAAAGGTGTACAACTCATTGAAATTCAACAAAATAGTGATTTAACTTATCGTCTTTATGACTATTTAAGAAAAGACAAAAATGGCAATTATCGCGAACTCCATATTGAGAAAGCTTTAAAGGTCATTAACTATAAAAAATATCAACCAGAAAAGAATGCCGGCCCCTTATTAGCAGACACTCCATATTTCAAAGTTTCTCGCGTTGAAGTTGATGGAGAATTAGTCTTAAAAGCAAATAAAGAGACCTTCATCTCCTTCACATTTATTGAGGGACAAGGCCTGGTTGAAGATATTGATTACCGTAGATTTGATACGTTCTTCTTACCTTATGGTAAGGAATGTAAGATTAAAGGTAAAGGTACCTTAATTATTTCCACTTTATAAAAGCATCTCTCACATGAAATGATCCACACAATGTGGGTGATAATGCGAGCAATATATGTTCTGGTTCAATGCCTTGGGTTTCAATCCTAAAGGCATTGTATTTTATTTTGGGAGGATTATTGAGTTTTGTAAGGTCAAATATGATATCAACTTCATAATTCTGACCGCTAATTTTTGCGTTTGTTTTTAGGAAATCATCCTTTAAAAAAACAATCTCTCTTTGTTCTCCGTGATAGATGATTTTAGATACGAATTTCGCTCCATTTGGGGCGACTTCGATTTCAAAGTAAGAGTCCTTTTCACCAATATCTAAAAAGACTTCACAAACATTATCTTTATATAATTCATCATTATCTTTATCTGAGTAGCTACTCAAAAAAGAGTCGTGGCAGATAAAATGGAATGATAATGTATTATTTTTTTCTTCTACATCTACTAGGGTTAGTGGTTCGACTTCTATTCCAGTGATGTTATCTAATAATCTTTTCATAAGATATAAATTCTCTTTAATAAAATGATAGCAAAATAATTTTATTTTTACTAAAATTATCTTATATGGGCGATTATTTAAAAGACTTACGTAGTAAGGTTGGACATGATCCTTTAGTCATTCCTCATTCTGTTGTTATAGTGATGAACCGTAATGGCGAAATTCTCTTAGAACAACGTGCGGATGATGGCTACTACGATTTTCCTGGTGGCGGCGTTGATCCCGGGGAAACTTGCGAGGAAGCCGCGAAGAGAGAATTGTTCGAAGAAACAGGATTAACCGCTAATAATTTAAAATTATTCAAGGTTTACAGCGGCGAGATTACCCATTATACTTATACGAATGGTGACGAGATATATGGAGTTGACCATATATACCTCTGCACCGATTACCAAGGAAACTTAATTCCGCAAGGGGAGGAAGTCAAGTCATTAAAGTTTTATAACTTTAACAGCATTCCTAATAAAATGTCGATTAGGAATCAAGCGATTATTAAAGATATTTGTATGAATTTAGCAGAAGTAGTTGAAAAGTTTACCATCTATGAACCAGCAGTGGAGATTTCTCCATTAGGTAATGGTCATATCAATTCCACATTCTTTGTGAAAATTGCGGATGGTAGAGAATATGTTTTACAGAGAATTAATACCACAGTCTTCAAAGATGTAGATTTACTTATGGATAACTGCCATAAGGTTTCTAAATATTTAAGACATCATGGTTTCGAATCTCTAAAAGTTATTCATACAAGAGATGGCCAATTATATTATCGCGATGGTCCTGCCTGCTATAGATTATATGTTTTCATAGAAAACACAATTTGCTACGAAGCTATTACTAGCCAAGAATTATTAATCAATGCTGGTAAAGCTTTTGGTAAATTACATAAAGCGCTCGCGGCATTTGATGCTAGTGATTTAGGTGAAGTTATTCCTAACTTCCATAACACTCCAAAGAGATTTGAAAACTTATTAGACGCTATTGAATTAAATAAATGCAATCGTGTTGATTCATGTTTACCAGAAATCGCCGATGTTAAAGCTTTATCCAAAGACTTTTCTAAAGTAGTTGATGGAATTAAAGATGGTTCAATCCATTTTGGGGTCACTCATAACGATCCTAAAATCAATAATGTTTTATTTGATAAAACAAGTGGTGAAATCCGCGCCGTTGTTGATTTAGATACCGTTATGCCTGGAAGTTATTTATATGACTTTGGTGATGCTTTAAGGAGTTTATTCACTGGCGATAATGAAGATAATAGAGATTTATCTAAACTCGTAGTTAAAGATGATATCTTTGAAAACTACGCGAGAGGATATCTCAGCGAGATGAAAGATGTTCTTTCTCCACGTGAAAGAGAACTCCTTCCATTCTCCGCCTTCTTGTTAACCATTGAATGCGGTACAAGATTCTTGGAAGACTATTTACGCGGTGACGTCTATTTCCAAACTGCTTATGATGAACACAATCTCGTGAGAGCGAGAACACAAATTAAATTAGCAAAAGAAATTTATCAATCATTTGATAGATTATCTGCGATTATTGATAAATTAATGAAAGAATAATTCTTTCATTTTTTTATATAAAGGGGGATTTTATGAAAAGCAAAATCTTATTATTTCTCGCACTAGGTGCGATGCTTCTAACTGGCTGCAGTGGAGGTGCAAAAACTTCTAGTCAGCCATCAAGTGGTGGTGGACATTCCACCAGACCACAAGAATCTGAAAGTAGTGAAGAGATTTCAGAATCTTCTGAGAAAGAATCATCTGAAGAAGAGAACCTTCCTATTTCATCAATTGCTATTAGCAATGTTCAAGTTCCTGTTGCGGGTGAAACTATTGCACCTTTCAACACAATTACCAATAATGTTGAAGGACTTCGTATTGATGATTACAACTCTTATTGGCTAGAAAAACATAATGATGGCACTTTCTACTTTTTTGCTCGTTTTTACGAGAACACAAAGCAATTTGAGGGCAATAAAATATATCAAATTCGTTTTAGCATAACTCACAAAAATGGATTTGCCGATAGCGTTAATGTGACAGTTAATTCAGATGCCGCGACAACAGTTGAAGTTAATGAAGACAAAGATATCTTATTTGTTTACTATACTTTTCCTGCTACTGAAGCATCATTAACACAGTCAATTAATATCGTTGGCGCAACCGCTCCTGTTGCTGAAGAAACTCCAACATTTGAAGGTCTTTCTGTTGCTGCAGCAGATGTTGGCAAATATGTTATTGGACAAAGAGTTTGGGTCGTTGATATTTCGGGTACTCCATATAACTTCTTCTATTCCACTTCGAGTGAAGATTTGAAATTCCAAGAAGGCGATAAATACGGCATCAAATTTACCATTCAAGCTACTGGTCAAGAATTCGCTGATAATGTTAAAGCCTATTTAGATGGCGAAGAAGCGGATGTCACAAGTAACGCAGATGGATTTGTAACTTTTATCTATTATTTTGATAAATTAGAAGGCAGAGAACAAATCCATGAAGTTAACATTTCTGGAATTACCGCTCCAGTTGCGGGCGTCAAACCAACCATTGATGGAATTACTATTTCTCCAAGTACATGCAAAGTTGATACAGCTAGCAATACTTTCTGGTGTTACTTCACTAGTGAAACAGGAACTTATACTTTTTCACATGGATATGAAGATGTTGTGTTTGAGGCTGGCACGAGATATTGCATTAAAATCATGATAAAACCAAAAAATAGTACTACACATCACATAAGTGATAAAGATCATATCTTAGTCGTTAAAGTTGATGGTGTAGCACCCGCTAGTGTTGATTGTACAAATACTTATATTAGAGTGCAGGTCAATTTCCCACAATTATAATTAATCAAGTTCTTCTTCTACCATTGCACAAATGCAGTGGAAAGTAGGAAGATGTCTCTCTTGAACTTTGAAAGTCTCCACTTCGGGGACTTTTATTGTGATGTTTGCTAATTCATTTATTTTGGATTCAAAGGCTCCAGTTAAACCGATGGTTTTCATTCCGATAGCTTTAGCCACCTTAACAGCGTTAACACAGTTCATGGAATTTCCGGATGTAGAGATGGCGAGTAACACATCTCCTTCCTGTCCATAAGCCGCGACTTCTTGAGCGTAGACAAAGTCAGGATTGTGATCGTTATTATAAGCAGAGATAAAAGATGTTTGAGACACTAACGAGAAAGCTGGGTAACCTTGTTCGATACCATTAAGCAATTCGGGGTCATTTTCTAGTGATTTTGCTAATTTTTCTTTTAATTTGCGCTTCTTTTTGAAGTTTTTGAGCAATTCAGCGACCATATGTTCGCTGTCAGAAGCACTGCCTCCATTTCCACAGATAAGGAGTTTTTTGTTATGTTTGAATGCTTCCACTAAAATCTCGAAAGCAAAGAGGATTTGGTCTTTGTTGCAGACTAAATCTGGATATCTAAGGAATAGATTGTCATAGATTACTTTGGTAGTGTTCTTCATAAGCTTCTCCTAGAATTTGATTCTATCGTTTATCTTCTTAACTAATTGTGGGTCTATTTTAATTACTTGTCTATCAAAAGTAATAAAACCATTAAGTTCATCTTCAACATCTGATAGTTGAGTATAGATGGTGGCCGCTAAACCATTAGGGATATTATTGATAACATCTCTTTCAATACATTTCTTGTAATTATCTAACCATGATGGAGCATCTTTAAAACTGCGATATGTTTTCTTTCCCTTTTGCATATGGTCTTTGATGGGCAAGACAAAACCTCCAAACTCAGATAAGATAATTGCTCTTTCATCTTTAGGAAGTTTCACTTTCTTAAAGTAGACATGCAATGATTTAACATCACTAACTCCTTGGTCATGCCAACCGGAAGCGTGATCAAATAATCTCGTCTTATCTAATTCTTTTAATTCGTTATAAATAGATGCTGAGTCAAACTGTCCCCATCCCTCATTAAATATTGTCCAAAGGACAATGGATGGAACATTATACAAGTAGTGGATGATTTCTTTAAATTCTTCAATAGCTTGTTTTCGACATTCCTCATCTGTTCTTGAAAACTTTTTATAATTGTTGTCTTTGTGATGTATTCCAGTGATAAGAGGGAAAGCAATCGTGGGGAATTTATATTTCCCACCTCCATTGATAAAGTCTTGCCAGACAAGAACGCCCTGCCTATCGCATTCATAATACCAGCGTGGCGCTTCAATCTTGATGTGCTTTCTAATCGTGTTGAAACCAAGAGATTTCACTAATTGGATATCGCTAATGTAGTCTTGATAATCATTTGGTGTATATAGGCCATCTTGATAATATCCTTGATCCAATATTCCTTTCATGAAATAGGGCTTATTATTTAACGCGATTACTTTATAACCATTATGTTCAACAATGGATACTTTTCTAAAAGCGAAATATGAGGTGACTTCATCACCTTCTGTTTTAACAGAGAATATATATAAATAAGGATCTTCTGGAGACCAGAAATGAGGATTATCAATCTCAATTTCCGTTTCCTCATTTGTGACCACTTTATAGTCTTTACCAAGCAAATGTATTATCGCCGAAGAATCATCGCTTATAACGTTAATTTTGATTGAAGAATTATCAACATCAGGTGTGAGTTTTATATCCTTAATATATTTATTTGAAACACTCTCTAACCATACTGGCATATAGATACCAGATTGAGGGGTATACCAAATACCTCCTCTATTTATCTTTTGTTTGCCACGAGAGTATTCTTTAGTGTCGGTATAATCTTTAACCCTAACAACAAGAACGTTTTCTTCTTTTAAATATGGTTTGATATCAAATTCAAAAGGAAGATATCCACCGATATGTTTTCCTAAGTATTGGTCATTAATATATACTTCAGCGATTTGATCCACTGCAGTGAAATGTAATAGTACTTTATCTGAGATAAAAGATTTATCTAACTTAAAGGCTAATCTATAAAAGAGATAATCTTCAGGTGTAACTACTTTATTAACTCCAGAGGCTTTTGTTTCGGGAGAAAAGGGAACGATGATTTCACCATCAAAAGTAGAGGGAATAGTTTCTTCTTTTCTAATCGCGTATTCCCATTTTCCATTGAGACATAGATAACTATCTCTCACCAGTTGTGGCCTTGGATATTCAGATAGTGGCTTCATTTTCTTTAATTTGTTTTTCTTTTCTCATGAAGATAATCGCGGGGATAACCGCTAAAGCGATTATTACTCCAGAGAATAAGAATATAAAGGCATTTGGAGAAACAACTGTCTTGTTATATTCATTTACATATTCGTGTTTATTGATATAAGAAACTGCTAAGCCGATATATGGACCAGTAACCATTGGTATTAGTACCAAGAAGATCATTCTGATACCTTGGAATAAACCAGTTTCTTTAACAGGGGTGTAGTCTCTGACTTTTGCACCTAATACAGCGGTGCCAATCATATAACCAGTCATGAGGATTGTGCCACCGATAATGACACCAATTAGATTTGTCATGAAGAACATAATGACTCCACCTACGACGGTAACACCAATCGCAGGGAAGATGATTCTGTTCTTACCAATCTTATCCATGAATAAACCAAAGACAACGGTGATGATGGAGCTGACGATTAAGACGACACCTAAAGTAATGGTGAAGTCTAAACCATCAATGAGTAAAACCTTTTGAATATAAACCATTAAATATGGCATAAATACTTGAATTCCGATGGAGAAAACCATGAAAGTTGTAAGGATTAAATAGAGAATTGCGTTGTTTTTGATAACGCTTGGTCTAAATCCATAAAAGATGTTTTTAATATATGTTTCATCCTTATTTGGTTCCACAACATCTTTAGGTAATAAGAAGATGCAGACAATACCCACAACAGTGGTCAAACCGCCAATAATGTAGAAGAAGATGCTCCAATTAATAACATCATCTTTTGTTAAAGCACCGGATAAACCGACGACCACGATCATTGCGATAAGTGGTAAAACGGAGAGGACGCTTTCGACCTTTCCTCTATTATTTGTGTTTGTGTTATCGGTAACAAAAGCATTGAAGGAAGCATCGTTTGCGGTACTGCCAAAGAATGTCATTACACAGTCCATAATGACGATCATCGTACCTGCCATCATCGTGGAACTAGCGACGATATTAAAGCTTGATTTTGGATTCAAGAAAGCAAACATGATAATGGAGATACCCCAGAGGATATATCCAAAGGATATAAAGGCTTTTCTTTTGCCTAATCTATCACTCAAGGCTCCCATTAATAAGGTAGTGATTGTAGCAGCGGCTGCACTTGCGGCCACCATGATAGGAATAAAGACATACTCTTCTGTACAATCAAAGACATATAGATTGAAGAAATTGTTTTCAATAGCCCATGCTATCTGACCGACAAATCCGGCAATGATAAAGGAGAGCCATTTTCTAATACCAACTTTATTGTTCATAACATTTAACCCCTAACATTTATTATAATAATCTTATGTCTAACAATATAGAATTCCTCACTTTAGAAAACGAGAACCTCAGAGTAACTCTATGTAATCTTGGGGCCTCAATATATCGTATCCAATATCTTAATGATGATATGGTGGTTGCCCCAATTGATAAGGAAGTCTTTTGCGAGCCTGATTTATATTATGGTAAAACCATCGGTAATTTATGCGGACGTATTCGTGTTGATGGAAAGGTTCAGCTTCATGGAGGACCTAATGGTTTATCCACGAAAGTATTTGATTATCAAAGGAAAGAAAAAGAAATAGTGTTCCAATATGAGGGAATTATTGTTTCTTATAAGTTAGAACGTGATAGTGTGCTTCTTACTTTTACCGCGACAGTAGATAAACCAGAATTATTTAGTTTGACTAATCACGCTTTTTTCTGCTTAGGGGAAGATGGCATTGGTAAGTTATCTCTTAAGATGAATGCCTCACATTATATTTATTATGATAAGGATTTAATACCTATAGAGATGATACCAGTAAGTGGGAGCTTTATCTTTGATGACTTTAGGAAACTAGGGGATGGAGATATTGATAACTTCTTCCTAGTTAAAGATAAAACTATCAAATTAAAATCCACTAAATATGAAATGGTCATCAATACTGACTTTATAGGAACTCAAATCTACACTGATCATTTTAAGATGAATTTCAAATCCATATTATGCGATAAGGATTCTTATCGTGGCGTGGCTATTGAACCGCAGGATAATCAATTAGATAGAAAAGTATTAGAACCAGGGAATGTATATAAGAGATTTATTAAATATACTTTCTCTAAACTATTAAGTTAGTGTTCTAACTCTTAGAGTTACCTATTAATCAAAATATGTTAATATGTATAGAGCAAAAATATGAAAAAGACAGTTATTGAACAATTCAAAAGTATTTATAAAAAAGAACCAGAGGGATATCTCTATAGTGGTGGTCGTTTTGAATTATTAGGAAATCATACAGACCATAACCATGGTAAGACATTAGCATCAACCTGTACTCTAATGATTGAAGGCGCCTTTTCTAAAGAAGAGCACAATATCGTTAGATTGGTGTCCAAAGGACAATGTGAATTTGAAATAGATATCACTAATACCGAACCACAAGAAGAAAAGGTGGATAAGTCCGCTTGCTTTATTCGTGGTATTGCCCATTATCTAAAAGCTCATGGCTATAAAGTGGGTGGTTTTTCTGTTTATACAGAATCAACCGTTCCTCCTGGAGCGGGTGTCTCTAGTTCCGCTGCTTTTGAGATATTGTTAGGCAAGATTTTTAATAGACTTTATAACGAAGATAAAATCTCCATCTTAGAACTCGCTAAAGCGGGACAATATGCTGAGAACAATTACTTCGGCAAGAAGAGTGGTCTTCTCGATCAGATTGCCTGCGCCTCTAATGGGGTATCATATATCGATTTCGGAAATATTGAGAATCCTCAAATTGAGATTATCCATAATGACTTCAAAGGATATCAATTTGTCATCGTGGACACGAATAAGAGTCACGCTAATCTATCGCATCTATACTCTTCCATTACCACTGATATGTGGAATGCCGCACATAAGATGGGACATGAATATTTAAGAGAATGTTCACTTGAAGAATTAGAGAAAGTTAAGCCAACTTTAACAGAGGGCGAATATAACCGCGCTAAGCATTTCTTTGATGAGAATAATCGTGTCGAAAAAGGCTTAAATTGTTTAAAAAATAACGATTTTGCTGGATTTTTCGCTTGTATTAAGGGTAGCGAAGAAAGTAGTAGAACCCTCTTAAAGAACGCCATGGTCAATGACGTTTATGAAGATTCTTTAGCGGAAGCCATTGATATTTCTAATCAGGCTATGGACTATCAAGGAGCTAGTAAAATCAATGGTGGAGGCTTTGGTGGTTCCATCATCTGCATCGTGCCAATAGAGAAATTAAATAAATATTTAGGTATAATGAAAGAGCGATATGGTGAAAATCACGTCTTCACTGTATCCACATTAAATGAGGAGGAATAATTATGAACTTTAAGAAATTCCCATTATTATCAATCGTCTTATCTATCATTGGGATATTACTATCAGTCTTTGCTTTCATCATGATTCAAGTGGCCAGCAAAGTTAATAATGTCGATGATGGTTTAAGTGTCCTTGCCATTATTGAATTAGTGGTCAGCGTTTTATTCTTAGCCGCTTTAACGGCGAAGAAACCAATTTTCACAAGAGTTGTCAGTATTGTGACTGTGGCTTCTTTATTAACTGCTTCATTCGTGATCTCTATAGTCTCTTCTGTTTTATTCCAATATTCTGATGTGACTTGGGATTCTGTGGCTTACCTTTCCGTTAGCATCCTCACTCTAGTGGTGATGGTGTTATTCCTTGTGTACTTCCTAATTGGAAGAAGAGGAATGCTTAAATCCATTAATAAGATTCTCAATGTTATCGCGATTGCCTTCTTTGGTTTATTTGCCATCTTAGTGCTTCTCTCATCCTTCTTGGGTATTTATAGAGAAAGCCCATTATATGGTATTGAGATGGTAATCCTATTAGTTACCGCTGGATTATTCTTAGGTATCTTGTTATCTCTCTTTAATAACTTAAGTTATAAAGAAGAAGAAAAGAAAGAAGCCAAAGAAGAACCTAAAAAAGAAGTTCCTGAAGAAGAACAAAAGTAACTTAAAACATGTTATAAAAGAGGTGCTAATGCATCTCTTTTTTGTTTGAAATTACTTCAAATAAATGCGTAATTAAACATATTTGTATGTTTTTGTTTAATTATCTAGTAGAATAGTTTTGTAACTATTTTTCATATGGAGGCATATCAATGGGAAACAGTGTTTTAAAGAACAACACCTTTCATGGTGATAAAGTTCCGAAGCTGACCAAGATTTTATTTCCATGGTCAGGTATTTTCCGTGATGCTTGTTATGCTTTAATAGGAACATTCTTAATCCAATATGCGATTACTTCAGGTGTTCTTGATACAGGCGAAGCATTCACAAAACAATATGGTGTCATTACCGTCGCGATGATGATTGCGTTACTCTGGGATGGTATTAATGACCCGATTATGGGATTCATTCTCGAGAAATGTCATTTCAAAGCTGGTAAATTCCGTCCTTGGATTGAAATCGGTGCGATTGGCAACGCAGTCGTTGTCATGTTGATGTTCCTTATTCCGTTCATCTTCCCCGCGGTTCACGGATGGGCTTATGTAGCCTTTATGATTGTCATGTATATCCTTTGGGATACATGCTTCACGATGAATGATATTGGATATTGGTCCATGCTACCCGCTCTTACAAATGACGCTAAAGAAAGAGCGAAATTAACTACCCAGACTGCTATCGCAGCTTCTGCTGGTACATTCTTAATGAACATTTTAATGTTCGTCCTTCCTGGTGGTAAGGGTTCCGCGAAAGCGGTCTATATGTTTGCGGGTTTAGGTGTTGCCGCCTTCTTTCTTGCATCACAAACCTTAGTATTCTTCTTATGTAAAGAAAAAGCACGTAATGCTGAACAAGAAGAAATCAGTGAAAAATCCTCAATTCTTGACCTTTTCAGAGTGGTTAAGAAAAATAAACAATTACTCTTTGCCGCTATCGGCATGCTCCTATATTATTTAGGAAGCTTTATCTTGACTGGTATCGGTCTAAATTATTTCTATATTGTCTACGGATATGGTGGAGGTAAAGGAGGCATGGTTGCTACCTTTATCTCAGTCATCTATGTCTTAGCCACAATAGTGGCTCAGGCATTCTACCCCATGCTTGCTAAACGAATATCTAAGAAGAAGATATTAACGATTATGACTGCGATTATTCTCGTTTCATATATCGCCTTCTTCTTCATCGCCTTCCCAATCTTTGGCGATAAACCAGTGGCTTGGTTTGAACCAGATGCAAACAATATTTTCTGGATCTTTGGTGGCACGATGTCATTATTATATGTCTTGGCATTCTTATTCTTTGGTGCCGCTGGTATCTTCTACCTCGCTGTCTTAGTTATGTTCCAAGACGCCATCGATTATGGTGAATGGAGCACTGGTGAAAGAAAAGAATCCATCTGTTTTGCTTGGAGACCATTAGATGTTAAATTGGCTTCTGGTTTAAATAGAGGTTTACAATATCTCGTCTTCTTAATTACTGGTACATCTTCCGCTATCGATGCTATCTCAAAATATGAAGGTCAATATAATGCCGGAGAGATTACCGATACAGCAAGAGATGCTTTAATCGCTGGTGAATTGGGCGGAGTTTCCAGACAATCATTAATCATCTTTGGTAGTATCGTTATCGGTGTTATCGTCTTAGTCTTTATTGGCTCTTGGGTTGTCCTTAGATTCTGCTACAAACTCGATGAACAGAAAGTTAAAGAAATCGTCGACGAACTCAACGCTAAAAATGAAGCGGCTATCAAAGCTCAAGAAGCCGCTGCTCCAGTAGAAGCACAATAATTATTATTAATAATTAAGGCTCTTTAATGAGCCTTTTTTGAAAGGAGTTATTATGCAAATAACAGATAAATCCTCGATTATTTTTGGTAATCCTATCGATAAAAAAACGATTAAAAAAGGAATTAAATCGAAAAGCAAATTCATCAAGAAATATGGTGATGACACTAATAAGGAATATCACTTATCAGTAGAGAAAATTCCTTCTTTAGAATTCATTAATACCCAAAACTTAGTCTTAAATGAAAAGCCAATGGAGTTCCCCAAGAACGCTTTAATTGTTGGTAATATCAGAATGGGCTTTGGCCATTATCGTATTTCTATTGCTTTAGCAAGTTGTGCGAAAGCTTTAGGTTATGAGCCTTATTGGTTTGACTTAGCGAGCTTTGATGCAACAGGAAGCAAGATGATTAGATATCAAAATGATCTCTATTCCAAAGCTTCTAGGATTAGTCAAAAATCTAAACTATTTAACAAGTTCTTCTGGGAACCATTAAACTCCGAAGGCTTTAGACAAATAACTTATAACTCAACCGATCAGAAGAACGCTGAATTATTAGCGCCTCTTTATAATGATTTACCAAAGGATATTCCTTTTATTGCCACACACGTATGGCCAAGTCAAGGTGCTATCCATGCTGGTTTAACTCATGTGGTCAATGCTATTCCAGATAACTGGCCAATGGCGTTACATCTATCTGAAGGCGCTATCCACTGTGTACAAACTCCTTTTGCCTATCTTGGATACAAAATGCTCAATGGTATGGCTAAGAAACCTTTAAAGGGAATTCCTGATAAAGATATCTATGAAGTAGGCCATTATGTGGACCATGAATTGGTGGCAAATATTGAAAAAGATGTGCAAAACCGCGTAAAACGTATCAAAAATGGTGAGCCAATTAGAATTTTAATGTCTGTCGGTGGTGCTGGTGCGGGAGCCAAATACTTCCTTCAAATCATTGAACATCTCTTACCTTATGTGCAAGAAAAGAAAGTGGCGTTATTCTTAAATCTTGGTGACCACTTAGATATGTTTGAATATCTTAAGAAACACATTAAGGGATTTGAAGAACAAGTCATTAAGTATTTCAATAAATACCAAGAACTCAATGAGTTTGTAAATGATATGGATAAGAAAGTGGTGGAAGGAACATATATCTTCTATCACAAAGATATCTTTGAAGCAGTCTATTCTACAAACTTATTAATGAGACAAGTGGAAGTACTTATTACCAAACCATCTGAACTCGCTTTCTATCCAGTAGTGAAAGTGATGATGAGGCATATCGGTGGACACGAAGTCTATGGTGCGATTCACGCTCAAGAGATTGGCGATTCCACATTTGAATGTCCTGATAAGAAATCTATGAATGAGATGCTAGATAGATTGATTGAAGATAAGGATTTATTAATCCATCTCAACGAACAGATTGTTAAACTTAAAGAACAAGGCATCTATGATGGCGGTTATAAAGCTGTCAAATTAGCGGTTGAAGGCCGTAAATAAGATAAGGGCTATCATTCAGTTGATAGCTTTTTCTTAAGAAAGTAAAATAGTGTTATGAATTTCTTTTCATCTCATGACTGGCTAGGTAGAGAATTAGAATCCTATGCCTTTAAGTTAGATCATCTCTTATTTATTCTTATCGCCATGGCTATCGGTGTCGTTTTAGCTTTGGTCTTAAGGAAGAGAGAAAAAAAGACCATTAAGATTGTTTTGATATCTTTGTGGATTCTCTATTTAGTAGTGGTTTGGACTTATTATGGATATAACTACATCATGTGTGCGGTTCATCCGGACCAATATCCATTTAATCTTAAAACCATGCTTCCGCTTCATAGTTGTTGCATGTTTATGTTTGTTTTCCCGTTTGCTATATTTGTGGAAAACAAAATCGTCAAGACCGCAGCATCAAGCTTCCTAGTTATCATTAATATGATAATGGGATTCATTACCTTATTCGTCGGATGTCCTCCAGGAGGATATTCCGCATTATCATTCCCTGGAATGTCTTCTTTGATTTATCATGCGATAGATGTCATCGTTCCCCTTATTATGGTGGTCACCAAATTCTATGACATCCAAAAGAAAGACTTCATC
Organism: Bacilli bacterium; assembly: GCA_045130875.1. GTDB lineage: Bacteria > Bacillota_I > Bacilli_A > RFN20 > CAG-826 > RUG13091. The sequence continues at coordinate 24,379 of JBGUQI010000019.1, read as the reverse complement.
TATGGTCTTATCTTATTTGGCGCTTTAGCGTTGACCGTTTGGATCTTTGATGCAATAACGGGTAGTGATTATTTCTATATCTATGATGGAAGCAACTTCCCAGTCTTAAAAGTGATATCCACAAACGTTCCCGCGATTGTGTGGACACTGATTACAGTATCCTGCTATGCGATAACGGGTGTGGCAATTCACTTCTTGATTATCGGCATTAAATATCTAATTGAGAAAAAGAAACAAAAAACTGAATAAAAAAAGAATCCCACATCGTGGGATTTCTTTTATAATACATTAATTTCAATCTCTTTAACGATGTCATCCATCTTAATGGTGACTTTTGCTTTTCCCTTATTTCCTAAGGACAACACATAGAGAGATAACTGCCCTCCAATTAGTGATTGATATTCATCTCCTAATACTTTGATCGGACCTTCACTTTGGATATGGACTACTCTATTGGAGTACTGCATCAATGAACCATTTTCATCGACGTGTCTAATTGAGATTCTTAAGCCATCATAGGTATCTTCATTTTTGAGTTCCGTTTTGTTGGCTTCTACACATAAATCAAATTTCTTTGATGCACCGACTTTCTTTGTGACTACAAGTTGGTCGTTTTTATATCCTTTGAAGGTATATGTTTTAGCGATACCGCCCCAGGAGCCGACATAGGTATTGAACATTGCAACTAGATAAGCATGGTCCGCTTTATATTTCTTGGACATCATTCCGAGATATAAGAGTTCTCCTAATGATAGATTGTTATATCCCTGCGTAGCAGCATGGGATAGCATCTTGGCAATCTTGGGCAAGCTTTTCTTGGGGAACTTTTCTTCTTTAAATGTTTCTCCAACGATATCATCCACGAGGATTGGTGGATGTGGTAGGTATTTGAATTGATCTTTTTTGGGATAATACCTTTTGATTAATTCATCATTCTTATATAAATCGAAATAATCACAGTTTGTGGCGACATAGATATCGCAGTATTTAGCTTCAGGATAATCTCCTGGTTTCATATTAGAGATAACTTCTAATATTGGTTTAACTTCTGATTGAGAAGCATAGATATACGCAGTGTGTTTAGGATTTCTAAATAAATCGAATGCACCATGAGGGCAGATGTGGTCACCAGAACCGAAATCCACATGAGTGTGATAATCAAAAGCACACCAACCAATCGCTCCGGCGATATCTTGATATTTATAATTGTCATCAATGACTTTCGCGTGTCTTAAAGCAACCTCAACTTTTAATCTTTCATCACTTGTTGATTTAACAGGATCCATATGACCCATATATTCAGTGACTAGATAGGGTTTATCTTTATGTTTGGTAATCTTGTTTCGATTAGTTAAACCGATACGCATAGAATCACAAGAAAAGTCATTATAAGCGTAAATATCCTCTAAAAGTTCGCTATTTTGGAAGTTTCTGACCCCTAGTGTCTGTCTTGTATCATCTAATTCATGAGCGATTTGATTACCTTTTAAATATAGTTCATGGTCATCTTGAGATTCATCAATTCTCACCCCATGAGCAATTAAAGAAGGGTGGTTTCTTTGGGTAATAACCATCATCTTCACGAATTCATAATATTGGTTTCTCCAAGCTTCTTCTTTTCCGAGATGTTGCCATCCTGGAATCTCATTAACGGTTAATAGACCAATCTCATCGCATCTATTTAAGAAGTGTTCGCTCTGTGGGTAGTGGGATTGTCTCACGATATTTAGACCAAGCTTATATTTCAAAATATCCGCATCATCTTCTTGAATGGATTTCGGCATTGCGTATCCAACATATGGATATGACTGATGTCTATTTAAACCCATCAATTTAATCTTCTTACCATTTAGATAGAAACCATCTTGTTTGAATATGGCTTCTCTAAATCCAAATCTAGTAATGTATTCTTCTCTATCATCAATAGAGGTTACTAATTTATACAAATTAGGATTATCTAAATCCCAGAGTTTAGGATTATCGATTTTAAATTCATCATTATCAGATTTGATAACAACTTTATCTTCAAAGAAAAGTTTATGTTTTACTTTTCCTTCTCCGATTTTGTCATAGGAGATTCTAACGTTTCCTTTGATATTGGATTTCACAAAGATATTGTCTAAATATGATTGGGGGTGAACTTCAATATTTACTTCACGATAGATACCTCCAAAAGTGAGGTAGTCCACTGCGTAACCAAATGGTGGAATTAAAATATCTTCTCTAGAGTCGAGAACTACCACTAGGCGGTTACCTTTTTGTTTTACAAATTGAGTGATATCTAATTTAACTTTAATCCAACCGGAAACGTGTTCACCCAAATCATTACCATTGAGGTAGATTCTAGCTTTTAACATATAGCCATCAAAAACTAGTTGGATGACTTTATCTTTAATGTCTTCTTCAATATCGAAAACCTTCTCGTAAGTAGAGACCATTTGATAGGATTTTTCATCGAAATAGTTATAGGGAATTTCTTTGACAGAATGAGGTATATTTATTGTCTGACTTTCCTTAGGGAAGGCATTTAAATAATCATCCTTATAATCAGGGACGAATTTCCAGTTAAAATTAATTGCTTGTTTCATTTTATTTTACCGTAATAAATTATATAATAATTTCGAGGTTAAATATATGGTTAAAACACAGAAAGATGTATTTTTGATAAATACAGATCATTTATCTTATGTGTTTCATGTCGATAAGACTGGACTTCTTTTCCACGATTATTTCGGAAAGAAGATTGACCTTGTGGACTTTGATGTCCAGGCTTTAAGCGTGAAACCCAATGTTGGTAAAGGGACCTCCACAGTTTATGATGCAGAAAAGAATGAAGGATTATCGATGGACGCTGTTCCATTAGAATTCTCTTTTCCTCATAAGGGAGATTACCGTACCACACCTATTCTTTTAAAGAATGAGAAATATGGTTACGTCTTTGATTTCAAATTTAATTCATTTGAAATTAGAGAACCAAAACCATTAGAGGGATTACCCACTCCACATGACGCTAACGAAGAATTAGTGATTATCTTAAAAGATGAAAAGGCTAATGTGAATGTGGAACTCCATTATCTCGTCTTTGAAAAAGAAGATGTCATTGTCAGAAACGTCGTTATCGTTAATGAAAGTGAATTAGCATTATCAGTTCTCAAGGCTCTATCTTATCAACTTGATTTAGTGAACAAAGAATTTGAACTAACCACTATATCTGGTTCTTGGGCTTCGGAGATGAATCAACAAACCCAACTTCTTAAAGAAGGTAAGTATTCCGTTGAATCAAGAACAGGATTCAGCAGTGCGAGATTCAATCCTTTCTTTATGTTAAAAGAAAAGAAAGCCACTTTAAATTATGGTGAAGTTTATTCCTTCAACCTCATCTATAGTGGTAACCATTTAGAAGAGATTGAATTAGATCATGGTGGCTTAGTGAGAGTGGAAGCGGGTATCAATCCTTTCTGCTTTGAAAAAGTATTAAATAAAGGCGAGAAATTTGAAACACCTTATGCGGTATTAACATATTCCGATAAAGGCATTAATGGTGCGCGCCTTAACATGCACCATTTTACGAATAACCATGTCATTCCATCCCAGTGGAATAACACGATAAGACCAGTGGTTATTAATAACTGGGAAGCTACATACTTCAAATTCAATGAATCGAAGTTATTAGCTTTAGCTAAAGATGCTAAAAAATATGGTGCTGAACTATTTGTTTTAGATGACGGATGGTTCGGCGCTCGTAATCACGACCGTGCCGGTTTAGGTGATTATAATGTCAATACAAAGAAACTCCCTGGAGGACTCAAGGGACTAAGTAAAAAGATTCATAATAAAGGACTCAAATTCGGTTTGTGGTTTGAACCCGAAAGTGTCAATGAAGATTCCGATTGCTTTAGAGCCCATCCTGATTGGGTGGTTAAATGTGCGGATAGGAAACCCTCTCCTTCAAGAAATCAATTCCATTTAGATTTAACTAAAAAAGAAGTACAGGATTACATCATTGAAAATGTTGCTAACACTTTGAAATCCGCGGAGATTGAATTTGTGAAATGGGATATGAATAGAAACATGTCCGATATCACCTTTGATGGTTTTGTTCCGGGTGAATTCTATCACCGTTATATCTTGGGTTTATATCGCATCCTTTCGGAACTTACAAAGATGTTCCCCAATGTCTTATTTGAAGGATGCGCAAGTGGGGGAAATCGTTTCGATTTAGGAATCCTCTCTTATTTCCCGCAGATATGGGCTAGTGATGACACTGATGGATTAGCCAGACAGATTATCCAAAGCGGATATTATCTTGGATATCCTCAAAGCACAGTTTCTGCCCACGTTTCCTCTTCTCCATCGCATCAACTTTTAAGACATACACCTATCGATACGAGATTTAATGTCGCGATGTTTGGAGTGCTTGGTTTTGAGCTTCTTTTCAATGAACTCAACAAACAAGAACAGAAGAGATGCTTAAAACTCATCGAAGTTTATAAAAAGTATCGTGAGACATTCCAATTTGGTGATTTCTATGAATTAGAAACCTATTCCGATAACTATCGTAAATGGGAAGTGTTATCTAAAGATAAAAAGCAATGCTTAGTGGGATATTATCTCACTATCCAAAAGCTTTTAGCACCAGAAGGAATTATCAACACAACAGGGTTATTGGAAGATAAGAAATATAACATTGGAGTAGTGGAACTCGACCATAACATCAAAGATTTTGGTGGTCTTGTTAATATGATTACTCCCTTCCATGTTAATCCTAATGGATGGTTAGTTAATGTTTTATCAAAACACAAAACCATGCCGGGAGAAAAAGAGAATTACACTGTCTATGGTAGTGTCCTCAATAATGGAGGATTAATCTTAGATCCTGAATGGTCTGCTTCCGGATTAAATGATGGAGTGAGAGTGATGAAAGACTTTGGCTCCCGTCTGTATGTCATTGAATTAGATGAAACACACTGATTGGTATAAAGACGCAATTATATATCAAATCTATCCCCGTTCTTTTTGTGATGGAAATGGAGATGGCCTCGGTGATATTCCAGGTATTATCTCTAAACTAGATTATCTTAAAGATTTAGGTGTTAACTGTGTTTGGTTATCACCGGTATATGATTCCCCTCAAGAAGATAATGGTTACGATATCTCTAATTATCGTGATATCTATAAACCATTTGGTACCCTTGAAGATTTTAAGAAGATGTTAAGTGAGATGCACAAAAGAGGCATCCGTTTAATCATGGATTTAGTGGTCAATCATACCTCTAGTGAACACCCCTGGTTTCAAGAGGCAATAAAAGACAAGAATTCTCCGTATAGAGACTACTATATCATCAAAAAAGGCCGCAAAAACGGCAAAAAACCACCGAATAACTGGTCTGGTTTCTTTGGCGAAGGAGCTTGGCAGAGAATTGGTGATAGTGAGGATTATTACCTCAGATTGTTTGCTAAAGGACAACCTGATTTAAACTGGGAAAATCCAAAAGTCAGAGAAGAAGTTAAAGACATTCTGAGATACTGGCTCGATATGGGTGTTGATGGTTTTAGGTGTGATGTCATTACTTTGATTAGCAAAGACCAAAGATTTAAATCTGATGCTCCAATGATTGCTCTTAGAGGTAAGAAGTATTTTGTGAATGGACCAAGACTCCATGAATATCTCCATGAACTATATGAAGATGTTTATCAAAACTATGATTGCATGACTGTTGGTGAAACAGTCCTCTCCACAGTGGAACAAGCCAAATTATTAGTGCTTCCTGAAAGAGAAGAATTATCGATGATTTTTAACTTTGATCATACTGATACTGATAACTATTTTGGTATCAAATGGTTCTATCGAAAATTCAAACTTAAGAGACTTAAGAAAGTAGTGAGTAAATGGCAACATGCTTTGCATGGATGTGGTTGGAATTCCTTATTCATTGAAAACCATGACCAGAGAAGAAGTGTAGGAAGATTTAACACTGATGATAAGGAACTACGCATTGAATCCGCGAAGATGCTAGGAACTACTTATTTCTTACTTCAAGGAACTCCATTCATTTATGAAGGCCAAGAGATTGGGATGACCAATGGTGATTTCTCTTCTCTAGATGATTTCATGGATGTGGAAACTCATAACATCCATGCTTTAGGTGAGAAGATTAAAATCTTAAAACCTATTCTTAAGAAGAGTTTGTATTCCTGCTCAAGAGATAACGCTAGAACTCCGATGCAGTGGGATGATAGTGAATATGCAGGATTTTCTAAAGTTAAACCGTGGTTAAAAGTAAATGAGAATAAATCCTTTATCAACGCAGAAGAAGCGATAAAAGATGATAATTCGATTTATCATTATTACCAGAAGCTTATTTCTTTTAGAAAAGATAATGAAGTAATTAAAGATGGGGAATATATCGATTTATTACCTCATGATAAAAACACCTTTGCTTATGAAAGAAAGTTAGGAAATAAATCAGTAGTGGTCATTTCCTCTTTCGTAAACAAAAAACAGAAGATTAGTTTAATTAAAAAATTAAATGGTTATAAATTAGCGTTATCAAATTATAATAATGATAACGATGTTTTAAATCCTTATGAAACGAGGGTTTATATAAACTATTAGGAAAGTATCTATGGATAAGCAAATTAATAATCTCATTAAAAAAGAATTACATAGACAGAATTTTGGCTTGGAATTAATCGCTAGTGAAAACTATGCGAGCAAAGAAGTTCGCAAGGTATGCGGTTCTATTTTGACCAACAAATACGCGGAAGGATATCCAGGGAAAAGATATTATGGTGGATGCGAAGTCGTCGATCAGATCGAGCAACTCGCCATCGATAGAGCTTGTGAATTATTTAACTGTAAATATGCGAACGTGCAACCACATAGTGGTTCCCAAGCAAACGCTGCCGCTTATAGGGCCTTACTGCCTAACGGTGGCAAGATTATGTCTTTAGTTTTAAATGATGGTGGGCATCTCACTCATGGTAGTGAAGTGAGTTTCTCTTCCCATCAATATCAATTTGTTTTCTATCCATTAGATAGTACTGGTCATTTAGATTATTCTTCAATTAGAGAAATTGCTTTAAAAGAAAAACCGGATGTCATTTTATCTGGTTATAGTTCTTATCCATATGCAATTGATTTTAAGAAGTTTGGAGAAATCGCTAAAGAAGTGGGAGCTTATTTAATGGTGGACATGGCCCATATCGCTGGTTTAATCGCTGCGGGCGAACATATGAATCCATTCCCTTATGCTGATGTCGTAACTTCCACAACACATAAGACTTTAAGAGGGCCTCGTGGTGGTTTGATTCTCACTAATAGCGATGAACTTATTAAACGTATCAATAGTGCGGTTTTCCCATATTATCAAGGCGGTCCATTGGAACATGTCATTGCCGGTAAAGCGGTCTGCTTCAAAGAAGCCCTCAGTCCTGACTTTAAAGAATATATCAGACAAGTAATAGTCAATAATAAAGCGTGCTGTGATGAATTCGCTAAACTCGGAGATGTTGTCAGTGGAACTGATAATCATCTATTCTTATTGAATGTTTTAAAATCATTTAATCTTACTGGTTTAGAAGCACAGACAAAATTAGAGGATATCGGAATCACTTTAAACAAAAATATGATTCCTGGAGATACTTTAAAGCCCAAACAAGCCAGCGGCCTTAGAATTGGTTTTGCCGCGGTTACCACTCGTGGATGCGATGAAGAAACCGCCAAAAGAATTGCGGTACTCATCCACAACTATTTGGCCAATGGAATTAGTAAAGAACAAGCCCAACTAGAAGTTAAAGAAATAGTGAATCATTGGAAAGATATTGAAAAGATTTAAGGAGTTCATAGTGTATGAAGAGAAGAAAGCAACCTAACAAATTAAAGCTATTTTATTATTCCCATCCTTATTTTGTCATTTTTAATCTATTGATTATTTATAACATCATTTTGATTGGTATTGCGGCTTTGGTGATGACCTATCTCATGAGAGGCATTGAAAAAGATGGCTTTACAATGGGTCTTGATTTGGCATCATATTTAAAGAATTTAGAATACTGCTTAGTCTTCACTATGAATACCGGTGGTATTTATGATCAAGCTCCTAATGCCGTTGTTATCTTAAAGATTATCTTATCCGTGTTACAAATGGTCACCTTTACTGGTGCCTTAATCGGTTTAGCAACATCTATTTTACAAAGTATGTTCGACCGTCGTATCCATAATTTAGGCAAGGTGAAAATCAAACATCACTTTGTGATTTTGGAATGGTCAGCAGTGGGACCTAATCTCGTGAGAGAACTATCCTTTATGAAAGGTGACAAAACTATTGTTATCTTATCTTCTTTAAATAGAGATGAAATCCAAGAAGAAATTGATAACCTGTTTTTAGAAACAGGAACCACCAAGAAACATTTAAAGATCTTTGTTAAACAAGGTAATCCAAGCAGTAGAAAAGCCTTAAAAGAAATCAATATTGATAAAGCGGCTTCCATCGCTATTTTAGGTGCCTCATCCTGGGTTAGTTCATCAACGAAGAATGACTCTACATCATTCAAGATTTTGATGAGTGTCATGTCTATTACCAAGAAAGCTAATATCGTCATTGAAACTGATGATCCAGAAGTTACTAAGAACATCCATGATTTGATGGAAGCTTCTCCTGAACTTAATAAAGCTCACATTTCCATATTCTCTAGAAACACAATTGTGGGTCATGTATTAGCCAAGGCTGCGCTTAATGCAAACTATCCAGATTTGTATTATTCCTTGTTCTCCTTTAGAGGTGGTTCTTTCTATGCATTAGATAAACCCTATTCTGTCGAAGAAGCCCTCACTAGATATCCGAATTGTTTGCCGACATTTAGATATGAAACTCAAGAAGGAAAGGAATTACTATATTTCAACGCCTTACAAGAATCCGCGGTTAGAAGAGGCTTATTTAAGAAAAAATATTTGAGTTCTGCGCCATTTAAGGTGACTTTAACGAAGAATTCTTTCAGCTTATACGTTATTGGTGAAAACGATAGAAGTGCCGCTATTAAGGTTGCAGTCGAACAACACAATGCCTTAGGCGAAGGCAAAGTTAATCTCAAGATTTTACCCACTGATGTCGACATCGATGAGTTATTAAAAGAAGTGGACCACGCTAAAGGAAAGAAAAAGATTTTGATTCTTTCCGATAATAATGCTGATGAAGAAAACCTCGATGGCAATGTCTTCTTGTCATTAATCAAGATTAAAGCCAATAAAGAATTATCTAAAGATGTGGAAGTGTTTGCGGAAATCTTCGAACCATCCAACCGCTTCTCTTTAGAATCTTTAAACATTTCTGGTGTCATCATCGCCAACCAAATCGTTGCTGTCTATATGACGCAGTTATTGTGCCATGTTGAATCTCATAAACTCTTTGAAGATCTATTGATGCCTGATAATGATTCATCATTAACTTTCGAAATTAGACAAGCCAAAGAATTATTAGACATCAAAGATAATTTAGAGTTCGCTTCTAAAGGTGACTTTATCCACGCTATATATACTTCCAGTAACACAGACTTTATGCCTATCGGCTTTATTGGTGAAAAGAAGAAAAATACATTACTCGGAGTTATGGGTAACGCTGTCGGCGGTGTAGTTAATATGACCGGAAAGGTCATCTCCGGAATCGGCAACGCCTTAACTCTCGCGGATACACCAGAAGAGGCAGAATGCGACTTTGAAAATATAATTTTCTTAAATGAACATCTCACCAAGAAATCCAAATTAGTTATTAGACCAGAAACCACAATGATTGTCGTTCATCATAAAAAATAAAGGGGATATATTTATGAAAGACTTCAAGGAAATTATTATCAAAGATAATTTTTATCAATCATCTTCCTTTTTTCCAATGCCATTAACGCTTATTGGAACTTTAAATGAAGATGGTTCATTAACTTCTTATGGGGCCTATTCATTAATCTTCCCTTATTACATTGCTGGTAAAGGTTATTATGCGATGGTTTTAGAATGCCGCAATACCTCTAATACTGCGAAAGGTTTATTAAGGCATGGTAAATGCACAATCAATTTCTTGCCCTATACCAAGAAAAACTTTAAACAGCATGTTGACTGTGGTTTCCCAGGAGATACTCCCGAAGAGAAGATGAAAGATTTTAGATTCACTCCAATCGATGGTGTTTCTCAAGAACAAAACCCAAAAGATAAATATCCTAAGATATTAAAAGAAGCTCTCCAAGTCTTTGAATGTACTTGGGTTAAAGAATTAGATAATGCGGAAAATGATAAAGTCCAAGAAGAATATGATGGACCATATCACGACTTCAATGGCATTACCTCTAAATATGGTGCCCATTTCATCCTTAAAATCGACCATATTTTATTAAAGGATAAATATTACCAATCTTTGATTAATGGGGCTACACGTGGCAATTTCTGCCCATTACCCACGAATTGGGGCTATAGGGACAGCAAGGATTTCTGGTGTAGTGACTATCGTAAGCCAGAAGCTACGGGAATTCCTAATCGTGAGATAGATTTATCTTCATTAAGATATGCGGCGACTAGACTAAATACTGATGTGACATTTACTGATGATGCACTTAAGACTTTAGTGAAAGTACCTCGTCCATTCTTAAAACTCGTTTTACAAGGTTGTGTCAAATGGGCGGATGAAAATGGAGTAAAAGTCATCACTGAAAAAGAGATGAAAATCATCTCCGATAAAAGAAATGCGGAGAAGAAAAAGAAATAATATGGACCACAACACTAAAATCATGTTAGAAGGGAAGATTTATGATCCCTTTACCGAAGAACTTAGAAAAGGAAGAGAAAGAGCCCATAATCTTTGTCTTGAATTCAATTCATTAAAAGAAAACGATTCCCGTAAACAAGAGATATTAAAAGAATTATTTCCTGAAGCGGTTGATTTATATATCCAAGGACCTATGCAAGTGGATTATGGAACCTATATCAAATTTGGTAAAGGCTGCTATGCAAATTTCAATTTCACAGCCTTAGATACTTGTCCAGTCACCATTGGTGATTATGTCTTTATCGGTCCTAATGTTTCGATTTACACTCCTTTGCATCCATTTTTAGAGGATGAAAGAAGACCTTATTATATGAAAGATAAGGGTTATGTTAGTGATGATGAATATGGTAAGCCAGTCACCATTGGCAGTAATTGTTGGATTGGTGGTAGTGTGACTATCCTTCCAGGTGTCACCATCGGAGATGGATGCGTTATCGGTGCGGGTTCTGTAGTTACAAGGGATATTCCCCCTCATTCTCTCGCAGTGGGTAACCCGTGTCGGGTCATAAGAAAAATAACAAAAGAAGATTCCATAAAGTTAAAAAAGGAATTATGGTAAAAGAAAAGACTCTAATGAGTCTTTTTTATTATCTTTTTTTGAATACTGGCCAGAAGGAATCTTTGCCGTAATCTATTTCATTGAGTTTGATGAGTTCCACCATATCATCATCGGAGATGGTGAAGTCTAATTTGAAGTTCTCTTCAATATGCGCTCTTGAGGAAGCTTTAGGAATGGAGATGGTATCTAATTGAAGAGTGTATTGGATGCAGAGTTGAGCGATGGAGACTTTATATTTATCCGCCATCAACTTGATGTTGTTATTTTCTAAGGCTCTTCCATGAGCGATTGGACTATAGGCTTCGACAATAATGTCATTTTCTTGGCAGAATTTAATGACATCTATTGGAGTGTTTCCGATATGGCAGAGAATTTGATTGACCATTGGTTTGATCTCACAGTTATTCATGATATTTTCTAAATCATCGATTAAGAAGTTTGAGACACCGATAGCTCTGACTTTACCTTCTTTATAAGCTTCTTCTAATGCTTTCCAAACTTGGATATTTTCTTTAAAGAATCTTCTCTTGCTTCTAAAGAGCATCCATGGTTGTGGGCAGTGGATTAATATTAAATCGATATAATCTAATCCGAGTTTCTTTAATGATTCATCGATAGATGCTTTGGCTTTCTTATAGGTTTTATGTTCCGCTTTGACTTTAGTGGTGACATAGATGTCTTCCCTTTTTAAACCAGAAGCTCTTAAACCTTTACCAACACCTTCTTCGTTACCATATGCTTGTGCGGTATCGATGTGATGGTATCCGACTTCTAATGCGGTTTTTACGCATTGTTCAGCATCTTCGTTTTTGATAAGCCAAGTGCCATAGGCTAAATTTGGTATTTTATTACCATTATGTAAAATAAAATCTTTCATGAATTATCGCTCTCTTTCTACTTCAATGATATATATTTTTATGATTATTTCAAAGAAAACGCTTAGAATATTTATAAGAGGTATCCATTATGAAAGAACAAGCTTTAGAAGTTTTATATAATCGTCGTTCGATTAGAAAATTTAAACCTGAACAGATTAAAGAAGAAGAATTAAATGCTGTCTTAAAGGCTGGTATTTACGCTCCAACAGCGATGGGTTTACAATCCCCACTTATTATTGCTGTGCAAAATAAAGAAGATATTGCGGTTTTAAATCGCTTAAGTGCAGGTATTATGGGAAGAGATGTTCTTCCATATTATGGAGCGCCCACGATTATATTGATTTTATATACTCAAATCGCAAAGAACGATTTTCTTGGTACCCTAGACGGTGCCGCGGTATGCACCAATATGCTTAATGCAGCCTATGCTGTGGGATTAGGTTCTTGCTGGATTCATAGATGTAGAGAAATATTTGAACTAGAAGAAGGCAAAGCCTTATTAAAGAAATGGGGCATCAATGAACCTCTTGTGGGTGTTGCCTCAATCGCTTTAGGTTATGCCGATATGGAAAAACCTGAACCTAAACCTCGTAAAGAAAATTACATTATTAGAATTAAATGATAGTAAAAGACTTTAGAGATTATCCTCAGATTAAAAAGGATATTAGGCCTTTATTTTTGAGTGCCTTTCCTGAGGATGAAAGACCTCCCGCGAATATATACTTTAAAAATTTTAAAAAGGATATAAATCAACTCTTTGGTTTTTATGATGGGGATACTTTTATCGGTTTTGCATCTGTGACTTTTTATAAAGATATTTGTTATCTCTTCTTCCTCGCTGTTAAAGAAGAACAACGAGATAAGGGATATGGTTCTAAAATCATCTCGATATTAAAAGAAAAATTTAAAGATTATGTGTTATTAATCTGCTATGAAGAGGTGGATAAAAAATATCCTGATTATGAGAATAGATTAAGAAGAGAAAAGTTCTATATCCGCAATGGATTTATCAAAAATCCCCTTAAAACTAATGAATTTGGAGTTATTTTCCAATCTGCTTATATCGGAAGTCACACGGTTTCCTTTGAAGAGTACAAAGAGATTTTTGCTTCAGGTTTTGGTGACTACGCCGTGAAATTTTTATCTCCCGCTTAAGGCGTTATTTATTTTTCAAAAAATGTCTTTATAATTAAAATGTCAAATCCCCTTTTGAAGGTTGGACACTTAAGGAGAAACACATGAAAACATTAATAATGTTGAGCGCTGTTCCGGCAGCGGGAAAAACCACTTGGGCGAAGATGTACCAAGAAGAGCATGATAATGTCTACATCATCAATAGTGATGAAGTGAGATTAGAAGTGACTCATGGTAACTATCACGATCACACTCGTCAAAAAGAAGTTTGGGAACTCTTTGAAAAGAGAATTCACGAATACGCGAACAAGGGTGATGATGTAACTGTCATCTTAGATGCCTTAAACGATGTCAATACAGTGAGATATAAATATTTATCTACCACACCTGAATATGATTACAAGATTTTGGTTTTATTCCCCACAACATTAGATAAATCCAAAAGATATAATAGTGAAAGACCGGATGAAGCTAGAGTGCCTGATAACATCCTTGTCGATCTCGTTCATAAATTCGAAGAACCATCAAGGGAAGTATTAGACTTAGTCAATGAAGTGATTACCATTAATTGGTAGTTAATAAAGATAAAGAAAAAAGCGAGGGAAGCCTCGCTTTTATTTTTAAGATTATATCTTACACACCAATTGCGTAGTGGTTGATATAGAAGATGCCGTTAGGATATAAATCCGCATGGCCAGTTTCTTCTGGAGTCACAAAGGTGAGTGAGACATGGTGGTTACTCATGGTGAATTTTGTGGTTTCACCTGGATCAGCTTCATAACCGAAATCCAATAATTGGGTGGCGTAATCACTGATCTTATTACCAGTGTTGATGAAGCCAATTCTGAGGTCTTGATAGACTTGACCAATTTGAGACCAACTATAGGGATCGCCAATCCAGTCTAAGAAATAGTATCTATCACCAAATGTGGGGAATGGGGTGTAGTAGCTATCGAAATTGCTGAGTTGGAAGCTGAAATCCCAACCGCTATCTGAGAAGTCTTTATTGAAGAGACCTTCATAGATTGGTTGTTGATAGCTGCCATCTTTTTCATCCCACAAACGACCGAATCCGTAGAAATCGATGAAATTAGAAATTTCAGGGATGGTGGATTGAGTGTTGATTTGCAAATAGTCGCCGTTGGCATTGATGGTGGCGTAGATATCAGTGTATTCTCTACCATCTTCGACACCTGTCTCTAAGAAGGAGATATATCTCTTCACAGAAAGAGATTCAGTTTTGAAGACGGAGACACCATTTGTGTTACCGATATATGTCCATTCATTTTCTTTTAATTCAAGTCTGGGCATGAAGTTTTCAACAAAGGCGATGGATTCTTCTAAATTATTAGTTTTAAGGGCATAACCGTTTGGTTTGAAATCCCAATAACCATAACTACCATTGAAACCTAAAACGCCATTTTTATTGGCAAAATAGCCATAATAATAACTTCTATCACGTTTGGAATCGTATCTACCGGTTAATCTCACACCGACGTCGATGATACCACTGACATCATAGGAGTTAGAACCTTCGCCACTATAGCGATAAGCGGTGGTGGCTAATAAGTTACTAACGGTAGCGAAAGCTTGTCTGCCTTCCGCTTCTAATTCTTCAGGAGTTTTAGAAGGAAGTGGTTCTTCTTCACTGCTCTTCTTTTCAGAACTACCTTCTGAACTGGTTGAAGTAGTGGAATGTTCTTCTTCGGAATCATAGTGATAACCACCATGACTGCTGTTACAGCCTGTCGCGGCTAGTAATAATGGAAGAGCGATTAATAAAACTTTATTGATTTTCATAACTACTTTCCTCCTTATTCAACAGGTGTGATATGGTCAACATCATAGTGTTCAGGGAAGACTTCTCTTACTTCGTAAGCGAAGAAGATGGTGACTGTTCTAATCACTTGGTTGTTCTTTTGAATTGTGGCAGTGATTGGGTGGATGTGCTTTCCAACTGTGGAGACATCTAAAGCACTCATGTTGACGTTATTATAAACAATTTCGTTGTCGTGTTTATAAGCACGTTCAAAGACTTTTAAGTCTGTGTTATAGAAGTAAACATCAGAGAGATAAATATCACTGACGAATTCACCTTCTGCATAGTTAGCATCTTTTTGAAGTTGTGGTAATTCAAAGAAGCTTGTGGCTTTCGCGTGATTGCTATCTTCATAGACACAACCATTTCTCACCCAAGCGTTATTGAGTTTGATTTCACATTCGATATTGGTGACGAGAACACTGACGTTATCCGCGATGACATAATATGGGACATAAGCATTAACATGGAGTGTCTTTTCAGTGCTGTCTCTATAGTTATAGAACAATCCATCATAGGTGATGTGAGCGAATTTCAAACCACATGTTGCGGTATCAAATGGCTCTTCAATAGTGATATTGGTTCTATTGGATTGATCTCTTTCTTCAAAGACAAAGCCATAGTCACTATCTCTCATGGTGATTTCACCACGGTGACGGACACGGAAGCTTCTTGAATCTTTTAAGAAAGCAGTTAATTCAGCGGTGGAGAATTGGGTACCTTTTCTTAACATGAGGACTAATTCGTCAGAGGCATAGCCTTCGATGTCAGGTTCACCGATGTAGAATTTTTCATACACTTGTGCGGTCACTAATTCATCGAGAATTTCGCCGACGGTTCTTTCGAATGAACCTTCGTCATCATCATCAGATTCTCTCATTAAACCACTGGGTTCTTCGCCGTCATGGCCATGAATTTGTTCTTCGCAAGCTTCGGTTAATCTTGTGATTAATTCGTCAAAGTCGATACCGAAAGAGGCCGCTGCCGCTCTCATACCGGACTTTTCAGACGAAGTTAATAAACCATATTGTTCGTTATATAAATCAAGGATGCATTCATAGGATGGAACTTCAGCGCTTTCGCCTTCTCCGTATTCCATACCTAATAAACAGCAGAGGTGTTCTTCTGTGAAGTTGACACCGACAAAGCCGATGAATTTAATTAAGGCTCTGAATCCTTCTGGATCAAGTGTTTCAAATAAGGAAGCAAAGATTTCTTGATATTTAGAAACAAAGCCATAATCCAATGGATCAAAGTCATCGGAATCGGTTAAGTACACTAATTCTAAGAAGACTTCAAAGAATGGGTAACATTTTCTATATGTCTCAGAAGAGATGTTGAGCATAGAGAACATATCACCAATGTGGTTGATATATTGGAGTAGATGTTCATTGACATAATCTGCACAGTCTTCAAAATCCACGATTGGCATACCGATTTGCGCAACGGTGAATCCGATTTCTTCGATGGTGAGGTTGATAATCATACATCTGAAGAATCTGTGTAAGAATCTTAAGATAACTTCAGAGTTTTCAAGAGAGACTAAGTCAATCATGTGAACACCGACAGCTGATTCCACTAAGAATTCAGGAGAAGTCTCTAAGATGGCTTTTTCTTGATCGGCCATCTGTTTGATGTCGGGGTTGGAACCATTGAGAATATCATTAGCCTCGATATATCTGGATGAGAAGTCGTTATTGAACATCACCATAAATTCACCACGAGCGCGAGGATCGTTAACGATTTCACGGCATGTGGCTAATAAGTGGTCGGTGTCGATTTCGGCAACATAATAGAACCAGTTATAGTAGTTTTTGGAAGTGACATTATCTTCATCAATGCCAAAGAAGGCTTGGACAAAGGCCATAGTCTTCGCCATTTCATCTTCGGTGAAGTGGTTGGTGGCTAAGAAATGTCTGTACAAATAAGTACCAAAGAAGTTTTTAAAGGAATCGTAGAAGCTTGTCGCACCTGTCGCATTAAGACCGATGTTCATGAATTGTTCATCGGTAATGGGGTTACGTTGACCGCCTCTAAAAGGATAGGTCAAATCGACGCCTAAATCTTCTTCAGGAAGTGGTGGAAGGTCTGGTTCACTGCTTTGAGATTCGGATGTGTCTGGAGCAGCGGATGATTTACCTTGACCTTCATTAGACCAGCCATTATAGCATCCGGTTACTAAAAACGCGGAAAAGCCAATAAGAGCAAGTCTTGTAATCCAAGATTGTTTCATATGTATCCTCCTTATATATAAGGTTAACGACATAAGTGTAAATGTTTTGATTATTTTTGTCTATTACATATTTATATGTGAAATAAGAAATGAGATTTCTGCATTTTTAATCTCTTTAATAATAGTGGCTTTTTGCAAAGTTATTGCGGATTTTACCCATCAAAAATATCTTGAAAAAAAGTTGTTTTTGGCGATAAAAAACATTAACGAGATTAGTGAGTGCTATTTTCATTAATCCTATGGTATATTATTTAATATATGATTAGGCTTGAAGGCATTAAAAAGAAGTTTTTTACCGAAAATGGTAAGAGAAGCCGTTATATCTTAAAAGGCATTGATTTAGTTTTACCTGATACAGGGTTTGTTTCTATCCTCGGTCCTTCTGGATGTGGTAAAACTACTTTTTTAAACATCCTTTCTTTATTGGAGAGTCCCGATGAAGGAAAACTATATTTCGATGATGTCGATTCTACGACATTCAACGAGAAGACAAAGGATGAATTTAGACATTTAAGAATTGGTTACATCTACCAAGAATATAACTTGATTAGACACTTAAATGTTTGGGACAACATCAAGCTTGCTTTTGATCTAGGTTCCACACTTAGTAAAGACAAAGAAGATAAGCGCATCGAGAAGTTGATGAGTGATTTCAATATCACTAAATTAAAGAAACAATTCCCCTCTTCTTTATCTGGCGGCGAAAAAGAAAGAGTCGCTATTGCTAGAGCATTAGCTAATGACCCTGATATCATTCTTGCTGATGAACCCACAGGCGCCTTAGATGATGAGAACGCTGATGAAGTCATGCGTGCTTTAAAGAAACTATCCAAAACCAAATTAGTGGTGATGGTTTCTCATAATGAATCACTAGTGGAAAAATATAGCGATCGTATCATTAGATTCCATGATGGATATGTCTTCTATGATTCCGAAAATGCCTTCGCGAAGAATACTAAGAAATTAAAACCTAAAAAGAGTGAGAGAAGAATTCTTTCTATCTTCCCATTAGCGTTAAAACGTATCGCTAATAAGAAAGGTAGATATGTATTCTTAAGTTCTATTAATACTTTAGGTATTATTGGTATCGCCATTGCATCCGCGATTTATGTCGGTGCAAATAACTTCTCTCAAAGAGCGCAAAGAGATGCTTTAAGAACCTATCCATTAACCGTTAGTAATATCAACTATGGTTCGGGCGATAGTTTTATGTCCGGTGGATATGCTCTATATCCTAACGATGGCAATGTCCATCGTATTGATGATGACGATTCCA
Organism: Bacilli bacterium; assembly: GCA_045130875.1. Lineage (GTDB taxonomy): Bacteria > Bacillota_I > Bacilli_A > RFN20 > CAG-826 > RUG13091. The sequence goes on along the minus strand of JBGUQI010000019.1, from coordinate 5,669 downwards.
CAACATATGTGAATTCCATAACTTCCGATTATGTCGATTACGTGAAAAAAGGTTTTGCGGAAAACAACGTCGATGAAGATTGTTTAGTTTTAAGAAAAGGTTTAGCCCCCACAATTTTATTACAAGGGGAAAACAATGAGATTTCTGTCTTTGAAGCTTCAGAAATTACTTCCTTCATTGGATTTGAATCCTTATGGAGAACTCCCGCAAATTACTTTAAACCTTTAGTGGGTAGCGAAGATATTTTAAATGAAACCTATGATCTAGTTGCTGGTCATTTACCTCAAGCTGATAACGAAGTTATTGCGGTTTTAGATAACCATGATTCCTTCCCTGCCTATATGTTGGATTTATTAGGCTTACGTGGAGATAAAATCAGTTATCAAGAATTGATGAATAAGAAATTTAAATTCATTAATAATGATGAATATTATCTAAAGAAATATGGCACCACAGATGTCACTGCAAAATTCATTAAATCTAGAGAAGAATTAGCAGAGGCTGGTTTACAAGCTGATCAAATCCAATCCTTATTATTACAAGCACTTACATATTACGATGCTGGCACACAGGTGAATATCGATAAGATGAATGACCTCTTATCGGAAATTGAAACCAATTATTTTGAAGCGGAACAGAGCACCAGAAAACTCAATTATTTCTCACCTCGTTATGACTTAGGAGCATTATTTAATGATGATAGTGTCGGTCATGAAATGGTGGTATGTGGCATCATCCATCCTAAAAAAGAAGAGATGTTCCCTTATCTACAAAGAGGATTTTACTATAGTAAAGCATATAATGATTTATTCTTAGAAGAGAATATGGCCACAGAATTCTGTGAAGAATATTCTCAACATTTATCCTTTGATCGTCGTAAAGCGAATATCATTCAAGTTCCTGTTGCTTATAACATCATCGATTCAGCTTCTAAGATTCTTAATTCTAGCGACGCTGATATGGCGGCGACATATGAATATCTTTTAGCGAGAAAGACCTATGGTGTTGATGATTCCATCTATTCAATGGAAGTTATCGCTAAAGATTTCAAGATGAAAGAAAGAGCAGTTAAAGTCTTAGATAGCTGGAATGAAGGTTTAGATGAAATGTATCAAATTCACTATACCGATATCGGTGGCATGATCGTGGATTTGGTTGGTAAATATGTCGGCATTTTAGTAACCGTTTTGATGGTGGTTATCGCGATGGTGATTTTCTCCAATTTAATGGTTACTTCATTACTCGCAATTTTAGAGATTAACTCTCGTACTAGAGAGATTGGTTTATATCGTTCATTAGGCGCAAAATCATCTTATGTCAGAGCTGTTTTCTTTGCAGAACAAGGATTTATTGGTCTATTTTCTGGTTTATTAGGTATAGGACTGGCCTATGCGATTATACCGATAATGAACTTATTTATTGAGCACGCTGTCACTGCAGCAGTTATCTCTAACTTTGCTGTTCTCCATTGGTGGGCCGCTATCGTTGTTGCCTTAGTATCTGTCTTAATCGCTATCGCTTCAACATTCTTCCCCGCTTTATTAGCCACAAGAGCGAAACCCTCTAAAGCTTTAAGAGCGATTTAACTTTACTTTTCATTTTTTCCATATCTTTCTATATAATATTCTCATGCGTGTTTTTGATTATGTTCCCAGTCCCACAATTGAATTATGGACTTGGCCACATTTTATAATTATTGCTCTATGCTTAACCATTCTTCCGGTTAGCTTATTTTTGATTAAGAAATTTGTCAAAAGCGAAAAAGCTTTGCTTTGGATTATTAGAGGCGCTTCAATCGCTTTATTTGTTATGATCATCGCCAATCACATCGATGTGGTGAGATATGATGTGGAAATCGAAAAAGATGTGGTGATGGTGTTTGGAAAAGAAACACCTTATACTTGGGCGATGGTGTGGTTACCATTTACCATTTGCTCATTCTCTTCATTAGTTTTACCAGTTGGTTCTTTCTTAAAGAAAGATAACTTCTTAGTCCATTCTTTATATCCTATCGCTATCATGGGTGGTATCGTGAATATCTTTATTCCTACTTATTTAGGAAACCAAGGCTTCTGGGAACTCAGAACTTGGAGCGGTATTCTCCATCATGTCTTATCGATGTGGATTGTCTTATTGATGTTATTAACTGGTTTCATTAAACCATCAATGAAAAAGATTTGGCAGTTACCAGTTATGGAATTGATTATCCTTGCCTTAGGTTTATTTGAATTACAAGCTCTCCATTACGCTGAAGCGATGGCTATTGAAACCGATTTAGCGGGATTCATGTGGTATCACATGTTCCTTGGATTATTCCTTGCTGATTTCATATTCACCTTCATCATGGAGAAATTTGTCTATAAGAAGACGTTCAAACAGATATTCTTGTTTAAAGAAGAAGCAAAAAAAGAAGACTCATAAGAGTCTTTTTTAATACCTTTTGATTTCAGTTTCGATGATATCCCAATATCTTTTTACGTCTATATCCATTGCAACTTCAGAGTTATGTGGAAGATGTAGATAATCAAAGACATCACAGTTCGTTCTTCCATAACTTGGACCATGAGAGATGTCGATAGTGACATTCATGGATTGGAAGGTAATTAATTTGTCATCAATTAAGGATGCGATTGTAGCAGGATCATGAAGTGGTCCAGCTTCTAGACCAAAGGTCTTTCTTTGATTTTCATTAAACACTCTCATGAGCTTAACGAACATGTCACTTACCTTGTTATTTATCTTTTCCGTTCTTTGAATGACTTCTTCAGTAACTAAGATTTTTCTCGTTACATTTAATCCGACCATTTTCACTGGAATACCGGATGTGAAGACGATATACGCTGCTTCAGGGTCACACATGATATTGAATTCCGCAGCGGGAGATGTGTTGCCATGATCAATGGAACCGCCCATGATAACAATCTCTTTAGTCTTCTTCAAAAGTTTTGGTTCCATGCGAAGGGCTAAGGCAACATTGGTTAATGGACCTGTGGCTACGATTGTGACATTGTCATTATTCATCACTGAGTCGATGATGAGTTGAGGACCGTTTCTCTTATCGTAGACTATATTATGTTTTGGGAAGTCAAATCCATCGAGACCGGTTTCTCCATGAACTTCACTGCAGATGATTCTTTCCCTCACTAAAGGAAGTTCTGAACCAATAGCGATTGGAACATTAATTCCTAAATAATTTGCTACATTTGCAGCGTTTTTCGCGGTTTTTTCAATAGTTTGGTTACCAGCAGCAACACTGATACCTAGTAGATTAATGTTGGGATTGGAGCCTGCTAAAAGGATGGCGATAGCATCATCGTGTCCAGGGTCACAATCAAGGATGATATTCTTTTTCATATATTTAGATTAGACAATACTAAATGATATCTCAATAAATATTTATTTATTTGTTTTTCTTTTTCATTTACACTTATGTCATGGTCAATTTTATTAGAAAACATATTCCGTTTTTAATAATGTGCACAGTTTTATTAATCATGATAGTCGCTTTTGCACTTCTTTTAGTGATTAAGCATATTCCTGCGTTGGCGGAATTATGGACTAGAACATTTGCTCGTGGTTATATCATGGCCTTTGGTCGTTTTAATGAAACAATGGACTTCAGTTTTACTGAAGTGAGTTTCTTTATTGTAGTTATCTCCTTAATTGTTTATTTAGCTTGGGGCTTCTCTTTATTAGGAAATAAGAAGTATTGGGATTTCATCCATCGCGTGATGATGATTGTTTTAGTATTTACAGGCACAGTGACTATGTATACTGCAACATCCGGAATCGCCTATGGTCGTGCCCCTCTTGTGCTTGATAGATACGATGGAGAAATTAAAAAAGAAGATTTCTTAGATATCGCGACTTATTTTGTGGAAGACTATAATTCTTGTGCGGAGCAGATTAAGTTTGATGAAAAAGACGAAATCGTTCTTCCATATGGTAAGAACCATTTAATTGAAGAAATTAGATTAGAATATGATCGATTAAACGACCAATACTATAGTTCATATACCGGAAAAGCTAAAGCTTTAGGAACCTCTGGATTATTTACTTCAGTTGGTATTGTCGGTATGTTCTTCGGAGTTTTGGGTGAGGCAAATTACAACACCTATTCCACGAATGCGGAATTACCTTTCTATATCGCTCATGAGCTCGCACATAGCAAGGGCGTAATGAGAGAAGATGACGCTCAGTTAGTGGCCACCTATATTTGCTTAACTAGTGATAATCCGATATTAAGATATTCTGGGTATTTGAATACTTTTGAAAGAATTCTCGCAATCGCATCCTATACTAATAATCCAGATGATTACAAAAATCTCAAAAATCAACTAAGCGATAAAATTTATAAAAATTATCAATATATTTATGATCACTGGAAAGGTAAAATGTTCTTATATGATCTAGGAAATCAAATAAATGATTGGTACCTAAAGACCTTTGGTCAAAAAGAAGGCACTAAATCATATGATGATACTCCCACAGAAGTCGATGAAGGCGGTAGTGTTATCAGCTTATCTAATTACCAAAAAATATATTTTAAAATATATTACGATCATAAATAGTGGAGGACGCTCTAATGGAAGAAAAGAAATTACATCATTTCCAATGCACAATCTGTGGTTACGTCTATGAAACCGAAGAAGACGAATTACCAGATGACTTCATTTGCCCAGTTTGCGGTGTTGGAAAAGACTTATTTGTCAAATTAGATTAATATAAAGTAGAGAGCTTGCTCTCTATTTTTTATACTCAATGAAATTAATGAGTGGTATAATTTTTACGAAAGGAGAATTTTATATGTTCAAAAAATTAGCTGCTGAATTTGTTGCTACCATGATTTTAGTCATCGTTGGTTGTGGCGTCGCAATCGGTGTTGGATGCGGAGATACAGGTGGTATCGTCGCAACCGCTGCTGCATTCGGTATTTCTATCATTATTTTAGCTTATACCGTTGGCCAAGTTTCTGGTGGACATGCTAACCCAGCCGTTTCTTTAGCTATGGCTATTCGTGGTGACATTTCCTGGAAAGAATTTGCTCTTTATTGCTTAGCACAAATTTTGGGTGCCTTTGTTGGTAGCGGTATCTTAGCCTTAATCTTCTTAGGTGTCTCAAGAGGAACAGGCGCAAATGCTGTCCAAGCTCCAATTATGGAAGTTGTTGCAAATGCCAAAATTGAAGGTGATGCTGCGAAATTTGCTGGTTTAGGTTTAGCCTTCTTAGCAGAAATCGTTTTAACATTCCTCTTTATCCTACTTGTCTTAGGTGCAACATCTAAGAAAGAATGGGGTGGATTTGCTGGTATCCTCATCGGTTTGGCCTTATTTGGTGTTCACCTTTTAGGTATTCCATTAACCGGAACATCCGTTAACCCCGCTAGAGGTTTATCTGCTTTAGTGGTCGCTATGTTCGACGGCAATAATGTCGGTGACAAAGCTTTAATGTTACTTGCTGCTGTTGTTGCTCCATTTATCGGTGCCGCACTTGCTGGTCTCGTTTGGAAGCTCTTCATGGGCAAAAAAGCTGAAGCCGCTGAATAATTCTCGACTTAGTAAAAAAAAGAACCGTCTCATTATGAAGTGAACCCCAAAACGGACACTTCAAATAAAAAAGGCTAAAAGACAGGAATCAATTAAGGTTCCTGTTTTTTAGTCTCGTTGAG
>JBGUQI010000018.1:0-88051 GCA_045130875.1 Bacilli bacterium | reverse complement strand
GACTTATCCAGATTTGAGATATTAAGTAATTATCATTACTTAGTATCTCATCCAAGCGGTTTCCCGTTTGGAAGATTACAAGTATGCGCCTATTTGAAATTTTATGCAAGCATTTTTTAATAATTTTTTTAACTTTTTTTATTTTTCGTGTTTTTATTTTATTTATAAAATAACTTTTTTTGAATTTTTTTATAAAAATATTTTTGTTTATTTTATTTTGCATAAAAAAACACGCTTTTTTTCGCGTGTATATACGTATAAATATTATTGATTTATATATTATTAAACTTTTTATTTCCTAACTTAGAATGGAAATCTTTTATTAATTGTTTCACATCAGGATCAATCATCTTATTTAAATATTTGATTTCTAATTCTGACAATTCTTCTTTTTGATAATAAGCTTCTGCAATTGCACCCGCCATCGCGCCTATTGTGTCACAGTCCCCTCCGATAGCGACACAATTTCTTATCGCATCTTCTAAGCTATTGGATATTAAGAAACAATAAATGGCTTGAGGAACTGATTCTTGGCAGATCTCCACAAAATCATAATGGGCAACCAAATCATCAAAATTTAAATATTCGATTTCTGGATAATAATCTCTCACCATTCTCTTTTTGATTTCTTCTTTATTCGACCCATGTAAAGCGAGATATATCGCCATTGCCACAGCTTCTGCCCCTAATATCCCTTCGGGATGATTGTGAGTAATCTCTGTTACCGCTTTAGATAATAATATTACTTCATCTTCACTATTAGCCATCCAACCCACTGGAGATATTCTCATCGCTGAACCATTTCCAAAGGAATTATATGGTTCCGCTACTCCATGGCTAGCTTTCACACACCACCGGTAAAACATTCCGCCGAATCCTGCGTCTTTATTAAATCTCCAAGCATCCACAAAGGCATCCACGAGGTCTGACTTAATCTTTTCTAAAGATTCTTTAGAGTATTTAATTGGGTAATTCTTTAATAAAGTTTTCGCTACCGCAATGGTGAGAAAAGAATCATCAGTCATTCTCATCTTGGGATCATAGATATCAAAATCCTTCCTCTTTAGAGGATGGAATTCATATTTGCTTCCCACCATGTCACCGATAATCGCACCTAACATAACTATTTAAACCTTTAATTTATTATAACAATTATTATCCCCCGAAGGGGAGGAAACCTTATCCAATACAGGATAAGATTTCACTGGATTTAAGATGCTTCTTCTCAAAGAGAAGGGTACCTAATTTTCTAATCTCATATTTATGAGCTTTAATGTATTTAACTGTTTCTCTTTCACATTTTTTGAGAAGAGCTTCAATCTTTCTTTCCATTCTTCTTCTCTTCTTGGGAGTTTCAATTCGAGCGCTTTCTCTAATTTCAGGTAATGTCTCCCAGCAAGAGCTGAATCCAGAAATGTTGAATAAGTTATAAGCATCGATTCTCGCGTTTTGCAAATCTTCATCACAACCACGAGAACCTCTACCACAGAGAATCTTTTGACCGAGAATGCCCGCCATCGAGATTTTGATATCAGCGATGACTTTGTCATAGGGCCAGAATCCTCTCTCTAATTCTTTCGCGTGGAATTCTCCACTTGCGCCAGAGATATTCAATCTATTGATGAGGAAGTATTGAGGGAAAGCTTTAGCCATCACCGCGTGTGATGCTTCGTGCATCGCCACTTCGATATTATCTTCTTCCGGAGTGTCTTTAACTCTATCAGTGATATTGTAGATGGAATTAAAGAGCATCTCAGAATCGATATTCTCAAAGCCATTTCTTAAGACCAAGTCATTAACCACCGCTTTAACACCCGCACAGCTGATGCCATTAAGTGATAAAGCAACCTCTTCTTCATCGAAATCTTTCGGCAAATCTAACTTAAATTCTTGGAAATGCTTCTTTAATAACGCTAAAGCTTCTTGTCCAGTTGGATAAGGAATCTTAATGAGTTTTTCTAAACGGCCGTGTCTAAGTAAGGGGTCGGGAATCTCTCTAATATAGTTTGTAGCGGCAAGCACTAAGATATCATCTGCAGATTCTACACCATCGAGATTTTCTTGAAGGGCTCTCACCACGCGTCTTTCTCTATTGATTAATAAATCTAATTCATCAAAGACAATAATCGCGTGACCAGCTTGTCTAGCCTTTTCAAAGACTTCCACGATACCAGCAACAACATTGGATTGTTCACCTTGGAAGACAAACACTGGAGCATCAACACATCTGATGATTTCTTTAATGAGTAATGATTTACCATTACCGGGTTGTCCGAAGAGAACAATTCCTTTTGGAATTGAAACACCTTTGGCTTTGAGTTCTTTCGAACGTTTGAACCAATTGATGACAGAGAGAAGTTCTCTCTTTTGGTTCTCGTGACCAATAACTCTTCCTAAGGGTTCTTCACCATCTTCTAATGAAGCATTATAGATAACTTCATAGGATGGACCGTTTTTGGTTTCTTTTTCTTCAGGGAATTTCTCAGGGGTTTCTTCTTCCTCTTCATCCTCTAATAATTCGAGGTCTAATCCTTCTAATTCTTCCATAAATTCTTCAAATTTTTCTTTTCTTGGATTTTTCATCTACATCCTCACTTTCCGCCTTTTATCTAAGGCAATACATAACTTTTAATACTCTTATTTGTGGTCATAAATGTGACCGAAATAACTATCGAATAACGACTACCTCCTTAATGCATGATCTATGTGTTTTTTGATTTTGGAACTTTATTATACAATTAGTGATGTCCGTTTTTTGGGACATAACAAAAACTCATCACACATGGCGATGAGCACTGATAAAATTATAATTTTTATATCCATATAAATCTATTTTTTAAGATAGATTCTTCTACCACTTTTAAGAATTTTTCTTATCAACTCGGGATTATTATTTAACTGATCAATATTTAATAAATCTACTTTTTTATGGAGTGATTGCCTGAGCTCTTCTGCAAGGCCATAGAACTTCATACCAGTAACTTTGGTGTCCACTAATAAATCGACATCACTTAAAGCGGTTGCTTCATTAGAAGCATAGCTGCCAAATAGGAAACAGCAATCAACATCGTATTCATCAAGAACAGTGGCCACTGTTTCGACAATAAAATCAAAAGAAAGAACACCATGTTCTTCATCGATTAAACAATATTTAGATAATATGTCACAAAGATATCTATACTTAAAAGAATTCTCTTTATCGGTGTCATTCTCATATTGTTTATAAGAACGCAAAGAAATACCCACTATTTCAGAGGCTTGTTTCTGAGTCAACTTATTTGTAGTTCTAATTTCTTTCAAAGTCATATTTATTACCAGTAATATAATAACAGTTTTGCACCCTATAATCAAATTAAAAGTGCATTTTTTGCACCTTCAATTTATAGAAAAGTGCAAATGAGATTATTTGTAATTCTCTAAAATCTTTTCCGCTGCGGCTTTGATCTCATCAACCAGTTCTTGAGGAGAAACTAAATGGATATGTTCACCATACTGCATTAGCCAATAGAATAGGGCTTGGTGATTACATCTCACTCTTACCATGAGTTTGTCACCATCTTTATAGATTTCTCCATTATGGCCAAACCAATCTTTGACATATTGAAGAGAATGAGGCTCAACGATTTCCATCACCGCGGATATGGGTTGTCCACCAAACATATAAATATGTTCATTAATATATTCAGAGATAGAAGAATAGTTTTTGAATTCATCTAATGTCTTAGGATCGATTCTCTCTCTTTCTTCAAAGATTCTCACATCTTTCATGAAATCGATACGGTAAGTGTTAACGGAATTATATTTATAACGATAACCAAGAAAATAATATCTTCCAAAATTGTTGATCATATAGCAGGGTGAAGCATGGAACTTATAACCATCAAACCTTAAGGTTTCATTTCCGTCTTTGTCATAATCGGTATAGGTGAATTCCACCCATTTCTTTCTTTGAATAGCCTCATGGATAATCTCGATGTTATAAAACACTTCAGCGTTCATCGTTCTCGATACATCAGAGGATTTATTTAAATAATTAAATGATTTCCTATCATATTTAGATAAAACAGAAGAGACTTTATCGGATAGTTGTTTAGCTTGTCTTCCACTTATTGATTTAGAGGAGAATATCGCATCCACAAGGAAAGTGGCCTCACTACTTTCAAATAATCGAGAGAGCAAAGCAAAACCACCTTTTTGTCCCTTGACTATGTCATAGTCTAATTCCTGCAAGAGGGAAATGCAGTTTGCCACTGATTTTCTCTCTAATTCAATACCGTAATCACTACTGATTTTATCGATGATCTTTTGATGAGTTAAATAATGGTTCTCATCAGAATATTCCTCTAATACTTTTAAGACTAGAAGAATTGACGCTTTCTTATTCTCTACCATAACTAATACCTACTATCTAACATTATAAAATAAAATGTCCCTTTTTTGGGACATCATATCTTATATTTATATATAAAATATAAACTTATCTTTCTTTCACTAGGTCAGCGATAGTTTCTAACATGCTATCATTGAAATAGTATTGATAATCGAGATTCATATCGGGAACGATACCATCTTCAATGCCGTAGAAGACCTTTTTACCATCTTCCACTTTGACATATCGTAACGTGGTTGTGCTACTCATGGTAAATCCTGTTCCATCTGCGAGAACCATGGAAGAAACCGCACACATCCCACCGCCACTAGTTTGACCAATAATCTTTGCGATACCATGTTGCTTAGCAATACTGGTAAAACAGTTCGCTGCGCTGAAGGTATTCATTGAAGTTAAGACTGACCAATGATAATTATCATAAGCATCGTAATCGTAATCATTATTTCCATCTGTATCGACTTGGAAATATGATATCTGCGCTTGATTAGTTAAAGTATCTAATATCGAAAGAGATAATGTCTCATCAGACAAGAAACCCAATACCCTTTCCATCGCTGCGACATTTCCACCACCATTAAGGGATAAATCCAAGATGATATCATTGATGCCATTATGCTCTTTGATGTCACCCATACAGTATCTCATATAATAATATGAATCGTATTTCCAGGCATCATCCTTAAGGTTACCTTGGTCATCGAATAACTGGGCTTTACTACCTGTGGTAAAACCATCTAAGGTGATAATCGCGGTATCCCCACTATAACGCACAGGGGGAACACCTTCTGGGAAGGTTTGGTTGCGTAAATCTTCTTGAATATCCCATCTATTCCAGAAAGCGGTTCTTCTATTACCATACGGATAGTTAGTATTCACGCTTAAAGGCGCGTAATAAGAAGGAATATTGATTCTAGTGTGTAATTCGTCAAGTTGGTTATAAACGAGGTCCACAAGCCCGGAAAAGTTATCTTCCGGATTGATGGAATTGAACTTATCCATATTAGATTTACTAATATAGTTTCTAAAATGATCAATATTCTTATATTTCTTCAAACCATAATAGTTATCCAAAATGAATAATAAAGAATTAACTGTGGCCTTTCTTAAGTCCTCAGGACAATTCTTTCCGTTATAACTAGATTGTCTGATTTGATTATAATAGGGATTCCCTCTATCCACTTCATAGAAACATCCATAAGCTTCATCACCATTGAAGAAGACATTGTAATAGTTCTGAGAGCAGAACAAAGTGTTAGCGATCACTAGAGGCATTAAGACTTTGTCTTTGTGTTTTATCACATCAAAACCATAACCACCTAAGTCATAAGTCTTCTGACTGGTTCCAGTCATATAGGTATCCACATTTTTAATGTGGGAACCATAATCCGTGGCTTCCGTGGAAGAGACGATTAATCTAAAGACATTATTACCACCACTGACAAGGTCTTTTCTCCAATCTATGGAGACACCTTTATAAATAATTCCACTATATTCAAAGTTGATATTTAAACAATGGGCAAGATTATCTAATTGATAGAAGACCACATCAGTGTCGATAAAACCATTTAATTCTCTTAAGAATGTCAAAACATCGACATAGGGAACATTACCTTCATCGACATAATATAAAGTCATCTGATTGCCTTTAACATCATATTCATCCGTAGTATTAGTGAATTTAACTATGTTAGAGGTCACATTATGCTTTGGTTCAGCATTACACCCACTTAATAAGGGTGTGCATAATAAGGGAAGCAAAATAAATCTAATCTTCTTCATAAAATCTTACCCGTCATGATCTTTCTTAAATTATCTATCTGTTCATCATTAATTCCTACCTTATGAACAAATATCTCCGCGCTTTCTTTGAGGTTTGAACCACCTAAAGCTTTTAACTCTTTTATTAACTCTAAGAGATTGTTTGCGAATAATGTCATCGGTTTAGGAATTGAACCAGTGACAGAGAACATCGAAGTAAAATAATTTCTCATAATTCGATTTTCATCCGCACCTAATAAGGCATCGATGATAACTCCAACAGTCCCTGTTCTATCTCTTCCTACGGAACAATGATAATAAAGGGGATAATTCTTCTCATCAAAGAACACATTAAGTGCTTCTTTCATCGATGGATAAGAAGAGACATCAATAATCGCGGGATGATACCAACGAATAGATCTCTGATAACAATAAGGAAGATTGAGAGGATTCACATCACCCTCTTTATGACCTCTTAAATCTAAATCACATTTGATATGTAATTTATTTAATAAGATGTCTCTACCCTTATCAGTCAAGTCATCTAACCTCGCTCCTCTAAACATCAGGCCTTGTTTAATCTCACCAAACTCACTTTGATAGCCACCGCAATCGCGAATATTGCTCACTCCTTCCACAGTTAAGAATCTCGAATATCCTTTAGTTTTGAAGTAAAATACCTTAGATTTGATGGTTTTTTCCTTAAAAACTGTGGTTATTTGATAATAATAGTCTTGATTGATTAATAAGTTTAAGAACCGATATGAATTAACTTCTTTAGAAATGTTCTTGTCTTCTTCCACAATATCAGTGAGATTTTCATCTAGGGCTAAAACGATTTCAAAATGATCGATACCAGGTTCTTTGTTATCCCATCTCACTCTATTGTGGAACTGTCTACATCCATCCCACGCCTCATATAAACCAACAACCCTTGTTCTGGGTTTAGGATCATTCGCTCTTTCCATAAAGGAAGACATCTCATCGTTATATTCATAGACACTATTGAGGAGTTCAAAGTCTTTGGGATCACCATCAAAATATTCTTGGATATTTAAAGGCACTAAGTCGATGACTTGCCCATCATGGATATCATAGATATCAGAGGCTATAACAGTTACTTTATAACTTGAACTAAACCCTTTTGAATCAGTTACTTTAATAACAACTTCCCAAGTTCCTTCATTGATTCGATTTAATTCGTTTAAAGAGCCTTCTGGCCATTCAAATAAAGCCTTATCACTAATTAATCCATCATAGGGATCGAATATCGCATATCGGCCTTTAAAATTAAGTGATTCACTATGAGTTTGGACATAGTATCTATCTTGTCCATAATAACTAATAATTGGTTTCTTATAGATATTACCTAAATAGGTATCACTATGTGATGACTCTCCTTTAGATGATTCAAGAGTAACCATAACCTTATTATTGTTAAATTGATAATCACATTTAAAACAATAGATACCATCTAATGCTATAGATAAGGAATTAGAATCAAAAGTTAATAAGAGTTCATATTGTTCATCCACTCTAAAGGGATAAGCAAAAGAACCCAATACACTATCATTATCCAAAACACTGATTGATGCTTTATTAACATTAATCTTTAGATTATTAAAAGATAATGAAAAGCTTCCATCTTTTTCTTTGATAGAAAAGATTTGTCCGTAACTAAATGGATAAGAAGCATCTATTTCACTAATGACTCTACTATCTTTGACAGACAGTTCTTTCTGATGAAAGACATTAGATACTGTTAATAATGATGAATAAGTTTCATCATTGACCACGGATGGTTTTTCATAAACCCATTGGTCATTAACTAAATAGAGATTAACTTCTCCTATATAAGAATCTAAAAACTTCGTGCCTTCATCAATATGTAAAGTGGTTACTCTGTAACCATTTTGAGGAAAGAGATGATGATAAGGCACACTGATTAAAAAGTAGTTATGCCCATGTGCGTTATTCACCACTATGCCATCTAAATCTTTAATGGGTCTTCCATTAATAAAGATTCTTTTAGAAACATCTGTTCCTTTAATATTTTGATTTATTGAATTATGGTGATGATCTTTAGTGAAATAATCGACATCGTATTCACCAAAGGATAATAGAGTGTTTCTATTTATTGCATTAGTGATGTTATTCCATCCATAGGTAATCTGAGTGAAGGGAATAATCTTCTTTTTCATTCTGTGACTACCTCTTTTTCTTTGTTGAGTCTAAAGATAAATAGAAGAGTCACATAGATACCAACACCCACTACAAAGGCTGCGGTAATTAAGATATACATCCATTCGAGTACGAAATATGGGAATAATATATTATTTAATAAATTAAATAACATGTGGATAACTACACATGGATAGATGGATTTAGTAAATAGATAGGCAAAGCCTAATAACAAGCCTAATAAGAAGGTATAGACAATCACTAATAAGTCCGCGGGATTAAAACTCGTTAAGAAATGAGTGATATGACAAATACCAAATATTCCTGCGGATAATAAAATCACTAAGAACTTATTTTTGATTTCTAAATTGTTGATGAGGATTAATCTAAACAATAATTCTTCATTAATCACAATGAACACTGTTAAGGCAATATTTAAAAATAAGTCAGTATTTACAGGGATAACACTGTTCCCGTTAGCGATCAATAAATTAGTAAAGTTAGAAAAACAAACCGCTAAAGTGGGGATTAATAATATCGTATTCACGACATTAATCTTCCCATCTTGATGGTTTAATTTAGTTTTGAAGAAAGTAAATAAAACAATAAAAATTAATAGTCCTATTTGAATAACAATCTGCAATGTTAAAACTAACCAGGATAGTTTTTCATCTTGAATGATTAATCCAAAGGGAAAACAGGATAAGGCAATATATGTTAATACAAGTATTAAAAAATCAATTAGATTGTTCTTTTTCATTGTCAGTTACAAATATTTTTCTAAGTAAGAGATATAGAGGGAATAATCCTAAGAAGATGATGATACACCACACCTGACTGGGTGATAAGGCGAAAGCCACACCCCTTTCATCTCCACGATAGAATTCAATGATAAATCTAAAAACAGAATAGGTTCCTAAATAGATGAGGAAAGTATATTTAAACTTCGTCACTAAGATGACGACCGCTAAAGCGATGGATAAAATTAATAAGAATATCGCTTCAATTAATTGAGTGGGGATCACTTTACCTAATCCATCATTGGGGAAGTCCACACCAATCCAGCTACTGGTCTCTTTTCCGTAGCAGCATCCCGCTAAGAAACATCCCACTCTTCCGATACAGTGGGCCACTGTAATACATAATGGGGCGATAATCAAAATGGGTTTGATATCAAATTTAATGTTCTTACGCATGATGAAGTATGGGATTAAGAATCCAATCACGCCACCACATAGACCACCTAAGAATGTCATGCCCCAAGTCCATTGATGCTTGGTACCATATTCAATGAACTCATATAAGTTCTCAAAAAGAATAGCAAAAACCAGTCCCACCGCAATCGCTGAACAGGCACAAATTAATAAATCGATAATCCCGCTCTTTTTAAATCCATTCTTCCAAAGATATAGACAAGCAATGGTAAAAGCCAGGATTATACCTATAACCATACACAATGTGTATGATAGATTATCAACTCCAAATAGATCAGGATACATTAATACTTTCCCTTCGTGACTATTATAACTATATTACCATAAATAAAAAGCAACCCATATAAGATGGATTGCTTAATAATATTGTTTTTAATGATTAATCGTACCAGGTACCAAATTGGTAACAGAGGATTAACCAGTTGATGAAGTTGGTTTCATATTGGTCATAGAAAACATGTTCTTCATATCCACTGATAGGACAGAACATATTGAGACCATGACCCGATGTCGATGAACCATGGCTTTCGTATATCACTAACTGGCTAAATGCTGTGGATAAGGCTGATAACTCGCTAGCACATGATGTTCTATATGGTGAGCTATTAGCTTGCATATTAGTGATAAAGTCACCAACATCGAAGACATCGAATAGATAACCATTATTATAGTCTTCAATAGTTTGTCCTTGGGTGGTTGTATATTGACCATATTTCTTGGATTGATTCACTAAGTTAGCGAAGGTATCCCATTCGCTTTGAGTGGTAATTAATGTTCTTAATTTAGCCGCTAAAGCTTCAAAAGCATTGAAATATGCAGGCATTTTGGACAAATCATAGACCGCTTGAGTTTGATTATTTGCTGTTTGAGCAGCCATAAATGTAGTCAGAATGCTATTCAAGATTGCGGATGTTTCCACGGTTGTGGGGTTATTGTAAAGGGTTGGTAACCATTTATCATAAGCATAACCAGAGCCGCTTTCTGTTTCTTGAGAAGCCATCATATATTTAAAGTTATGGCTATTAGTTTCTGCGATATCTTGTACCGCCATTAAGCAGGCATCATAAGCGATAAAGTCTAACTTATCAGCGACACCCGATAAGATTCTCGCATCATCGACACCATAGTAGACTTCACTATTATATAGTGAATCACCATTGAAGTTCTCATCGGAACAGACACCTTCCATCGCTCCACCATGGTTCCACATAATGAGACCATATCTATGAGCGGGGTAGTTTGTTAAGCCCCATTCAACAAAGTCTTCAAATACTTCATATGAACCCATACTGGCATTATCAAGATTGGTGATATTAGTAAGTGTTCTACCATTCATATAGAATCTGCCGAGTTGTGTCGCGCTGACTGAACTATTAGACCAAGATGAAGAACCACCAGTTTCAATGACGAGATTTACATTGCTTGGACAATTTACTTTAGCGATCTCAGCAAGATCAGCCGAAGCATAATGGCCGCTTCCACTTTCAAGGTCACTACCACACATATAAATTAAGACGGTATAAGCATCTAATTGTTCGTTTTTCACGGTGATATTTGTGGTTGCAATAAATCCACCATCAACAGAGACACCAGTAATGGTTACACTACCAGCTCTAATACCAGTCACCACACCATTAGCATCGACAGTAGCAACATTGCTATTAGATGAAGACCAGGTGACATTCTTATTTGTGGTATCGCTGGGTGTAAATACACCATGTAGTTGTGTGGTTTGACCTATGCACAACTCATTAGTGGCGGCATAAATTGATAATCCTTGAGCAGGAACAATGACAACGTGAACGGTACAAGAACCACTAATGGTTCTGCCGTATTCATTAACTAGGCTGGCAGTAATTGTTGCAGTACCTTCTTCGAAGCCATAGACTAAACCAGATTGCGTGACATAAGCCACATCTTCATTGCTGCTGGTCCATTCAACATCAAATACATCTGTATCCGCAGGCATAAAGGTTGGCTCTAATTGAGCGGTATAACCCAAGCTCACATTAGTATCTTCTAAATAGATTTGAGTTGGAAATCTGGCTTCAGCATCATATAGAGTTAAAGTAATGCTATTAATATAAACACCATAGTTACCTGAAGCAATAAATGCAATAGCATTACATGGAGTGGTATTATTTGTTAATCCTGAATATGAGAAATTCTTATTTGTTCTACTGTTAATAGATAAAGAGGCGCCTGTAGAATCAACATCAGTAATATATTGTAATGTGGAAGAACGGGAATAATATCTGGCATTAACAGTGATTCCTCTTAAAATATATGGTCTACTGAAATAGAGAATCATATAAGCTTGACTACCACCGGCATATAACAAATAAGATGTCTCAGCCATTCCATAAACACCGCCAAATTGACCGTCGATAATGTCTATGCCATTTGTGGTAAAGGCACCATCTTTATAGTTGGTACTATAACCTTCCTCACCAGTATAATGTGGAATGATTGTGGCGGTTGAATTCTCTGGTGCCTTCTTCACATAGAAATCACAAGAGGCAGTCTTATTACCATCAGATGATGTGGCGGTAACTGTCGCTTCACCAACGGCGATAGTGTTCACTAAACCAGTCGCGGAAACAGTTAATACTTGATTATTAGAACTGCTCCAATTAATGGATTGATCATGTGCATCAATAGGATTAACAGTAACTGTTAATTGTGCGGTTTCACCCACTCTTAATCTGATTAAATCGGTATTTAAGGTAATGTCGATAACATGGATTTGAGCGACATGGAATGGAATCTGAACTGCGGGATAACTCTTATAGTTGACAGTTAAGATATAGTCACCCTCCACACCAAAGGCGATAGAAGAATCAATGATTCCTCTTTCACCATTAGAGATGGTATAAGAATATTCACTGCTCGCTAATAAGACTTCACTACCATCTGAATAGGTAGCTTTGACTACTAAGCCGTTATCCTCATCAAAGATATTATTAATATAGTAGTTATTCTTATTCTCATCAGTGGCGATAAAGCCATTTTCTTCTGTGGGTAATCCTTGTGCATCAGGATTGGTTTCACAAGTATAAGAGAACACTACTTCTTTTAATTTAACTTGGTTAGCCCCATCAGTGGCGAATTCCACATAATAGGGATTACTGGAGAAATTATAAGGAACACCATTAGTTAAGGGAGTATATGTTCCCCAGGTAGAACCATCATAAGAAGTTCTAAATCTTAAAGAGCCATTGGTTTCAAAAGTGGCATTTATGGAATAAATAGAAAGAATATGGTCGGAATTAGCAATAGAACCACCCGCTAAAATGGTAGCGTGGCCATTAGAAAGAGAAGAACAATTGTTATAAGCGAAGTTAACATGATAATTACCGCTATCAGTGGCAATGCTTTGATTGGTGGTAACGTTAGTACCGGTAATGCCATTATTTCCATCTAGTGTTAAGGAGTAATCACTAGCTTTGGATCTTAATGAGTTGATGTTGAATTGTCCGTTGACAGCAGCGGCTAAGGCAATGGCTAAGCCTAGTACCGTGGTTCCCGCTATCGCACCGATGGTTTTTAAGTTTTTCATCGACCCGTTCCTTCTTTCTTTCAAAATATAAATTTGGTTAAAAGTATAGTCTTTTATTATTAATAATTAAAGAAAAAGTTATCAAAAATACCGAGTTAAACTATTTTTGAACATATAAAAAGTATCGATAAAACACCATCTTATAAATTAATTTATAAAAACTAAATATTATAAAACGGAATTTAATTCAGTATTTTTTCATTAAAAAACGAGACATCGCATGTCTCGCTTTTAATATTATTAATGAATAATTAATCGATAACTTCTACAGGAACAAGAACTGTTCTCACTTCATGATTGTAGTAAGCGGTGATTCTCAATCTTGTAGTGCCCACTCGAGTGGGAGTGAAGGAATTATCTTCATTAACGGTGAAGTAAGAATACACATTTCCAGTGAATCCTTTATGTTGTTCCGCAAAGTAAGATATCTTTGCATTCACTTCTTCACCATTGAATAACGCAACTGGAGTATCAATCACATAATCTTGTCCTAATGTTAGAGTAATACTTTCTGGAGCTTCGATTTCAATCGCGTTATGAGTGTAACCCCTCACAGTCTTACTTAAGTAAGCATCGGCGAACATATGTCCTAAGTCGATATAACATGCCGCGTCATAGTGAGCGTTATCGGTGTATAAACCAATAGGTTCGAATTGCACTGATAATCTCTCATTAGTTTCAATATAGATATTTCTATCATCCACACGGTTACGTTTAATGGTGTTCATCTGTTTGGCTAAATTCCAAATAGTGTTTTCCATAATCGCCGCATCATATAAAGCAAACTTATAACTGATGTTATCTTCAAAGGTGGTTAAGAAGTCATCCATCATCGTTTCAAAAGTAGACAAATATAAATTTGTGGCAGTTTCAAATGAAGCATCGGATTCACCTTGCATCCACATAAAGGCTTCCACCATTGGGATGGTATTCGTCGTTTCACTTAAGAAATCAATCGCATTAGTGAGAGATTCCACTAAACCGTTATATAACCAGCCTCTGCCCATACCATCATTTAATTCTGGAACCAATTCCGCATCAGAAGATGGAGAAACCCAGTCATAGTTAAGAGATGAACCACCATAGGCATATTTGACAATATAAGTAGTTTCATCGGGGAAAACTTTGGATAAACGATCCGCTAAACCGACTTCAAAACCAAATGTTCCGGGAGTGGCCGCTGTTGCGGTATGGCTATTCGCATAAACCTTTCTAAATTCATTGATATAATCGCCATGGGAGTATCCCATCATCAAAACATTATTATAACCATTATTGATTTCCGCGATTTTAGCCTGATCTAGCGAGTTTTCGAGGTATTGGTAATGACCAACACCCGCAGCGTTACTTTGTCCCGCCATCACGATAATACGTGAATTGCCTTTAGGAATATATCCATTGATTGAGGAATAGACGACATTGATGGAAACATCTTCTTCCACTACTAAGCTTGTAATACGGTTATAAGCATCATCATAAACTTTGTATGTATAGCCTTCTCTTTCAAAGACAGAGAAGTCAAACTCCGTACCATAAGCGACATCGAAGGCATCATCTGGTAAATCAATTCCGGTATAATGGACCGCTACTTTGTATTTATCTTGAAGGAGATAATCTAAATACATATCACCAGTAACGACATCATGTTCAAAGTCCCAAACCTCATCACCATGATACCAATCACCATCTCCAGAGATATTCGGTCTTTCTAATAAGGAACCGATTTCCACCATACGGATAATTGGGGATTCACCATATTTTCTGAAGGTGACTTTTGCTAAATCGGTATATGGTTCAGGATTGACACTACCAGGAACAAATCCGGTATCGATATCTCCTAATAATATCTTTCTGACATTTTCACATTCTTCATGAGTAACACCCGCCATAGTGACGAGATAATTCTCTGTTTTCTCAGAGAGATTGTCACCACTGAAGGTATTTAAATAATCACGAATTCTAATATATCTATCATAGAATTCCTTGCTTCCTTTAAGATATGCTCCACTTGTGGAGAATAAGGATAATAAGAATTCTTTTAAGACCACTTCTTCACTAACACCACATAAGAAGTTCAAGCACATACCCATCCAACCAGTTCTATCTCTACCGACTGCGCAGTGGAAATAGACAGGATAGTTATTCTTATCCGCTAAAACTTTAATGGCGTTACCAAAGCTTGGAACTAAAGAAGCACTACCTGTGGTTTCAATACCATGTGAAGCACCGCTTCCATTGGTGTAATCAAGAGGTGCGGGATAATGGTAATACTTAGAGAGATTTAAATAGTTTTCAGTACCTTCGCCCACCCCTCTTAAATCGAGTTCGGTTTGAATGCCTAAATTATTCTTAAATTCATTCTCACCACTTGTGGTGATGGCTTCTAAACCCATACCACGATAGATGAGACCTTCTTTCATCCTCTTGCCATTTAAGCCCACATTACCACCTAAGTCTCTAGTGTTAGAAACACCTTCTAAGAGAATGGTTCTCGGTAAGCTCGCGGTCGTAAAGTTGAAGATATCAGAATACACTAGTGAATCGTCATTTTTCGTAGCGATAACTTGCCAGTAATAATCAGTACCTGTATATGGATTTTCAAAGATTACAGAATTCTCTGTTCCTAAAACGTTATATTCTCTTTCGATTGTGGTAAAGGCTTTATCTTGAGAGATAATGACCTTATATCCTTTTGCCTCAATCTTAGAATCCCAACTCAATACATTATTCGTGGGTCTAAATAAATCATATTTATTGAAGATATTACGACGATATTCGATATCTTCTTGAGAAGATGATAAATGATAAGTCCAGGAATATAACTCATCAGTGTATGGAGTTAATTCACTGATCTCTAGTTGATGACTTTCATAATCAGTCACTAAATCTTCTAATCGCCAGAAGTCTGATAACGCAGTGGGGAAATAAGAAACTGTTTCACCACGACCAGGTTTGGAGGCATTGATATCAGGAGAGAATGTTTTTGTGTTGTTATTATTGCTCGCTCTAGATAAAGCGATACTCGCAGGGATACTTGTACCCACTAAGGCGAGAGATAATAGAACACTAATAAAGATTAATTTCTTGCTCTTCATATTATCTTTCCTCCTTTCTTCTTAACATCAGGAGCACACTCAAAGCTCCTCCTGAAGCGAGAACTAATAAGGAAGAGATGGTAATACTGCCACCACAACCTTTTGAGGTTTTATATTTGAAATATAAATCCGTGTAATCCACTTCTTTATATTCTTCACCATCTTTAAGAAAACACTTATGACATTCAGAACATTCATAGTGTGCCATAATACCTTCCATATGTGTGGAAGCATTAACTTCTTCGATAAACACATAGTTATGTGGAGTCATCGGAAGAGTGACAATCTTCGTCTGAGCATTAAATCTCGGATCATCAAATCTTACAGAATAAGATACTTGTCCTTCTCTAGAACAAGAAGATTCTCTAACCACGACTTTCGTGGCTAACTTAGTTTCGGTAATTCCCTCATTACAATGTGTACATAAAATAGAGGCTACACATTCATAACCATTATCGGTTTCTCTCCATGTATACGTTGGAGCGCGATAGTCATGTCCAATCGCGGGGATGATAACATTTTCCAAGATGATGGAACATTGTTCATCACCATAATAAACACCCGGTTCATTTTGACATGTCCAGTGTTCGATATGGCCGTCTTCTTCACATGTCGCTTCAACTTCTGGATGATGCGTTAAAACGTGTGGTTTCTTGGCAATACTCCAGTTTTCTATCTCATTTTGCCCATTTTCATCGCTGAAATGCTTGTGGCAGTTCTCACAGTAATAACATTCGATATGTCCTAATTCATGACAGGATGAATCCATATAATCTAAATGGACGATATTATGATTTAACTTTGGAAGAATCGCATCGGGAATTAATTCTCTTCCTTCTGGATCCGCGAAGTAATAATTCTTATAAACTGGGGAATACCAATATCCGACATTACCATCTTCGGTACATGTGGGTTCTTTGGGTTCTACATAGGTGAACACCACTGTGTATTTAACAGTGATTGTAATATCATCTTGAACCACTAAAGAAGTGATCTTGTTATTCCCTAAATAGACTTCATAA
The DNA here is from genome assembly GCA_045130875.1 of Bacilli bacterium. GTDB lineage: Bacteria > Bacillota_I > Bacilli_A > RFN20 > CAG-826 > RUG13091. The sequence continues at coordinate 70,832 of JBGUQI010000018.1, read as the reverse complement.
GTTGCACCATCGAGTTCGAATAACACAAATGGTAAGGAACTACCTTTGGTTAATGAATATGTTTCATTACTTCTTGGAATACCTTCAAATACCACAGTCACTATATAGTGAGGCGTTGTCTTCTTATAATGCGCGTATAGATGCATATCGCCTTGAACCACATCATTTTCAAAGTCCCATTTGGCGCCTTCAAAATACCAGCCATCAAAGACATAGTCATAATCACCTTCACGATAGGTATTCGGATTTGGAGGTGGCACTAATTTAGAACCGATAGGTACTTCAATCGGATCAGCGTCATCATAATAGATCTTCGCCATTGAAGTTTTACTATGAACACGGATAGTCACCACTTTCGTATTGGTCTCATATCCTTCAATGGATAAAGAGATAGTTAATGTCCATGTTCCAGCGTTATATCGATTATCAGTAACCGCACCATCGGGATAGATAAATTCAAGATTAGCATAGCTAACATCATCACTATATAAATCGACTGCATCGACGACACCAGCGAAGTTATATAATGGATCACCTTCCATGAAATCATAGGTAGAGGTTCCACCATAGACAATCGCGGGCTTATAAGCTTCGACTTCTTTATAGTAATCCATGGTTACACAACCAGAGGTATCGATGACCCACATATCACATGCGGCTGCACGATTACCCGCTAGTGTGTAATTAATCACTAAGAAATGGTTAATTGCTAATTTAAAGATGGTTTCTGTACTAGTACAGGTAATCTCAATTTCAAAAGCGTAATCCGTATTATTCGCGAAGGCATAACCATTAAATTGCTGCAATACTGCGTTATTCGCATCTTTATCGAGTAATAAAACCGCTCCCATAGATGGAGAGATAAGGAATAAGCAATGATATAAACCATCGATATTGAATACTAAATTAGTATTAGTTAAATCGAAATCACCTAAATTAATGGTGAATGCAAGTTTCACACCTTCCGCCGGTAATCCACCCATAATCGCGTGTGCGGTAGTACCAAATTCATGGGGCATATTGACTAATAGATAGTCATCTAAGTTCATTGGGTTTTCGATTCTAAAGTCATCAGAATCAGAAACAGTCCATACTCCACCGACAAACTTAAGAGTGACTTCTGACAAAGTGACATCGATGAACTCAGTTCCCTCTTCAATATGAAGTGTGGGTACTAGATTGTTTTTGTTCATCAAAAGAACTTCAACTGGATATTGAATATATAGATAAGCATACCCATGGTCATATCCCACATGGGTGCTGCCAAATTTGCTATTTATCTTATAGATAGGTAAGCCATTAATCGTTAGTTTATTACCGATATCATAAGCTTGTTTCGCTCTATTCGTGGCATTCGCGACATGGTCATTAGATAGATAATCCACACCATGATCACCATAGGTGAGAATTAATTGATGGAAGTTTTTATCTCCCCCATAGGAAGCATTATTCCATCCGGGAGCGATCTGTTTAAAGGTCTTTCTGGGTTTTTCCACCATCTCTTCATATTCAGAGACACCACCCTGTTCATAATCATGGGTGATTCTTAATTTGGAGATTGTGGTATTTTCTTGGACGTATTTCTGTTTAGTCCCACCATTCAAACAATATGAATAGGAAGGGAATTCACAACCTTCTAATACTTTGATGTATTGATAGGTACCATCTTGTACTACTGTATCGATATTTCTTCTTAGACCGAATCTAAATGTTCCATCTTTAAAGAAGAAATTGTAATCGATGTCGAAATATATCGTACTGAAAGGAATATAGTTCTGATTATCATTAGAAAATTGAATATGAGTTAAGAAGTTATAATCCACAGTGTTGTAATATGGAGTGTTAACTACATAGGTATAATCACTACTCATGGATGTATAGTCATTAGGAGTGACATTAAAGAAGATATAGGAGTCACCCGCATTATATAAGAAGACAGTTTGTTTCGCTGTCGCTTTAGTGTTTATTGTGGTCCACTCATCATCGGCTTTAACAGGAGTGAAGTCATTATTCTTATTACCTAATGAACCCAAAGTAAAAATAGAGAAGAATAATGTCGCTAGTGCAATAATGGATTTATTTTTCTTCATATTATCTCCCTTCTTACTTTCTCATATAAATAATATTTATATAGGCATCTCTTGTGGCTTCAAATGAAGTAATCTCTCTGCCTTCATCAGAGATGGCAAACATACTAAAGCCATCGAGGTTATATTTATCAAAGTTGATAACTTCACCACGATTAACTCTTAAGATTTCATCTTGTCTAGCAATACCTGCGAAATGGATAGCAACCACATATTGAATGACATAGTCAGCATAGATAAATGTCATCTCATTAATCGGTGTAGCAAAGTCAAAGGCTCTACCTTCACTCATCCACATCATAGATGGATCTAATTGATAAGGTTCACTTAGCACTGTTCCTTTAGTGACCATCATCGCCATCTCTTGATGACCTAAGGCTTTAATCTTCACCAAGGTCTTACCTTCATAGTTTTCTTCCGCTTTAAAGGTCTTAAAGCCATGATTAACACTAGTCTTACCAGACCAGATATCTCTAATAGCGGTAATCTCATCATCAGTGAGACCCACTAATTCGTGGGTAATTGTGTCTTCACGTTGTCTTAAGAACTTCTCCGCTCCATCAGTGAGATTATCACCAAATCTCTCTAAGGCATTAAGGGTGTCATTCACTATAGTGAGGTTTAAATCATTGAGTGATTTTTGATAAGCGCCAGTGACTGACCACATCGAGGTGTAATAATCATGGACGATATATTCTCTAGAAGCCCCACATAGAGCTTGTAATAAGAGAGCTAAAGTACCAGTTCTATCTCTACCAACTGCGCAGTGGAACATCACTGGATAATTATCGGGATTAGTAAATATTCTCACGGCTTCAATCGTGTTAGGACGATTCTCTTCATTGAAATCTTGATAATAACTTAAGAGGGTTTTTAAGTAATAATTCGTTAGATGTGCGGGGTTTTTCGCACCTTCTCCGTTCTTTCTTAAGTCTAAATCCGTTTGAATATCTAATTGTCTTAACGCTTCACTAGCGCTTTCATCAAGATCATCTAAACGACCACTTCTATAGATTAAACCTTGTTGCATCATGCCAAATTCACCAGTGAATCCACCGATATCACGAGTATTGGAAATAGAAGGAATGCTCACGGTACGTTTATGATCACCGCTATAGAAGTCAAAGATGGATGATTTCACATCTCCATTCTTCGTGTGTGCGGTTACTTGCCAGAAATAATGAGATGAAGCATATGGATTCTCCATTGTATATTCTGTTTCGGTTAATCCTTTAGCCTCATATAGAGCTTCGGTTAATTCTGGATTTAAAGAAACCACGATGTCATAGCTAGAAGCACTGACATTAGATTTCCAAGATAAAGTATTATTCACTGGTTTAAAGGAATCCCAATTCGCATATAATTCACGGACATATTCATGGTCAAATGAATTAGAGATAAAGGACTCAATATCAGTGTTCATTTCATATAAAGTTCTGAGTTTATCGATATCATTAGAATCACTATCCCAGTATTCTAATAAATCATCATTAACAAAGTTAACAGTCATCCCATCTCTATGAGATAAAGCTTGTATTGCATTCACATCAAAGTTAACAACATCACTCGCATAACTAGCGTTAAAACCTTTTCTAAAGCTCAAAGACGCAAAGAGTAAAGAAGAGAGAACTAGAGGAATAAATAATTTCTTATTCATGTTCTTTACCTCCTCTCTTTCTTAAGGCCATGAGTAAAACAAAGGCCAAACCAGAAATAACAGGTATCAACATAGTTGTAGAGGATATGGATCCACCACAACCTTTCTTCTTCGTGGGTTCAGTTTCATTTGAGGTATAGACTAACTTGACACTCATATTGGAAGTGACAGTAATGGTTTCTACTTCTTCATCATTGATATAGGCTTTGACACTATAGCCTTCTTTTGCGAACATCTGGACATTTAATTTCGCTCCATAGCCAAAATATAGTTCATAAGAGGAAACACCTCTTAAACCTTCCACTATGAAGGAAACACAATATTCTTCGATAGTTTCTTGGAACCTACTCACGAGGTTCATATCACTAACGATATAATCGTTTTCAAAATCCCATAATCTATCGTTATAGTACCAACCGATAAATCTATAGGATGTCACTCCATCTCCCTCTTTCACTGGATCAGGAACACAGGCAATACAATCACCAACGCGATAATTAACGGGGTTTTGTCCATCAAACGTGACTGTAACATCTAATTTATCTGTAGCGATAACCACTACTACTAATTCAGAGGTATTACCGGTTTTATCATAAGCAATAATGTTAACATCCCAGATACCTTTATTAATCTTGTTATCAGTAGATAAAGAACCTTCTGGCCAGACATATTGAATTAATCTTGTGACATCACCATCATGAGCATCAAATGCAGAGCAACGATTGGAGAAATCAATCTTATCCGCACCCACAAGAACACCATAAGCGGCTTTACCACTATAAGATAAGGATGGTTTCTTATTATCCGCACCAGGAACACTATTCTTTAAGGAGATTTCACCACTACCCCAAATGATGGAGAAGTTATTACCGATATTATTTCTATTAGTTAAATAAACTTCATCGAGATGGATATAGGTAATATCATCGATAGCCACATAGATTGATAATTTATTATCAACCATACGAGTATAGAAGAATAATGAATACCATTCATCATAACTAAATACTTGTAATGTAGCGTTACCTAATAAGACATTTCCTTCTGTGGAATCATATAAGGAAATTGTGTTTTCTCTAAACACTAATCTAAGACCACTTTGGGCTTGTCCACCTAAAGCATATAAGACAAAGGCACTGTCTTCAGTTTTGAGTTTATAATTCATCAATAAACCAAAAGTGGATAAGCTCGTCTCTTTAGAGGCCACTAATTGTCGATTGCTATTAGTTAATGTTTCTTGTTCTTTACCAAAGGTAGAAGAGAAAGTGAATGCACTTTCATATTCACTATCATCTGGTGTCTCTGGTCTTTCAAGGACCCATTTACCATTGAAGAGATATAGATATAAATCACCAAACATCGTATCCCAGAAAACAGTGTTTTGAGAGATATGTAATGTTGTTATCTTATAACCGTTATTAGGCACTAAAGCGGATAATGGTAAAGCGATATAGACATAGCAATAACCATGCCAATAACTCACCACTGCATCTTCGTATTCCCATAAACCATGACCATTGATGGTAATTTTATTACCACAGTCGGAATATTGATTCACTAAGTTAGTGTCGTCTGCGGTATGGTCTTCTTTTAGATAATCGACACCATATTCACCATATTGGAGGATTGTGGCGTTATGAGTGTCATCAACCGCTCTATTGTTCCAAGCTTCTGGAATACCATTGAATTCAAAATGGTTATATTCAGAAGCATCTTTAGTGTAGATCCAAGCATTGAGTTGTCCTAAGACTCCTCTAAATTCAAAATTGATTCTCGGGAGATAGACATTATTAAAATGTAATCCCTGTTCTAAAGAGATAATGGGGTATGGATATTCTTCACTATAAGTGATGGAAGAGTCAGGAATATAGAAGAATAAGCCATATGTGGGGAATATATAACATTTGGAGTCCGCAACATCAATGATGTTAACTCCATTAACTTTAATCTTATAATCAGCGTTTAAACCGATACCGAGAACACCTCTACCAGTCATGGTGACATCACCGATAGAAGATTCACTATAGGATTTACCTTCTTCATTGAAGAACGCTAATAAGCAGTAACCATTTTTAGGAGCACCACTAGGTAATAATTCTCCACACCATTCTTGACCCAATGTGAAGGAATAATCCATGTTATTCCAGTCAATCTTCGCTAATTGAGCGTTTATTTTCTCAATCGGTGCGGGATTAACTTCCCATTTACCATAGGAACCTAATAGACCACGATATTCAAATCTAGTAGCTACAGTTTGTGCACTACCATCAATGGACATACCTTCTAATACTTCGATAGTTACATATTCATATTCATCAGAAAAAGCCACACTACTATGTGGGACATAGATGAATATACCATTCACGGGATAACACTTAGCGATAACACCAGTAACATTCTTACTAGCCACACCATTGATGAGGACATAATCTCCGACATTACAACCAGTAATACCCGCAGAAATAAGGTTTTGTGTTGTATAAGTAGTCGCAGAGATATCACTGGGATATTGAGCCAATAAACAATATCCTTCTTGAGGAACACCATTACTATTAGTGTTTGGAGACCAAACCTCTCCTCCAAGTCCTGCGGAATAATCAGCGTTATTCCAACTAACTGTAGGAGTGCCCACTAAATCATCAGCTTTAGCTATAGAACCACTATTATTTTGGTTATGAGAAAAGATCATAGCTCCAAGAGCGAGGAAGGAAGATAAAATAATTCCTAAAAATCTTTTCTTCATATCAATAAATTGATTATCTACATTTTTAGTTTATTACATTCGCCCTATAAAATAATTAAATAATTTACAAAAAAATATCAAATTTTTGACATTTGATATTTCCTATCAAAAAAAGCAACCCATTAAGGATTGCTTTAATTAGAATAATTAATTCTCTTATTTAGCGGCTTTCTTTTTCTTGTAGAAATATAAGAAGGTGAATAAGCCCGCAAGAGAAGTTGCTAAGACAACGATGAGAATGACATTCTTATAACTTTCATCATGGAATAATGAGATTCTATTAGAAGCATTCACCACGATAGCGCCTGTACTAGCATTGAAAGTAATGTTTTCACCATTAGCGGCACCCCAAGCGACTAATCTTGCTTTAAGATCAGCATAAGCTCCATCGTTTACGACTAATAATTTTTCCGCTTTGCTTAAACGATTGGTGTAATAAGCTTTAGCAGGACCATAATAAGTCAAGCAAGCATTGGTTTCAGCATTATTGCTGAATGGGATGTCTTCAGTATGAAGAACTCTCTTGCCAAATCTTTGAATGGCTTCCGCATTTGTGGTAGGACATTCTGAGAATGTGATACTAGTATCATTGTTGGTCCCTCTCATAACACAGAAGAAGTTGTTAGCAACTGGAGTAGCACCTAATGATAATGATTCTGTCTTAAAGATGACCTTTCCATTAATACCTAAAATAAAGGTAACTGTTGATTCACTATCTTTAAGGGAATAGAACTCAATTTTATAAGTGACACCAGTAGTCATTTCAAATGCTTTAACGGTGGGATCCATGACTGCAGTTGTGCCATTAAATTTACGGATATATAGATTTTTATTACCTTTTGGATCTAAAACTAAATCAACAAAGTCGTTTCCAGCAAGAGAAGAACCAAATCTAATATAGAATGGGTCGCGATCATCAGTTTCTGCTACAGCATTTAATTGAACGCCAAAGTTACAGTCTGGTAATTCTGGCATAGCAGCAGCGGAATAATAAGCATATTGAGTATTGGCGACATAATCAGTGCTATTAACTGTAAATAAGGTGTATTCAGCATCTTGAATAATATCGTATAAGAAGATGGCATTGTCTTCCCAAAGGCTTGTGGTTTGGTTAAAGGCAACTTTAATACCACTTAAAATGGAATTTTCAAAGAAAGTACCATCTTTGATTTCAAGAATTGTGTTTGGATATTCCGCGGTTGGAACTATAGATTCTTCAGAATACTGGACCCAGAAATATTTTCCACCATGGTCATAACTGATTTTACCACCAGTGATATCACAAATAGCAACACCATTAATTGTCACTTTATCAGCAATCTGGGGAGCCCAGTTTGTGTATGTTATACCATTGGCGCCTAAAGTATCGTTGAATCTAAATAAGACGGCGTTGCCACCATTTTGGCCATGATTCCATCCATCAACTAAGTTAGTATAATTCTTAACTGTGAATGCTGTTAAACCATCAAATCTACAAGACTGAATATCAACATATGCGCCAACAACAGAAGCTTGGAAAGTAGGAACTTCAAAATAAACCAAGTCTTCCGGCTTTGCGAAAGTGACATCAATAAAACCAGCTTCAGCAGCACTTAAATCAATAGACTTATAAATCCATTTGTTTGTTGAACCGTCACTATATCTACAAATCAAGACATTGGTAGCAATTTCGCTAGCTGCAGAAACTTTCATAGTGAGAGTAAATGATGTGGCATTTCTTGATAGTTTGCCGAAATTAGATGTTTCTGCCGAATTAAACGCGATATTAAATTGAGCAACAACTGTCGCGGTAACACGAAGATTACCATCAACAAGTGCAACTGTGTCGTTGTAATTCGCAGTCTTGGCCGCCAATAATTCTCTGGCTGTCATTGTATAAGAACTAGAACTAGCGGCTTCTGCCATTTCAAAAGTCTTGTTTGCGGGTGCTTTTTGACTAAGAGCAAGACCGACACCTGCACCAGAAACTAAGCCTAAACCTAAAACTACAGCAAAAAATCTTATAAATTTTTTCATAGTAGAGTTTCCTCCTAATATACCTTTATTGTATGTATTAAAATACATGGCAAAAATATTAGTTTTTCATATAAAATCATTGTTTTTGACACAACAAAAACATGGTCTTTATTTTATAAAGAACCACGTATTAAAGAAATATCAATAATTTAAATATAATTGTTAAATTATGAGATGCTCTTAAAAGCGGAGAACATTAAGTCCGCGATGAGTTTCATGCCATCATCATTAGGACAGTTCTTATGTTCGATATTCTTATAAGTGCCCTTTGATAACAAGGCATAGTTGTTCTTAAAGACTGTAAGATCAATAAGTGGAATATCCTTCTCTTTAGCTAGTTCTTGGCAAGCGGTATCCACTTTTGGTTTATCTCCAATTGTGGTACTCAAAATAACCTTGGTGTTCTCACCTTTAAAGTAGTTAATGAGTTTGAGTAAATGCTCTTTAAATGGGTGGTCATTTAGGGAACAACTACCGACATTTTCACCGAGTCTCACAATGAGTAAATCTACGTTTTTATTCCTAAATTGCGGTAATTTTTGGTAAATTTCGCTGTAATAGAAGCATGTTTCCCATGTTCTCATATCCACAAGAGTCATCTCGACATCACCGAGTTTATCCTGTAATTTATCGAACAATATATGAGCGTAATCCCTATTCACTTTACTAGCATCTAATCCCTTAGATTCATTGAGTCCATTCCAGGGTGCTTTGTTCTGATAAGTGATATGGTTACCTAACACTAAAACCTTATATTTACCACCTTCATTAATTACTGTATGTGGGAAGTAATTCTTCTCACTCACTTTTGCGAATTTATAAAGTGGTTCTAAAGAGGCATTCTCTCCATGGACATATTTATAAATCGCTATTGCGGATGGTTTAGGCATTAAGGGAGTGTCCCAATCGAATTCGTTATATAGTAAACCAAAGTTATCTTCCGCTTCAGTTTCCGTTCTATTACATAAAGTAAATAATCTAAATAAGAAGACTGTTTCAACCCAGGGAATTCTCTCTTCTACAACATGGAATAAATCGATAAATCTTTTCGCGACTCTATGCTTTTCATCTTCTCTTTTAAAGTCGCACCAACCATTCTCGGTATACCACACTCGTCTTGCTCCGTCATTATGGTCTAAAATAACCTTTCTGAGGTTCATTTGAGTCTGTAACCAATAATCATTGATATCAGAATCTTTTAAGTTATAGGGATGCCAATTAAGAATCTCAAAGAAGGATTCTACCTTATTAGATTTAGTGTCACCCACTGTGGGATACTTGCCACTTTCAATCTTCTTATAGATGTTATCTAAATAACTGGGTGCGTAATCAAAATTACAGAAGGAAGGTAATAATACCTTCGCATTCTTATTAGCTTCCTTAACACCTAGTGTTTCATAGTAATTTAAATCTAAGATAATATCTTCAATTTCATCTCTCGTGAAGATGAAGTCTTTATTGTCTTTTTGACCAGTCATGCAGAAACCATTTTTATGGAGAAATACTCCTGCTTCTCCATCTGGTTCATTCGTCGTTTCAAAATATTCAATAAGGGAGAAATTGCTCGCGATTTCATATCTCACTTTTTGTTGCAACTTTAAGAACCTCTGATACATCACTGGTTCTTTTTTAGGATCTGGTACTACCCATCTATCAGAGGGGAAGTATCCATAAGGATAGACAAAGGCCCAATCCAATAATAAGAACCTCTCTACGCCCGCTCGTCTTAATGATTCTAAATAATTATGAAGATTTATTAATCCCTTAGCAATAAATTCAATCTCATCATTTTCCTTGATACGGATAATCTCTTTCGTGGATAACCACACTCTCACTGTTTTACAGCCAAAAGCATTTGCAAAGTGGGCAATATATTTATTCTTTAGCCCTTCATCACAATAGGAATTCACCTCTGCGGAGACTTCATCTAATCCTAGGAAATATTTATTTTTCATGATTATAAATTGGCGTCTAAATCGTAATCTTCACCATTAAAGAATTTCGCCACTGCATACGCTGCGGGTTTAGGTTTCGCGGGAGTTAATGGATCATCTGGATGATAGAATAAACCGAAGTTCTCCTCACCACCGGAATCGTCTAAATGTTGATGGATTAGATTTGTTAATCTAAAAGCAAACACTGCAGTCACCCAAGGCATCTCATCTCTAATATGAGTAAGAGCGCCAGTATAGTTCTCCGCGATTCTCTCTAAAGAGTATTCATCTCTATTACCCCAATCAGTCCAACCCAATTCAGAGAAATAGACTTCTTTACCTTCATCACCATGGTCGATGGTAACTTGATAGACATCCTTATTGTATTGCACCCAGTCATCCCATCTGATGGAACCATCTTCCCTCACTTGTGTGGGATAGGGATGCCAGTTCAAGATATCAAAATAGTTATCTGGATCAGTATCGCAATATTCTTGACCCGCTGGTAAGCAGGTAGATTCAATTCTCTTATAGACTAAGTCCATAAATTCAGGAACACTATATTGATTAGTTAATCCAGGGAATGCCACTCTTGCGTCAGGATCGACTTCTCTAATCGCTCTTCTGACATACCAGCACAAATCTGCGAGGATGGATGTCTTATCATCATCGTTATAGACAAAAGCATAGTTAACAGACATATCTCCACCGAAGATAAATCCATTCTTATGAATACAGCCAGGACAAGCAAAATCTGGCTCATTTCCCGGTTCAAAGTTCCTAATTTCCGGGAACATAGTCTTGATTTCTTTTGCCGCTAGGGCTTGTAAATTTAAGAATCTAATATAGTCATCATATTCTTCATTTGGATCAGGAACGACATATCCAGTAGATGGTACATATCCAGTGGGATAGACAAAGCTAGTGAACATGAGTAAGAAGTTCTCCACTCCTGCTTCTTTTAATTTATCGACATGGTCTTTCATGACGAGATAATACTTTTGATTAACTGTTAAGTCATCATTTTCACCAACGGTGAATAGACCACTCATAGCGATCCATAGACGTGAGGATTTAGCCTTTAAAGCTTTGACTTTACTAGCGGTCCAGTCATTAGTTAAGGCATAGTCCACACCATTATTAAATTCCCCACTTAAAGCGCATATACCGTTGAAGTAACTACGATCATAGGTATAAGTCTTCTGTTCTTCTTTTTGAGTTTGACAAGAAGTTAAAGCTAAAGATAAAGCCATTAATAATGTGCTGATAATTCTCTTATGCATGAGCTTTCCTCCTTCTAACGATTAAGATGGTAACAACCACTGCCGCGGCAATTAAAACCACACTACCAATAACGATAGGAATGATAATTACTAAATTATTATTCTTTTTCTTATCTCCACCATCTCTAGGTGGTTTAGGATTCCATGGTTCAAAGCTATCGGTGTCAGGATTATAATCACGATTAGCGATTGTCACATATTTATTTAGGTTTACAAATGTTAAATCATTCAATGATACAAAGCCGCCTTTGGCTTGAATAATTAATTTATCGGAGATATTACCATTGATTGTGGCCACTATTTCATTTTTATTTATCGAAGATAGAGGCGTGGTTCGATCTTTTAATCTGATGAATAATTGATTACCTAATTTCTCTAATTCCACGAGAGATTGTCTAAAATCAAAGGAAGACGCTAAAGGATAGGTCCTTGTTCCTAAGGCATCAGCGACCACTACTGATTTGTTATTATTTTTATTAACTAATTTAATAGTTAATGAGTCTAATTTAATATCTAAAGTATCTTCGATATCACTGATATTTAATCTGAGGATGCCATCATTCACAAACTTATCAGTTTTGATTAAACCTTCATTGTTCATTCTTATTCTTCCATCAGTGATAGAAGCGTTTTGATATTCAACACCTTTAATGGTGTCTTTTTTAGAAAAATCCACACGAGTGACTTCTTGATAATCACTTTGCCCTTTATAGCCATCCGCTTTCGCAGCGTAATCTAAGTTGATGATTGATAAATTATCAACGGTAAAGGAAATGCCATTCGCTCCATATATCGCGAGATATCCATCCGTGGATTCATTCTCTTTACAAGAGACCACACATCTAGTCTTCGCTAAAGTGGATTCATCTTCACCATCTAGTAGATAATGCATTGATACTGTATTGTTCTGACAGATATACATCAAAGTGAACTTACCATTAGATTTAAAGATATCTTTATTGCCTTGTTCATCTGTGCAGTATCGATCATCTTCGTCTGCGTATTCCATATTCGTCGCAAATGAGACAGTCATATATTCATGGTTTTCACCGGTATAATAGGCAATGCCTAATGATTTAGTGTTTTCATATAATAACCCAGAACGAGAATTACCAAACTCTAGTCCCACAACCCCACCATAGGGGACAGTTTCAGAAGTGATTTCAACATCAAACTTCACAACGAAGTCTTTATATATCACCTTTGGTCCAAATAATGATGTTCCTGTGGCCATCTGGAATTCTAATTTACCATTCCCTTGGTCTTTGTTTTTCCATTTAGAAGCGGAGACATTTGTGCCGATATTCCATTCTCTACGAGAAATGAAGTAATCATAGGTGTATTCATCAATGTCTTCAAAGTAAGTCTTCTTTGTGCCATTGAAGTTCATGTAGATATCACCACTACTACGGTCATAGTAATTAGTCTTATCCATCTTAAAGGAGAAGATATTCATTCCTTTACCAGTTTGACTTTCGTTTAAGTGGTCATAACTAAATAAACCATGGTATCCATCATAATCAGTGACTCTCACTGTTTGAGAGATATCACCAGCGATGATATCGATATCACCATTCGTATGAACATTGAGTTCTAATGGCATTCTTAATAGATAATCCTCATTTGAGGAATTAACCACTACCTCATTAGATTCACCATATTTATAGGTAACTATGGAGTAACCTAACGCTAAACGACGGATACCGAAGAAATATCCATGGGAATCTTTATCTTTCTTACCGATTTCAAATCCCGATTCACCACCGAAATCCATCATCGAATAAGAGATTTCACTATAGAAGTGATAGACGACATCTAAATCAGGATCATTAACTTTATCTAATGGTTTTTGGTAGACAATACCATCGCCCACTTGGTTTAAGGATAGATAGTTAATATAACCAACCTTTAGTTCTTCTTCACTAAAGCCATTAGAGTACCATTCACTATCGATAGAACCACTCGTAGGATATAACACTTTAGAGGCGGAGAAATCATCATAATATAATCTCTCACCACTGCCATTTAATATTTCAATATTAAAGATTTCCACATCTTTACGATTGGAATTAAATAACATATATCCATCTAAATTATTAAATTCATAGTTAGTTAAAACGTTGCCGATGAACTGTTCATTTTCATAAACAGAGACTGACATTCTCGAATGATTATTGCCCACATCATCGACTTCAATTACCACTTGTCTCTTGGTTTTTAAATTAGAAGAGAAAACTGGTAATTCAAAATCATCCACAACTGCGAGTTCCCCGCTTGTGGTGCCTAATGTGGAAGTCTTGATATCAAAGAAGACTAATCCACCCTGACAACTAGAGAAATACGCGGAAGAAGAAACACCCGCGAAAGCCACACCAAACCAACCACCCATCTTTAAGGTAGTAAGTTCCATTTTGACGGTAAAATCGCCACTTAATCGTTGATTTAAGGCTAAAGATGTTCCCCAATCATACGCTTTGGGTTTTAATCTCATTGAGGAATATTGTTTCTCAATTGAAGTATTACCCACTAGTTCCCAGGATTCATCGAGCTCACCATCGAATTGTTCACTGACGACATTCTTTGTGTCATAAGCGGCATCCACTTTATTAAGTTCTTTGATGGATACACCCATCGCTAAAAGGGAGGATAAGGCTAATAAGGGAAGGATTAATGGTTTTCTCATATTAATATGACACCTCCGCGGTAAATCTATTGAGTAACGCTCTCATGGCAAGGTTAAGAGGTAATACCACTAAAGTGAGCATAATACCTAAACAAGCAGCGCCAATTAATCTCTGTTTATCAAAACCGGCATCTGCTACTAAATTAAAGATCTGCCATGGTGCGGTTAAGAAGGCTCCATCTTTTCCGGAGTTGTTCTCAAAGATCAACATCGGTTGCATAAAGAAGGAATATACTGCGGCAAATATCATCATCACCCATGTGGTTATCGTCGGCATAATAAGAGGAATGGTTACATGAGTCATCTCTCTAAAGAAACCACAACCATCAAGTCTAGAAGCTTCGCTTAATTCCTTAGGAATACGATTCATCGCACTAGTTAATAAGATGACATTAGCCCCCATACCATTTAAGATGGCAAAGGTATAGATAAGTGGCCACTTCACCTCTGTATCAATTCCGGGGTCTAGCCACTGCTTATTGATACCGATACTCGATAATAACTGGGCGACAGGACCAGTAATAACCGTTGTACCATCATCATATTGTCTAAACATCTCTCTAAATGCCGCGGCTAAGACGACGATAGAGATAACCGATGGTAAATAGAATATAATTCTATAGAAAGAATAACCATAGACCTTCTTATAGAAGGCATACGCCACGACGATAGAGATAGGTAAGATGAGCATATTAATACCCACTGCGTGGAAGGAGTTAAAGAAACTCCTCTGTGCGGCTTTATCTTCACCTAAGAAGATATCTTTAAATTGTTTTGTGTAATTATATAAGCCGACAAATATCTCTTCGTTATATTCATTAGCTTTAAAGAATGTTAATCGAATTGTGTCGACATTGATAAAGAGCCAGAAGACGATAAAATGCGCGAGTGAAAGCGCGAGAAAACTAACGATAAATATCGTTCTTTTAATCTTTAAAGATGTTTTCTTCTTCTGATGTAGTATCATCTTCGCTCCTTAGATTAATCAAAGATTATAGTTCGTATTGTCTCTTCCATTCCAGGAACATCTTGACCGCACGGGTATAGATGCTGTCAAAGCCCGCAGCACCATCGATCATGATTTGTTTAGGAGTCATGCTCTTTAAATTACTGATGACTGTGTAATAAGAAGAACCAACAAAGATGTTTTCGGAAACACCTTCATATAAATAAATTGGAGAAATATCTTCGACATCGACATTTCTGGGGAATTTATAGAGATAATCATCTGCGTCGTAATATAAATCAAAGACAGATTTCTTAAAGCTTGATAAAGCTTCATAACCACTGGATGTTCTGACATCATAATTCACTGGTCTAATACCACCAGTCATTTCAGAGAATCTGGCACAGTTTTCTTCAGTAATTGTGTACTTTAAGAATTCTTTCGCTAATTCTTTATTCGCGCCTTTATTGGGAACATAAGCGCAGCTAGAGATATTGAGATATGTTAACTTCCTAAAGGAGTTATCTTCATTCTTAATCGCTCCATCAATCGCTGGCACTCTCATCATCTTGAATTCTTGTCCGGATTGTTCGATAAAGGGAGAATATTCTTTTTCAAAGAAGTCACCGGTTAAGCAGAATAAGGCTTTACCTTCGGCGAATGCTTGTTGAGCGTTCTTAATAGTCATGGAACCCACACTATTGAAGGAGTTAGCGAAGTTACCATCTTTGATGATGATTTCTTGAATTTGCTTTAAAGCATCTTGTAAGCCAGTTTGCTTGAAGATTTCCGCACTATCGTATTTCCAGAAATCATAATAACTACCTTCACTAGGATATAGATAGGCACTGTCAACACCTTGTCTTTGGGCCCACCAAGTAATAATTAAGGATTCAAACCAGTTTGTGCCATTAACTGCGGCCCAACCCATCTTAGCGATATTCTTACCATTAGAAGTGTTATAAGCATCTAAATCTTTAAATGCGGATAATAATTCATCGACGGTAATTGGGGCTCTAGCCCATTTACCATCACTGATGGCATCTTCACCCACACTATAAGTGGTATCAACATGGTTGAGTTGCATCAATAAAGTATTGTTATAAGCAAGAGAAAGAGGAATTGCAGACCAAGGCATCGCAAATCTATGCTTTGCGGTTTGTCCTCTTCTGATTTCATAAGTATATTGTTCCGCGGCTTCTTTCATCACAAAGTCATCAACTTTTGTAGAACCATGTGATGTTTCAATAGAAGAATCAAAGACATCATCGAGATTAGCGACATATCCTTGTGTGACCGCTTTCGGGCTTAATAAGTTAGAGATGATTAAATCTGGGCATCTTGCCGTGCTAGTTAAGTAATAATCCGCACCATAGGTGATATCTTCATCAGGGATGAGGATGTAATCTTCATTCTCGACGATTTCATCAACGGTGACACCTTTCTTCTCCGCTAAGAATTCCTTGCAGAATGTATTGAGATATTCCGTACCATATCCACCAGGATAATAGACGATGGATAATCGTCCTTCTTTTTGAATTTCATTATCCTTGTTAGCGTTACACGCTCCTAACGTTAAAGCGGATAAACTAATTAATCCAAATGCTAAAGCTTTAATGTTTTTCATATAAAAGCCCTCCTTAATTATTTGATGCCTCCTCCGAGGCTGATTTTCATGATCTGTTTCTGGAACACTAATAACAAGACGATAATCGGAATAATGGATAAGATAATCGCTGCGAAATATAGAGGATAGTTATTCATAAAGACATCCGCGTATTCACCGACATCAGTGACTAAGGTATGAATCTTCTCTAATCCAGTAGCGATGGTCATATATCCCTTACCAAGGAATATTCTCGGAGTGACATAATCATTCCATGTTCCGATAAATCCCAATACCCAGTTTGTACCAATAATACCCATCGCATGGGGTAACATGATTTGGAAGAAAGTTCTTAAGTGACCCGCACCATCGATACGAGCGGCTTCCATATAAGTATCAGATGTGGATTTAAACACTGCGTGAATTAATAGGAATCCTAATCCCGTTCCAGAAGCGGACATAAAGGCAATACCCACGAATGGCATCTCATCAAAACCTAGTCTTTCAAATAAGTTCAAGGTTGAGGATGCGGTACCGGCGATAGAGACAATCATGGGAATCATATAGATAAAGAACAAAATTGTTCTTCCTTTAAATTTATATTTCGCCATAACATATGCCGCTAATGTCGTGGATATCGTACTCATCGTGGGAACGATAAGACAGAGAATTAAAGAATTCCTAAACATCTCAAAGACATCGAATTTATATCTTTGAAGTTGGAATAATTGTCCATAGTTACTAATCACTAAAGAGGTGGGGAATGACCAAGTACTTTGAGCGAATTCCGCTTTCGTCTTTAGAGAGTTCAATAAAATCCAATAGAACGGGAACAATAAAATCAATGAATATAAAGCAAAGATGACACAGAAAATAATCAAAACCAAACGGTCTTGTCTACGGGTTTTATTCTTAATAGGAAAACCCTGTAATTTACTGACTGTTTTACTCTTCATCTATTTACATTTTATGTAATGCTAAAAAAATGGCAAATATTAATTTTATGACAAAAATATTATGTTTTTGACCTCAATGGGTCTCTTAAATTAATAATTATTTATCAGGATAGGTGATATTTCCCCATTCCTGATAAACATCTACCTGGATGGAAGAACCATATAATTTACGATATTTCGCCGGTGTTAAACCGTATCTCTTCTTGAAGATAATAATCAAGTTACTAGCGTTACCAAACTTTAAGATATCGCTTATCTCTTCGATAGAATAGCTTGTCGTGGTTAATAAGACTGTCGCTCTATCGAGTTTCTTACGAATGATATATTGTTTGATAGAACAACCAATACATCTCTTGAATTCTCTATTCACATATCCATGAGAATAGTTTGTAGATTTAACCATATCCTCTACTGACTTAGATAAGAACTCTTCATCTTCTAGACTTCTCAAGAAACCATTGATCCAAATCGGGAAGATATTATTCGTAGTTTTAGATACTAAGTATTGATTGAGAAGGGAGCACACTAAAGAACGATGCGCAGCATCTTTCTGTTTATTCTTATTCGCTCCCTCTAATGCGGAAGCGCATTCCGCAAGATAGATAATCGAAGGAGGAGAGATATGAAATGATGGAGGATATTCGAGATTTAATAAATCATCATATAATCCGGGATGTAAGAAGTTACAGCATTCCATCATCACTTTCTCATTAACCATGATGTTTCGATAAGAAAGATCTTTGGAATAAGAGATATATTTCATCGCTACGAAAGGATAGGAGAAGAAACAGGTATTCTCCACGACTGTTATCGTTTTCTTTTTATTATCATCTTTATCGTAGAACTCAATCGTGGCTTCACCCTTTTCTACGAAAGACAAGACAAAAAATGTCGCTTTATGCACATCTGTGGGGGGCACTAAGATGTGTGAGGAATATGGACATTTTTTAATGGTCTGTGTGGTTGTGTATAATTCCATCTGGTCGTAGTCCTTTACGATATACTTCGGGGTAATAGTCCTTATTAATATATCTATCAAATTTTGACATCGTAAACAATGATAATGAGAGGAGATATAAAGGTGATATCAATATCACAAATCCCCACACGAGAAGTTGGACATAGATAAGGGGAATAAGCTTAATAAAATATGTTCCAAAGATGATGAAGGAGAATATTAGCATCCCTAATATACCTCTTATCGCTAATTGGAAAGAGTTCTTGAAATTAGTCCAGAATCCCATCTTATATATCGCATCCTGACACATCATAAATAAGAGAATAGGAACGAATAATACATATAAGATACCAGTAGTAACTCCTTTTAAAATCTCGGAGAAAAAAGGGATATTTTGCATATAAATATACGTAAATTGCGCGGTAAATCGCAAAATCGAGTATAAAAACATGAACAATAAGAACTTACCGATATTCTGTTTAATTCCGGTGATAAAGTCATCTCTAAATAAGACTCCTTCCGCATGGATAAGTCTCTTGAACACTCTCATCGCTCCCGAAAGAGGGATAGCGATAATGAGATTAGTGAGAATAAGCGCTAATTCGTAAAAGACTTCGGTTAATTGCAAGGAACTATATATCGTTGCCTCATCTACGCCCTGACTCTCTAACTGTGTGGGTAAATTAACTTTAAAAAACCAATGGAAGAACTCTAAGGTTAGAAATGGTAAAGAGAATAAGAAAAAGATTAATCCTAAGAATAATAAGACCTTCCAGTCATTCTTCAAAATATCGAAAAACTGTTTACCACGATTAGATGGTAAATCTTCTAAAGAGAAATCATCTTTCCGATATTTACTTCTTTTGAAGTAGACAGTCTCTTTCTTAGCCATTGTTAATGAGATACTCCAATACACGATCAACTTGATCGGTTTTGCTATTTTCTAAGATGCCATTAAGATGGACACTTTTCTTCATCGCTAATAAGTAATAGGTTTCATCGGTATCTATGACATTAAAGGGAGTCATATTTACATAGTGAACACCGATACTATAATCACCAAAGTGATAATTATCTTCCTTATCCCATCTAGTGTTAGATAGATTCACAAAATCAATTGTCTCAAATTTATTTAATGTGGTTTTAGATAATAGACAGATATCACTATTCAAACCATAGGATGAAAAATAAGTATTAAAGACATTATCATTCCTATCCATATCATATAAATCAATTTCTAAATCCTCAGGGAGGATATTAAATAATGATTGTTTGAATTCCCCTTCATCTACGAAACTCACTTCACTAAAGAAAGAGAATCTTTGAGTGGCCTTGGGTTTATTTTTAATGAATATTAAATATGAACATAATAAAGGCACAATCAATACTGAAAGGAGATAGAAGATAAATGTGGAGGAAATATGGTTCTTCAAATTATATTTAATCTTCATATTTCACACCCTTAATATAATCAGAGCTCACTAATAACTCACATGAGCCCTCTTTAAGATATTCTCTATCGAATATCATACTTAAATAGTAGATGGTCTCCTTATCATCCACTTTTACCATCACTTCATAACATCTCGATTTATCTGGTAGAGTCGTTAAGAAATCAGATACTTCAAGTATCTCTCCTCTAATGACTTCATCTTTAGATTCTAAAAGAATGAAATATTCATTTTTAATTCTTTTTAAATATAAATATTTACCGATGAAGTAAATAAGGAATACTACATCGATAAACTCTATTAGACTAGTGATCAGAGAAAAGATAAACCTAGTCTTATAGTTACTCACAAATATCGCAGTTAATAATATAGCCACGAATAAGACACACATAATGATAATTAAAAGAAGGTTTACTTTCTTTTGTTTATCAATCTTTAAATAATCTTCTTGGTTATAGAACTTCATATTAACCCTTTATTAGTCTCTTCACTCTTTCATCTTTAGAGTTAAGAACATCCATCGGTGTTCCCTTTAATATAATGGAACCACTATCCATTACATAGACTTCATCAGCGATGGAAAAACCCTCATTTGTGTCATGACTCACAAATATCACTGTCGCTCTTAATTTAGTGAATAAACTCCTCAATTCCGCGATTAATTCACGAGAGATATTCTTATCTAGATTAGAGAATGGTTCATCAAAGAGATACACTATCGAGCGTTTCACTATAGCTCTAGCGATAGCCACTCTTTGGGCTTGACCAATAGATAATTCTCTGGGTTTTCTAGCTAGGAGATATTCAATCTTTAACATCTCCGCTACTTCTTGGACTCTTTCTCTAATCTCATCCGCTGGAGTATGAGAAACTTGAAGAGGGAAAGCGATATTATTAAAGACACTGAGGTTTGGATATAATCCAATAGCTTGGCTAACATAGGATATATTCCTGCTCCCTGGATCATAACTAGTGACATCGATATCATCAAAATAGATATGTCCTGATTGAGGATTAAGAATACCCGCTATCGCTCTTAATATTGTGGTTTTACCACATCCCGATTCACCGATAATAAGACTTACTTTAGCATCATCAAAAGTCACACTTAAATCTTCACTAACAGTGGTGAATTCTTTTCTTTTCTTTTTATAAGAAAGATTTAAATGTTCCAATGTGATTTTAGCCATATATTTCTAATATTTGATTGTGGTTTGCTTTATTATTTCTTTAACTCGCCCATCACTTCTAATATCGATTGAGCGTACACTCTCGCTAAGAAGTCATTTGGGTGATTGACATTGTTACCAGTCATATCTTTAAATCTCTTTTTCTTTAATAAATCTAAATGCGTGTGCGTCATATCTACGAGCGCGACATTATCTAAATCAATCTTTTGATACTCATCAATATAAGTGTTTTGTGCCAAAAACCATGTTGATTCATTATTAGCTACTGTTGTAGCGATAAGAATGATGTCACAATCAGGATTATGTTCTCTCATTTGGTTGACCATATTCATGATTAATTTAATATGTTCTTCCTTGGGAAGAAATCCATCATTCATCCCAAAACCAATCACTAATAAATCGGGATTGTATTTCAAAACATTTTCTTTAAAGTTCTCCAAACCCCATGGAGTATTTTTGCCACCCACAGCGGTATTAACATAGTTAATCTTGGCATTATATTTGTCTTTTAAATATTCAGTTACCATCACTGGCCATGGTTCGGCATAAGGAGGTTGATTACCACCATATTCCGTACCACTACTATTACATCCAACAGTAATTGAATCACCATAAAACAATATCGTGGTTTCTTGTTTATTTATTAATTTATTAATAAATCTTTTAACTTTATTAGTTAGATTTGTCTGTCTAAACAAATTCCAAGATCCTTTGTGCTTGTAGCTAACAGCAATTTGTCTACTAGTCATATAATCGCCTTCACCATACATGAGATATCTTTGTTCACTAAACTTATAAGGGCAACGACTTGGCTCCACTCCTATTTGTATAGAACCTGGTTCCTTTGAATAATATTCATCTAAAGATGTGGTTTTGATATTTCCATTAGGAAGTATAAATAACTTCCCATCTTTAACCACATAATCAATACCATCTTTATATTCGATATCTAATCGATAATTTCTCACTGAAATGATCTCATCTATGGGATATAAAAGGCTAATCTCTTCGCCTTCAAAAGGTAAGGCTGTTTCAAAGTACACAATATCGCCTTCAAATATGGATGAAAGGTATAAGTCTCTATTAAATGTCTTCATATTCAAATAGCCTTATTAATAATTATATAAAAAAGAAGTGCTTGCTGCCCTTCAATATAATTCATCTTTATTAATTAGTAGTGTCAACAAACCACCCACTACGCTGACACATATAAGAGTCACAATGCCACAGGCAGTCTTTTTTCCATTAGATATCGACATCTGCCTCCAAACCAAAATTATGAGTTGTGCAACTAAAGTTGCAATCCAAATGATATATACATACCAAGGTGTTCCTGTATAAGTAATTTCTTGTCTTTTAATAGAATTGCAAATTAAATCCCAATCCCACATTTCACATGTCTTAGATTCTATCCACTCACTAGTCACGTGATAATTAGAAATTAATAAAATACCGATGGCAATTGTCACCGCTAAACCCAACCAACTAAAAATAGTAGATGCTAATTTCATATCAAAATTATAATCATATTTTCTTATATAAAAAAAGAAAAGACCTCGTCCCCTATTGCCCCCCACTACAATTTGAGGAGCTCCGCCAACATACTTGTAAGGTTAGTACAACGGGTGAACTTCTTTTTTTATTTCATTAGCAAGCCAACAACATCCATATTTACTAAGTATCTTGGTGTGATATAATAAATCCAGAAGAACGGAGCCCCTCAAATCTACTTACGTGGTTGTGGTAATTATGAGAGCTTCTTTTTTTATCTCATTAGCAAGCCAATTAGACACACAAGAAGGCAAATCAGGGCGATTTTCAAGAGCTTTATCAGTTCTTTGTTTTCATCCTTCAATGCGGGATACCTCCTTTCTATAATTCTATAGTTTGAGAGGTTTCCGTTCCGAGTTTTTAAGACTTTTCTTTGTCAAAAAAAATAGCATATATGCTATATCATTTCAATTAATTTATAATGTATTATAAACCTGTATAGTGAGATACCACTACCCAGATGGCTAATAAGATAAGAATAATACCACCGATAATCCCGGATATCTCATACTTGCCTTTTAATAATCTCATGATCTGTTTACCTAAGAATAATCCTAATAAAGAGATAGAGAATGTTAACACTAAGATAATAGAGACATGTAACCATACAGTATATATATTAGATAAACCAGTATGCATGGTAATACCCGCTGCTAAAGCATCTATCGCTGTGGCAAAGCCATAGAATAATACTTCTTTAATAGAGAACTTCTTACTAGTTTTCTCTTCTTTTGGTTTTCTTAATTCAATGATAGATTCGATAAGCATTTTACCACCGATAAAGAGCAATAAACCAAAAGCAATCCACACAACCACTAAAGAGGCGATATTACCGGCCTTTTCTCCTGCAACACCACCTAATATGAATTCCACTAATTCGACCAACCAGAAGCCTATTAGGGGCATTAATGCTTGCATTACACCGAATACTATAGCGATGAAGAAGGATTTCTTCTTATTGATATCGCTATAAGTTAAACCATCGGTTAAAGCAACTGAAAAAGCATCAGCGGATAAGCCGATGCCTAATAAGAATATCTGTAATAATATTGCAAATGTCATATTAGCCTAAAGTGATATCTAATATCATCATGAGAACAAATCCCACCGCTAAACCGATCGTCGCTAAGTTAGAATGTTCTCCTTGGCTAGCTTCAGGAATTAATTCTTCTACGACAACATATATCATGACACCCGCAGCAAACGCTAAAGTATATGGTAATATCACTGTTACAAAGCTAGTTAATAATATCGCTAATCCTGCGGCTATTGGTTCCACAATACCGGAAATACATCCAAATAAGAATGCTTTCCATTTAGGAAATCCCTCTTCTTTTAAAGGCATAGAGACAATAACGCCTTCAGGGAAGTTTTGGATGGCAATACCAATCGCTAAGGCTAACATGGCTTTATCATTGATATTACCGGTAATCATCCCGGCAATAACCACACCTACCGCTAAACCTTCGGGGATATTATGAAGAGTAACCGCTAACATCATCTTTGATGTTTTAGACATCTTACTACTCTTAATACCTTCCTCTTCCTTACCATGGATATGAGGAATGATATAGTCAAGTAAGAGCATAAAGCCAATACCTAATAAGAATCCCACTGCCGGGACTAACCACATCCTAAAGTCTTTCTTGTCATAGTGTTCAATCGCTGGCTGTAATAATGACCAAATAGAAGCCGCAATCATCACACCAGAGGCAAAGCCCATCAATATCTTTTTAACACGTGGATGAATACCATTCTTTAAAAAGAAAACCATCGCTGCACCGAGAACGGTACCCGCTAATGGAATTAATAAACTAAATACAATCATCCAAGACATACGTTATATATTATACATAAATAAAAAAGACCAACAATTGAATGTTGGTCATTAATATTAATCATTAGATTCGTTATAATCGACTTCCACTACCTCATCCGCAGTTATCTCTTGAGGATTGCTGGTTTTAATAGCTTCAAACTTCGTAGTGATTCTTCCCACTCGTTTATCGAGTTTCTCTCTACTATTAGAGGCTTTCTCTAATTGGTTAGAGAATGTATCCCATTCTTTACCAAACATCTCGAAGTCTTTACTTAATCTATTTAATTGTTTAGATATCTCTTGGACATTCTTTGCTCTTTCAACTTCGATACGCACCATATTAATAGTGACTAAGATAGATGGTAAGGTACTTGGCGAAGTTAACACCACTCGTTTTTCACGAGCAAACTCTACTGCATCATCGCAGTGTTGATGGATAAAGGCGAAGACACCATCATTAGGGATAAACATAATCGCTTCAGGTGCGGTTTTACCTTCCACAATATATTTATCTTTAATCGCAGTAATATGCTTCTTAACTGAAGCCGTAAATTCTTTCTTTAATTTATTAATCTCTTCTTCATCTGTGGATTCAAAGATACGGTTATAGTCTTGGAATGGGAACTTAGAGTCGATACAGATCATCTTATTAGGTTCAGGCATGAACACTACGGCATCCGCTCTAACATCATCACCATCTTTGACTTTCTTCATCGTATATTGTTCTTCATAACAACCAATTGTGTCTCCAAAGACATTATGTAATACCATGCTCAATTGGTATTCACCATATTTACCTCTAGATTGATTGCCTTCTAAGACATTCTTTAAAGAAACAACATCTTTAGATAATGATTCAATATTCTTTTGCGCATCATCAATGGCTTGTAATCTTTCTCTGACCTGCGCCATTGATTCAGATGTTCCTTTAAATCCTTCTTGGAGTTTTTCATCAACTTTCTTGTTGATGTCATTTAAACGATTATTCATCTGTTCGTTTAAAGCATCAAATCTCTTATTTAAGGATTCAGTGATGTTAGCTTGGAATCTCTCTAATTTCTCATTATTCTTTTCACTTTGTTTGCCTAATACTTCATAGGAGTTATTCATCTCTTTAGATACCGCTAATTCGATATCTTTCTTGATATCTTTAGAAAGATTATCCAATTGAGTGGATAACGCTCCTATTTCTTTTAGATCTAACTCATTATTTGTATTGTTATTAACCTGAGGTTTTCTCTTAATTAAGATAATTAAAATAACAATACCCACAATGAGTAATAAGGATGCGATAACTAAAATAATAATTTCTAACATAAGAATATCTCCGTTCAATTTATTATATCGTAACTATCAATATAAAATCACTTTTGAGATTTTAAATCTCTTATTAACAATCTAACAAGGTGTATGTCCCAAAATATGGACATTGATTATAAAAGCAATAAAGCAACCTCTTCAGCGGTCTCGCCACTATAAGTTAATAATGCAATTAAGCCAGCAATCATAACGAGTGATGCAAAAACAGCGATAGCCATCACCACTATCCAGCCAACATATCTTTCACCGTTTTGTCGATCTATCCAAAATCCCCTAAAAGCTAACAAAAATCCAACAGGAGGAAGTATAAAGGCTAATAGTGTAATAAAGAAAGCGGCGGGACCCATTGCTCTCATCATCATTCTACCTGCTCTGTGGTTTGTATTATTTGGAGACATATTAATATTCTACATTAGCACCCTTATTTTTGTTGCATCTTCTGCATAAGGTTTGTAAGTTGTCATAAGTTGACTTGCCACCTTTAGCAATCGGATAGATGTGATCAATTTCTAAATTATCACCATCATGTTTCTTTCCACACTTCTTGCAACGATATCCATCTCTAGCATAGATGGCAAATCTCATTTTATTAGACACTTTACCTCTTTCAACACGGCAAATCGCGTGCCAAATATCTTCATTTGTGTAGAAATTGCCTCTTTTTTGATTTAACTGAGCAATGATGGTTTTGATCTCTTTGGGATAAAAAGTTCTGCTCTTACTATCTTGATAGTCACCATTAATATTGGTTCTTGTTAATTCAACAGTTATTTTAAAATCAATGTCTGGTGTTAATACCTCATCATCAAACATATCTTCTTCTATCTTTTCCAACCTTTTTCTTTTCAAAGGACCTATATCGGCATCAAACTCAGTAAATGTATCTATGGCATCTATTTCTGTTTGATAACTCTTACATACTTCAATGTTGCTTAAAGTATCTTTCAATCCCTTTAGTACTTCTTTTTGTTTGCTGACAAGGCCATAAATTAAATAGTCTTCACATGATATGTCATCGTAGAAGTTTTCATTATCATATGAATGAGACATATCAAAATTAGGAATCCTAATAAACTGTCTATTATATTTATAGTTAATATACTTTAATTCTCTTAATGCTTTACTATGTAACTTTACAAAATCGCGATACCTCGTCCTGCACATATATGTGAGGAAAAGAGGCAAAAATATCGCGAGTGATATAACAAAGCCAACGAGGAATAAAACTAATAAAACTAATAATAATTGAGATATTTCTTGAGTCATTAATTTTTAAATAAGTGCTCCAACCCCATAACAAACAGAGCCAATGCCTATACACATTATTGCTTTAGAGGTGCTTTCATGAAAACCGTTCCTAAAAAAGTCGTTATTTTTATCACCTAAAACTATGGCTAAAAAATAAATAAATAATGCCGCTAGAAACATACTTTCAATCCAATCATATTTGTGTGCCTTTCCTATCACAGAAAGTACTGTCACAAAAATACCACCAAGAAGTGTTATCAATGTAATTACAAAACCAACAAGAGGAGCAGCCTTCTGATATTCAATTGCATAATGAACCATAGAATTATTACTATCCGCAGTAGTTGTTAACATGAACACCACCGCTAAAATAATAGAAATTAATCCAATAATGTTAAATATTTTATTTGATAATTTATTCTTCATATTATTTCTCCTGATAAATTGGTTTATAAGCATTCCCCATCATTCGATGTTTCTTTAGGGTTCTTAATATTGTTGATAACTTCTAGCGTTCTGGACATGTAATAAGCGCCATAATATTTTTATAATTGATTTTGCGTTCTTTAAATAATTGTTGGAAACATTAAAACGGCAATCTAACTGCGTTAGGTATTTTTAAAAACTCACCGCTAGTTTCTTCTATATCTTTGATTCCACATGATTTGAGATAGTTGTAAGTCGAATCATAATACTTAGCAACATCATATAAATCTGGAAAATCATTGGCTTTTGGAATGTAAATTATCATTCCTTTTCTGGCTCTAGTAAGAAGCACACGATAGGAATTTAAAATGTGCTTCTTCTGAACATCTGTGCTTTCAACAAATCGTTTTGGGGTAAGCATCTTCTGTTGATGCCATTCACCATTTGAATAATACATATCCATATCCCAGCCTAATAATGACCAGTCTATTTCTAATCCTTGAATATTGAATTCAGAGGCCGAAAAAACTAAAGAGTTTGATGAATCTCTACCACTTTCGTCAAGCATCCAATTAGCAAAATGCCAATTATCTATGTTGTCAAAATTATGACTAAGTCTGCCTAATATTTTACTGTTGCTACTACAGAGCTTTCCGCATCTTTCTTTTCTGGACATATTGCTAGAAACAAATAGTTCAGCATATTTTAAATCTCTGGTTATACAAATTGGATAATCGTCGAAGTTCTCAAGCGCCACTTTAGCTTTTTCTGGTTCGTTATGGAGAAGTGCTTCTGCAAATTCAGATAGGTTTTTGGCTCTTGGAGTTCTAATACATGTTTTTAAATAAAGGCCGGGATCTTCTTTTACTCTGGGGCAATTCTTTATTGATTCAATATATGAAGATAGATTATCCGCTCTTTGAGAAAAGATTTCTTTAGACAATCTAATCTCCCATTCTTTATGTTTGTTAAGAAGTGATTTGAACCAGACCCCCAAACCATCTTCACCAGTGTGGATATCTTGACCAAGCCCTACTAATGCAACAATGACTCCCCATTCTTTTTTGTTGAATGTGCTCAATAATAGATCGGCCTCAGACAAACCATAATATGATTTATCGGCGCCTTTTTTCGTTAGCCATTTTTCCAATTGTTCTTCGTCCCAAACCCTTTGGGCTTCATCGAATATTAAGACATTTTCATTAATTACTTTCTTTTTGGTGGATATAATATCCTGCTTAAAAGCGTGCAAATCCTGGATAAAAGCCTTTACATCACTAACAGCTTGATACTTCGAAGTATACTTAGTCGAATCTTTTTTATAAGCATCTCTTCCTAAGGCTTCAGTCAAGACGTTTATTAAAGGTCCGTTGCCGCTGAAGAATACAGTATCAAAGAACTCATCACTATTATCGTTTTTGCTTTTACCAGCCAAATCCAAGCCAACCAAAGTTTTGCCAGCACCAGGAACGCCAGAAACAAAACATATAATCTTTTTCTTATTTTCCTTTGCTTCACTAACTATCAACTCGACAGTTCTTTCTGTTATTTTTAAATTTTCCTCACCGGCATCAAATTTAAAGAACTCATCTACCTGATTGTTCATATAAATGGATCTGGCGCTTTGAATAATTGTGGGATTTGGTTTAAAGGGGGAATTTATCCAGTTTTCAAATTCTTCCTCTGTATACAAAACTTCGGAGCCATATTTACTTCTAATAAGATCTATATATTGTTCCATCTTATTGGTGTTTGCTTTAAATAAAGAAAACAACTTATCAATTCCCAAATCAGACCCCGAAGAACAATCGCTGTCTGGAGCCTTGGTGGCTATAAGAATGGGAACAACATATTTATCTCTGTTAACTTCATAGAAGTTTTTTAAGGCATAGCCATATCCACCAGCCTGATCAATAGCGCTTGGCTCAAATGTTGTTTCGTTATTCTTAAACTCTAGAGAATAGACGATGCCGTCCATTAATAAAACAACATCAATGCGCATGTTAACTCTAGATAAAACGTACTCAAAAATAATGTAGCCTTTTTTATCTTTCAAATATTTTTGAAGTATTTTAATTTGATTGGACCAAGCACCTTTTTGAAGATATAACTCATATGGATCTGATGATTCATCACTCTCAGTCAAAAAATCAACTATATCAGTTGGATATTTGTTCGACACAAAATCTTCAATAGAGGATTCGTAATAGGTTCTTCCTGGTGTTTTTCTTAGTCTTGGTTTCATAAATTCCGCCACTCTTATCTTTATTTCTTAATTAATATTGCGTTTAGCCATTTTGTTGTTTTGTCAGGCCTTACGTCTTCAGTAATTAGTACTTCTTTGATGATTAGATGGGTGTTTTCAAGGTACTTTTGTAAGCCGGTTTCATCTAAATCAAGAAACTCCCTGCCGTTTCTTTCACCTTCGAACACACCATATTTAAATGACACATATATAACACCGCTATTTTTCAAAGCAGATGCACATCTTTTAAATACATCATTTAATTCCTTTGAAGGCACATGAAGCAAAGATGCACACGCCCATATTCCATCAAACAGATTATTAAATTCCATCTCCTGAGCAGTTATTTGAAAGACATTTTTAATACCCAACTTTTTGGCGTTATCACAAAACTTTTTTGATGGATCAATTGCGTATATTTCAAATCCTTTATTTAGAAAATATAGTGAGTCTCTTCCAGATCCAAAACCTAAATCTAATATTGTTTTGGCATTCTTTTTTAGTTCCTTTTCAAAAAAGTGATATTGAACAGACATATCACACTCAAAAGTATCTGTTATAAAAGCGTCTGCGTTGTCATCATAATATTTTGAATTGATATCCATTGTCATATCCTCCGTATTTTGAATAATATTCTTTCAAAAATTTCATTTCTTTATCCATTATATCTTTTTTTATTGAATCATTCATTTTTGTCCAAAGGGCAAAATTGAAAGAAACAATATTTAAATCCTTTGAATGGTAGAAGAATCTTTTTCTTTCAAATTTTTCAAAGGGATTATCTAATAGGCTCTTTTTAATAAATGATTCATTTAAAAGATTGTCTTTGTTATATATGCAATTCTTTTTATCGACCGGCAGACCTTTATTTAATCTAGAAAGATAAAAATCCGCATACTTCTTGCTTAACATATCCAAATTGATGTTGCCTTCTTTATCAGCGAGGAGAAGTGAGTAGATGAGAAAAACCAATTTAAACGAGAAAGTAAGAGTATTTTCATTGATAAAATCAATGAAATCATTAAGTATCGTCTCATCTGTATGGATGCTTAAATTCTTGTCAGATCTTATGTTTGAAATATCATTTGCTGAAAAATAGGGAACAACTTTACTACCAATTGGAAGATACAAAGACGCATATTTTTTGTTTTTGTTCCAAGTATTAAGTGTTTGAGTACCAACAAATAATTCTCTGGCGGCCTGCTCTAGAGATAGATAGTCTTTATATTTTTCTTCAAAGCTAAAAATATCTATTTCTTTCATTGCAATCTCATGTTCAGACAATCCAAATATTGTCAAATAATCTTGATCGTTGTTTTTAACACCCATAAATGGGGAATAGGTTGATATATGGAACAATGAATTAAAATTCCATGGAATTAATTTTGAAGAATAATTGTCAACAACATCAATAAGATACAAACATTCTTTACCTGGATACTTCCGTAAGCCGCGTCCAATCTGTTGAAGGTACAAAACTTTGGATAACGTCGGTCTCGCCATCACTACCACTTCTGTTTGTGGGGAGTCCCACCCTTCAGAGATTAATTGGCAAGAACACAAAAACTGAACCTCTTTGTTTTTATATTGTTCAAATACTTTGTCGTTTTTAGAATTTCCACCATAAACAGCTTCTGCTGTTAAACCCTTATCTTTTAATAATTTTGCCACTTTTTTTGTATGAGCAGTATTAACGCAGAAAATAATACCTTGTTTGTAAAAGTTTTGTTTTGGTTGAAAATATTTATTTAATAGATCTGCAATCAATTCATTTCTGGAATCAATAACAAGAGTTCTTTCTAAATCAGAATAATTATAATCTTTGCCATTATATCTAACTTCTTTTAAGTTGATGTTGCTCTCCAAACGGTAGGCTCTAATGTTTGTAATGACATCTTTATCTATGGCTTCTTTTAAAGTCAATTTGACTTCATAGTTGCCAAATATTTCTTCTAATTTTTGGTTATCCAATCTCTCATCGGTAGCGGTCAACCCAATTAAATATTTAGGGGTAAAATATTGGATGGTCGCTTTGCAGTTAGATGCTTGAGCGTGGTGAGCTTCATCAAAAACAATATAATCATAATAATCTTGAGACAGCTCATTGCGATGAATAAAAACGTTGTTGTAAAACATTACATCAATGACTTCGTAATATTTTTTGATAACTTTTATTCTTTCTAACCAATCTTCTTTAATCTTTAAAGAAGGAACCATGATTAAAACTCTCTTAACTTCCATTTTAATGTATTCCTTCTCTAAATCAGTAATACATATTTCAGATTTTCCGGCAGCTGTAGGAATAACAACCAAGGAAGTCGTCTTGCCACTCAACCTATCAATATCTAATTGTTTAAGAATATCGGTTTGATGGCTATACAACTCCATACCTCTACTATTCTTGAAAATAATTATTGGTATAAATTCTTTTTTATCTGGTAAAAAAGACTTAAGCTCTTCGACAACCTTATCTTTAAAATGCAAGTTCTCGGTAGAAAAACGATATATCTTATAGCCAAGCAACATGATGGTATTTTGTTTATCTAATAATTCTTTATACCTCTTTTTGCCAACAATTAATGGGTGATGATAATTAACTCCGTTTTCTTCAAATGCAAAATTTCCACTTTTTGTTTCTATTACGTAGTCGATGAAGTAGTTTTTGTTTCCCCCATACGAAATAGAAACTTCTTTTCTCAAACACTCCAACGCTTCATTGCCATAAGCATTAGCAAATATTTCTTCAAAAGAGGATTCTAAAGGAGTGTTATCAATATGAGCATCAGAAAAAGAGCCTCCATCATCTAAATAATCATTATCTTTTATGCTGTGGTTTTTAATTAAATCGATGATCTCTTCTATCAATTTAGAAGTGTTGCCAGACAAATTGAATCGAAGCAAGCATCTACTGGAGAGCATGTATTTGTTTTGCATCTCGCAATACTTCGAATAGTTGAAAAAGTTGTGTTTTTCATTTTCAGCATCAAAACAGTTATCAATAATTACAACAAAATCCTCAACAGAAAAAACATACGAAGAATATTTTTCATTAAAAGAGTATTTTTCAATTAAAGCAAATCCGTTGTGTTCGAATAGTTTTAGATTCATGTGCTACTTTTTTCTTAATTGCTTTTAACTAGCGCTTTCTTTAGATATTCATTTAACGCTTTATCTTCACAATATATAAAGCATCCTTTTAGTCCTCTTGTAAGTAGGACTTTATAGGTTCTTCTTATTAATTTGTCCGCTTCTTCGTCGGTTGTTGATTTAAGGCGTATGCCACTAGTCTTATCATCTTTAGAGATTGCGCTTCTATTAGTTCTAACATGGCCATCTTTATAATAAAGATCGTTGCCTATAAAGACTCCAACATAATCAAATTCCATACCTTGGCAAGTATGAATGCATCCAATTTCTTCAAATGAATTTGGGTTAACCGCCCAGTGGTCATCGTTTTCCAAATTCCACTTGGCCTTGAAATTGTTTGGAAGCATAATATCCCACTCACCACGATTGTTTTTAACATTCCAATCGTAACAATAACCAGCTATCATACGGGATTTATTATTGATTTTATTTAGCTCTCTTAGTTCGTCTCGCATTTGATTCGGATCATCAAATACTTTTATATTTAACTTATTAAATTCGAATACAGTATTTGCCGTTTGTTTTATCTCCAGCAAATTGTTTAGGAATGAGATGTATCCATCACTACCATCGCATCGGAATTGAGACACAAGTTCATATGGTTTGTGGATTATCGCATTCTCTCTTTTTGCGTATGTGATGATTGAATGAACATCATATTTATCTTCAATCGTTATTCTTTGGTCATCATCTACAAAGAACACCGATACTTTTGCGGCTTTAATAGCATCTTCAAGCATATCATTGCCTAAATATCTATATGGTTTTTTCTGCATTCTATGTGCTTCGTCATATATGCCAACATCAAATCCATTATAGATGGTTGTAGGCAAACACCATGGCGATTGGATGGCTTTTTGCAGATTAATCATTTTTTTAGCATTACCTTTTGCTAACAAATTGGCATAGCACTTTCTAGGCGCCATGTTCTTTGTGATATAAGAGGCATTGAGTTTCAAATCAATGATGCAGTGAGCAAGAAGATTGATAGCCAAAACAGACTTTCCGGTGCCTGGTCCACCAGTGATTATGATTACATGTTTTTTATTATCAATGTGGGATTCTTTAATGGCTTTCATGATTTTATCATAAGCAACAACCTGCTCATCTATCATGTGGAATTCTTGGTTACCACAAAGCATGGAATCTAAAGCATCTTGTAATGATTTTGTTGGTCTTAATCTGCCTTCTTCAATTTTATAAAGCAAAGAACCGTCATTAGCTTTGAGCTTAATATATTGCTTAACAAAATTTCTCATTTTGAGAACATCTTTTTGTAAAAATACAGGTGCTTCTGTTGTCCATTCACTATATAGATTATCTTCGATAACTGGGCGATAGGCCTCACTTAGATTATGAAGATAGGCACACGGTTTTAATGTTTGATCATTAACATGAGTGTCATCACAATAGTCCAAGATTAAACATTTGTATGAGTATGCTTGATAAGATGGGTGCGCAACCGGTTCATGCGATTTTAAATCTGACATTATTGAGTGATCACATGAATCATCAACCTTTTCAACCTTTGCCCATTGTTTTAATTCAACGATAACAACATGGTCTTCAACACCGTTGTTACCCATTATCATAAAGTCAACACGCTTTGATGTTTGTGGAATGTTATATTCAATAGCTACTTGGCAGTCGCTTGAAAAATAATTATCCTCCAGAACATCTTTCATAAAATGAAGGGAGTTGTTCCAGGAATTAATTTCACTTTGAGAACCACCACTCAAACCTTTATCTCTCAATGCTGATAAAAGCATTTGTTCCATCAGATTGAGAGTGACGTGTTCTCTAAATTTTGCAAGTGTGTTGTTATAAATAATCATAGTTTATTATACTTGTCAGCCTTTCCTTTAGCTTTGCTAACAGGATATTTTCTCTCATTTTGTTCCATTTTAGCATTTACTATTTCATCTTCATCTAAATCAAGTTTATCGAGCATGTTTCTACAATATACAAGAACATCTGCAAGTTCTTCTTTAACTTCTTCGATGTCATAGTGTTCTTCATCCCATTGAAAACACTCTAATAATTCATTAGCTTCAATGGAAATTGATTTTGCTAAATTGGCAGGACTATGGAATTGATCCCAATCCCTATCAGTGGTAAATCTTCTTATTCTTTCAATTGTCTCTTGTTTCATTATAAATACCTCAGAGTTTTTTCCTTTAAGAAGAACTGGTCTTACAAAAAAGAAAGAAATTTAATAATTTATTTCTTAAAGTGTAACACATGGGAAATCGTTTTTTAACTATTTCTATCCAAGGAACATACGCTTTTAATATACAAATATCAAATGCCGTGTACCAAAAAACGGACAATAAAAAATTCCATTAATATGGAATCAGTTAGATTTATCCAACTAATGGCGTTTTTTAAGAAAATCAATAAACTATTTTTAAATCAAGTTGCCTTGAACAATCATTAATCAACTGCTCAACTTCTCTAGCAAATTCTTCTATGGTCTTTTCTTTTAAATCATCCAACTTCCAATATTTGGAATAGTCAAGTGTAGGAACGACATTGATGTGACCATGAGTTAATCTCTTGTCGCCATAGCAATAGTTGTTAGGATCAAACTCTGTATTTGTCTTGGTTGTTAAATCTTTAATGAAAGGTTTTAACTCACAAAGTTCGTATTGTTTGATTTTGGAGATATTATTAAATAAATATTGAATATATTTATTAGTATCATTAATTTTTATAAAACTTCTTTCAATATACCCTTTCCAATAGCCGAGGCAAAACTCTGCAGTAAAGTCTTTATTTGGATGGATATTCTTTTCTTTTAAGTGTGAATAGAATCTTCTTGCAGATGTCATTCTTGAAGCAAACTTCAAACACAGACGAACCGTATCATCACCCTCATAATAGATAAGACCAATCATATCAATACATTGGTTTAAGTCTTTAATGTTGATGATTTCCCCCCATCCAGTTTGTCTTTCTCTTTTACCACTACGGCAAACCATATCAAGGGTTTTACCAAGCAAATATTCAATATTGGCTTTTTTGTGATATTTGGATCTCAAAACATCATTAAAACACTCTGGCTTTATATAACCATTTATATTCATAAACTCTAAAAGATTCTTACATAAAACTGATTCTGAATCTTTAAAAAGAGAGAAGAATTTTATGTAGTTAATCAGCACCAAAGAATTGGATATTTCTTCTCTATCAGTAATATTGAGAATCAATTCAAAATGCCTTTTTAATTGGTTGGCAGATAAATTATGTAATTTATTCTCAAATATAATAACCGCAACTAATTCATCTCCATCATAAACACTGATTTGACCATCTGGTCTAGCATCATGATCGATAGGTGCGTGATATATAGCGTTCACACTATTATCAAAAGAATCATATTCTCCCACTTTACCATTTGGACAAAATCCCACTAAAAACTTTTGGCAGTCTTGTTTTATGCTGCTCGTGGGTTGTAATTCAATTTCAAATCTATAATTCTTATTGGATAATATGTTTTTACTTATTAATTTATTAATAAAGCAAATCTTTTCATCTTGTTTCATATCATCAAAAGAAATAAGTGCCGCTCTGGTGATGTTGTCTTCCTTAATAGCGTCACTTTCTTTTAATGAATAGGGATAAAAGATATTTAAATGTTCATCCATAAACTATCTGTTTTTTAAATACTGTAATCTTGCGCCATTTTTGGGTTTGATGTCTTCTACAGTTCTATGTATTAGTTCTAAATACTTATTTAAGAATGCTTCCGCTTTAGCGGATTCTTCTTTGTTATTTCTATTCTTAATGATATTCACTAAATCATAAAGGATAGAGGCACATTCATCATCTGTGCGTTTTCTAGTTAAGTTCTCTGTCCATTGAATTGGTCTTGCACCATTATCTCCTGGTGCATAGTCCCAATATTTCATCTGTTCAGATTCTTCTTCAGTTAAAGCAATTCTATATTCTTGATATGCAACTGCGTGAGCTTCTTTTTCTAATGTCTTATCAAACGCTCTTTCAACAAGGAAAGCACCAAAGATGACTCTATCGATTTCGCCATATCCAGGTTTAATAGTTGTTAGAACAACTAATTTCTTTGATCCTAAAGACCAACCTTTAGGTTCATCATGGCCGGTTCTACCGGCATATATGGTGTAATCAATTAATAATCTAGATTCATAACAAAGAAATCCACTACTATATTGATCTTGAATAATGGATTCATCTTTCTTGCCATCCAATACTTCTTTACATAAAGAATTGGTTTTACAAAAGAATCCTCCATAAGAAGAACAATTATATCTTCGACAATTAATGGAACATGGTGCCTTAAACCAATCACCATTACCATCACAATATGTAGCTTTGTAAGCAACGTTGTTACCTTTAATGACATTAGGATATTGTTTTGTCCTATGATAGGTAGGATGCACCACTTTATCTTTTAATTCATTGATGGCTTTTTGCTTATTACTTGCAACCGCAGATTGATAAGCTTCTTCTATTTCAGAATTCTTTGTGGCTTCTTGTTCTAAATGAACATTAATAAGACTTAATAATTCATTTTGAATATCTTTATCTGCAAACCTAATGATTTCTTTTTCTAAAACAAATCTCAGTTTTAGTTTTTTACCGTTATCTAAAGATATAAAAACATCATCTATCTTATTTGTGGGAGTCACATCCTCAATAATAGATTTGCTACCATCTTTAAGAATAATCTTTTGATTAATTAGCCTTTGAAAATCCATAAATGCTATTTTTGCTACAAACGGTGCGTTGATCACCTAGTTAATATGGAAATATTATAATTCAATTTATTGGTTTCCTGGTATTTATTCCTCGCTTTTAATAGCACTTAATAGATCGTCAAAACCCTCAATAACGGTAAGGTCAATATTATTAAGACAAATAATCTTTTTTTCTAAATTGATTATAGATATGTATTTTGTGTTAACCATGGACTCAAATGGTGACCCCAAATATCCCTTTACTTTTATTTTTACAAACATAATTTCCTCCACTATCGCTTTTTAATATTGTTCTCAAACCTCTCGGTTCATTATCTATACCCTTTTTCTTTCTTAACTTCTCAATCTTTTTGGATAGTTCCATGTGAACTATTTTATCACCCATATATCTAAAAAGAAAAAAGTTCCCTTAATCAGTGAATTGACCAGGGAACGTATTATTCTTATTTAACGCTTTAGGAACATTTATAATGCTTTTCTTTTTGCTTTCATAATGCACACAAAGGAGAGAGACAAAATAGAAGTTGCAAAAGCAATAATTATAACAACAAGTGATACGTTGTTTTTATTAATAGCTGTGGAACCATTTAAACGAATAATATCGTCTCCTTCAAATGGAGATATATCTCCACAGGCAGATGCCCATGCTAGGTAACGAGCAAGCTCATCTGTATATTTGTTATTAACATTGTTAGTGAAATTGTTAATTGAATATTCATCAAGTTTTAATAGTTCTCTTTTAGCGGTAACATAAAGGCCCTCTGACAAACATCTTCCTGTTCCATTACCAATAAATGATTCATCTTCCATATAAAGATACGAAATAGACCATCTAAGGATGAAATCAGTCGCAGTAATATCAAATTCCGTACCAGATATATCTAACTCAATAGGGGCCGTTAATGAATCAGTTAATCCACTACCCGATAAATTGAATACAGCATGTTGAATTTGACTTGATTCGTTATAAGAGAAGACAAATGTAATAACATCTGTAGCATCAATAATATCTGTTGTAGAAATAATTGAGAATTTCACTCTACCTTGATCTAATTGTTGTTCTTTATCATTCACGGTGAATGATGTCGGTGAGAAGTGTTTAGTATAACTAACGTATGTAACAATCGTTTTATCAAACGTTAATATAAAGTCGCCAGCGCCTAAATGTGAATCAGCTTCTAATGTGATGTCTAATGAAATTTCTTTATTAACCGTATCTAGTGTATAACTGGTTTCCATTTTTGGATGTTCAACATAAGATGAATCAAAAGTTAAGTTAACAGTTAGTGCACTAGCACCAAACGTCATTGGGTTCATTTCAGTATCATATAGTTCACTTGCGGTTAATGTTATTTGTGAACTTGTTGTGACATTAGCAATTACTCTTAATTTGATTTTGAACAAATATTGATTTGTGGCCTGATTTATTGCCGCAAAAGTAACGTGAATTTGCCCAACACCACTCGCGTTATAATCACACAGCATGTTGTCAAAGAAACTTAACTTTGTTAATGAGACAAATTCAAATAGTTGATCATCGTAAGCAATAATATATTCACCACTTGATGGTTCATAAGAATTTATATAGTAAGTAAACTCAAATTCATCATCAATAGACTTGTTTATAGAGCTACTAGTTGATAGATAAGCATAAGCACTTTTGAGCTGAGTCTTATTTGTAACATGGAAATACTTCCTTGATATATTAATCTCAACATCATCAAGAGAGCTGTTGTATGCTTCTGTAACCACCACATCAAAATAATAATCGCCAGCGGTTACACCATTTTTAACTGTGAAGTAGAAATTAAATAGTTGGTGTGAAACATTTGTATCTATAGATTTAAAAATATATGAATATGCAATATTGTCATCATTTACAGATGAATCATAAATCGATACTTCTGATGATGACAAAGTGTTGTAGGTGCCATTAATGGTCACCACATCGTTATTGAAATAAACTTGCAATGATAAAGCGCTTACTTCTTCGTAATTGCTTAATGAAACAGAAGCATAGTATTGACTGCCCTCCGCTAAGTTATCATTACAAGATAATGTAATTTTGTTTTCTTCGCCTTCAGCGTTAGCCATTTCAAAAGATGTTTTACTTGGTAAAACTGATAAAGGTAAAACAAATCCTAATGTTAAAAATGATAACGCTAATTTTTTCATAAATTATTTACATTTCTAATGTAGTGACGTTGCCATTGACATATTGAAGAATTCTCAAGGCTTCAGATGATGATAATTCATTATTTCCATTTAAATCCGCGCGATGGAATTGATCGTCTGTCAAAATGATTTCATCATTGATGGCTTTAATAATCATCAAAGCATCTTTTGTGGTGATAACACCATCACCATCAACATCACCCATATTATTCAATGTAGATGGATCTTTAACAACGATTGTGAATGGTGATTCCGCACTTCCACGCGTCACTG
The DNA here is from genome assembly GCA_045130875.1 of Bacilli bacterium. GTDB lineage: Bacteria > Bacillota_I > Bacilli_A > RFN20 > CAG-826 > RUG13091. Next base: position 30,382 of record JBGUQI010000018.1, on the reverse strand, counting down.
TATTGGTGCCATCAGTAGCGGAGATGTAATATTGGAGTCCATCCATTGTCACTTCACTACCAAAAATGACCGCGCTGAAACGATTATTCGCTTTCATCATTGTCAGAGACTTCCATTCACTATCGCCTGTTGTTCGATAATATAACGTAGCAGATTGCACCGCTATGTTATCACTTATAGTACAAGATATGGTCAAATTATTATTGGCATATCCCTGATTTACTGGCGTGTGATAAATTGTTGGCGCGATAGTATCTCTTGCAGTAGCTGAAACTTTACCCGCTGGTGCAGATTCACTAAAATCACTCAAAACTACAGTAAATGTATACCAATATGTTTGACCTGGTTCACAACTATCATCTAGATATGTATTTTCACCAGCAGGAATAATTGAAGGATTTATTTTAGAATAGTTCCCATCTTTTGATGTTGAACGATAGATGTTATATCCCATTAAAGTATCATAATCATCTTGCGCCCACATCAATTCAATGCCTTCGTTCCCTGGATTGGCTTGTAAAGTCATTGATAATGCATTTGTTTTATCAATATCGAAAGAGAAATATTGCCCATTATTAACACATTCCATATCAAAACCATCGACAGTTGCAAATGCGTGAGCCACCCTCAAAAATTGTGTGCCATTTTCAATAACGGCTTTATTCTCAAAAGTTCCAGTCCAAATGTTGTCGACAACGTAACTTCCATCAATAACATAATCAAAATATGGTTCAATTGTTCCATAACCAACAGTTATTTCTTTAGAAGTATTCATATTTCTATTAAATTCAATTGAAATCGTATACTCGCCAACACCCACAACATTTGTTGGCTCACCATTAGAATCCTGAATACTAATGTTTTTAATAAAAGGCCAAACTTTATTAACTTCTGTCGCATTTTCTTCAACATAAGTATGGCCTGGAGCTAAAGTGGTCGCCTTCTCCTTAAACAATCCAAAGAGATATGGATTTTCTGAATAACTATTCAATTTTAGTGTTGGCAAATCAGCAAGTTTTCTTGTATTAAAATCATATATATAAGCATCACCATAAGATCTGCTTGCACCCATTTGTAAGATGTTGAAGCATGAAGTGAAATCGCTTTTTGTAGCTATGTATAAATTATTGTACGAATAATTAATTCCACCATTTCCATCGTTGTAATAATCAAAATAATAAACACAATTCCTCATTTCTGTTACATTGATGTTTACAAATTTTGAGTGTGTATTTTTAAAGATAGAATATTGAGCGAAGCTGACATCAACTTGTGCACCGCTCGAGTTTCCTTGTCCTTGATTATACGAAAGCACTCTATCGCTTGTTAATTTTCTCTGGAATTCAACCGATGAATGCAAAAAATTCTGCGTACTTAATCCGATGTTAATAATGTTGCAGTAATCAAAAGTTGTGGCGCCAAAAATAAACCCAACATATCCTTCAAACATTTCAGAAACATGAATTGTTATTGGCTTTTCAGCTGTTCCAATAAATGAAAGCGATTCCGCATTTCTTCCATTGATTCGTGGGCTGTTATATAGATTATCAATGTAGGATTGACTGTTTTCATAAAAAACAATGTCGGCCCCAGCTTCAAACGTTACATTCACACCCGAACCAATTACAACAGTATCTGAAACAATGTATTTTTTATCTCCAGAAAACACCATGTCTTGACTGATTGTAATTGGTACATAGACACCGTTAGCCACACTTAAAGAAATGGTATTATCAGTTCTATAAGTTATTCCATCGTTTTGAAGACCGTTTTCATAACTTAAATGCAAGTTAATATTTATTAAATAATTGTGCGGGCAATTATTTGAAATTGTTACCTCAAAATAAAGATTTGTTCCAACTACGCTGTTGTTTTCATATATTTTTCCACAATCCCTGACTGAATATGTTCCAACATCACTAAGATGTAATGTGTCATTAATTATTTCGATGTTTGGATCGACAAGATTTGGATCTCCATTTCTAATTGTATCAATTGAAGCAGTGACATCAGAAGCAACACCACCCCTATTTTGAAGTTCTATTGCTATTCGAATGGTTTCGCCAGAATCAATAATGCCATTATTGTTATTAGAAGAATTTATGGATTTATTATCAAAAATATAATAATCGTAAAGTTTAAGCGATGGGGTGGGAACTTTTGTTAAAGCATCATATGCATTGGCCACCCTTTGTAAATCCAAAATAGGTCCTGTATTAACAATTTGTGATTGAATAAATTTGTGACTATGCGTTTCTCTATCTGGATAAGCGCTTCTTAATAATGCAGCAATACCCGAGACAACCGGAGCCGCCATTGAAGTGCCGCTACATCTAGCATACTTATTGTTTGGCCAAGAAGATATTATCTGTTCACCACATGCATATACTTCATATTCATATTTATTAAATGGGTAGTGATCGAAATTAGAGAAGGATGAAATGCATGTTCCTTCATTGTTGCAAGACATGACGCCAATAACATAAGACAATGCCGCTGGATAAAACGGCATTTTTTGAAGATGTGCAATACAATCGGGTTGATTACACAATGAATTGTTGCCAGCCGCTGCAACCAAAATACATTGGTTATAAGCATCAACCAACGCATCTTCGATTGCAAGAGAAATGGATGATCCGCCAAAAGACATATTAATAACAGATGCACCATTCATATAGGCATATTGAATTGCTTGCGCAATATCTGAATTAATAAAATAGCCGCTACTGTTTCCTGCTTTAATGGGCATGACTTTGCAGTTGAAAGCAACACCAACTGTGCCAACATAATTGTTTTCAGCTGCCACAATTCCGGCAACATGAGTGCCGTGACCATTATCGTCTAACGGTTCATTATCTTCATTAACGCAATCCCAACCACGAACATCATCTATATATCCGTTATTATCATCATCGATGCCATTATTTGGAATTTCGCCAGTGTTGGTCCAAATATTGTTTCTTAAATCAATATGGTTATAGTCGACACCAGTATCTATTACAGCGATGATGACATCGGATGAACCACCGCCATTAGGTCCTCCCAAATGATTTTGAGAGCCATATCCCCATGCTTGGTTGATACACATAGTATCAAGGTAAGATAAATCAGAAGCGTATGGATTGCTCGACACATCGATTGACTCAATTTCCGCAGAAACACCCATGACATAGTCATAGTCTACCTTTTGGAACATATTTGTGCTTCTTAAATATTTAACAGCAGAAACCGTATCTTCACCGTCTAAAATAATTTTGTGCCAAGATGATTGAGGGTAAATTCTTTCAACGGATTGAATATCAAGTTTTAAAGAATCCTTATCAACTTCTTCTGGAGTTTTAACTAGTACAATTCCTTTGTTGTATTCTTGATGCGGTCCCTCATCTTCACTATGAGTGGCAATATCAATTGGTTCTGTTAAATTGCCTTCTTCATCGACATATCTTTCATCAATCTCATGAGAATGGTGTTTGGGTTGTGCACCACACCCTGTAATCCCAAGAGCAAGTGAAAGAGAAATGAGCATCATTATATTTTTGCCATGGCTTTTCATAGAGTTGTCCTCCAATGTATTAATCGCTTTTTATTATATATTAATAATGCACGTAACACGCAGCATAAGTTATAAATGAAATAAAAAGTGGCAACCAGGTGCCACATTGTTTTGCTTGCTTACATTATCTTAATATAAGGTAACTTTATATCTATGCCTTCTAAGGCAAATATCTGATATGTAGATGCTGTCCATCCCATAAAGGGAGGGGCATCATATTCTACATTCATGATAGAGCCATCTAATGAATTATATTTCTCCCATAATAAACCAGTTAGCTTAAACTGTTTTTCTATCGTAGATATATATTTATCCATGACTCTCTTTGCGGATTCTATTTCACCAACATTAAGTAATGCTAAGAATATGATAAATGTAGTCTCACCCCACATTACGGGGTAATCCCATTGATAATATTGTTTCTCATCTCTATATGCCGCGGTGGAAACCCCGCATTCTTGTTCTAAGAGATTAAATACTTTTAACGCGGATTCCTTATCTTTAGATATCCCCATCGCATGGGGGTATAAAGATACCGCGGTAATAACTTTAGAATGTTTACCATCACTGAGATGATAATCAACATATATACCCTGTTTCTTATCAAAGAAGTATTTATCAATTAATTCTTTTCTTTTATTAGCTAGAGATAAGAATTCTTTGGATTCACTACTTCTATCAATAATAGATAACATTTCACTTAGACGTATCTCTACAGCATATAACCAACAATTCAAATCTAAATGAGCAAATTCAGATGCCCCCATTAATCTAGTTTTAGTTTTAAATCTAGCGTTAAAATCTAAACCAGATTCCGCGACAGCGATAATATCTCTCCCTATCTGATATTGAATATCGGGGTTATCACTATATTCATATACTCTATTAGAGAGATATTTATAATGATTCATAATCTCATCATATTTATTCGTGGAGTCATCACACATATAGGCATTAAGACCTATATTAGTCATCCTTCTTTTTTGAAAGAAGTCATGTTCTTTTAATAAGGCTTCTATATATTTATAGATAATGTTCTTATCTTGTTTATATTGATATAGATCATAAACACACAGTGTTAACACTGGAGGTTGGGTTCTATTTCTCATATCACCAGAATTAGAATTAGGAACATATCCTAAGGTATTAACGAAGTACACCATATCCTTGATATTGTTCTCCGCTTGTTCTGGCATTTTAGTGAGTAACAAACCTTTGTTAATGAAATATAGATCCCAATAATAAAAATCGGAATACATACCAGTATTCGGGGAATTATAAGGATAAGGTAACTCTTTGTTATCTCTAACAATTGTGTTTACCCAATTCTTATTAATAAAATCTAATATCTTCTCTTTCATTATTATCTTAATGATAACTTTATTAGATTATGTTAGATATATTAAAAATCAAACAAAAATCTATAAACTATAATCTCTACTTAAAATATCCTTCACTAATTCATTTGAGGCATATCCCCTAACATTAGGATATTTATCATTGATATAAACCACCACTTCTTGCGTGGTCCTATAAGTATAAACAACATCCTTACCTAATAGTTCTTTTAATAAGGTCTTCGCCTTATCAAAGAAGTATTTGATATCATCATTAACTTCATTACCTTGGTCATAATATATCGTATATATCTTAATGTTTTTATCTATATATACTTTATTCTCTTCTTTCATAAGAAAGAGAAATAACCCTATTAATTTAGATATCGCTCTTCTATAGTTCATCCAAGAGTCAGGGTTATGACTATGAGATAATCTATCTTTAATATCTAATATAAAGGCTCTAATCTTTTCTGATTCTACAGAATGACCATAATATCTATCGGATAATGTTCCTTTTATCTTATGGAATAAAGAACCTTTATATTCATAATAAGCTTTCGATAACTTATTGATATTAATGGGGAACCTCTGAGTGTAGACACTATCGAGGAAGATAACATCATCGTTAGTCTCAATAAAGACATCATAGAATGGTTTATCATCATAACCATTTAAAGATGATAATTCATAGCAATAATTAATATCTAAGATAGAATCCTCGTTGGCTAACCAAGAGAATAATTCAAACTTCAATTTGACTTCTGACTTATCAGAATAAAAATCTCCAAGGATAGAATCCTCATCGCTTTTAAACTGAGATAAAAAGACTTTCTCCTCATTTAACTTTGTATAAGGAGTCATCATCCTATCGGTTATATATTTGAAACTATCTTCTATATACATATATCTAATATTCTATCCCTGTGAGATTCTCTTTAGAGATATTAATAATCTCTTCATCATTTTGGAGCTCTAGAGAGGCGAAAGAAATCGCCTCACCATAATGTCTGACCGCAGCGATAACGACTTCCCTATCGCCTTTTAATCTATTAGAAGCATAACGGAGTAACGCTCCATCACGGGATACCGCGGTTAGCACTATTTCTTTATCATCTAAATACTTAATATCTAAATCTCTAAGGATATCGCTATAGGTTTTAATAGATGATAAGACTATCTCTCTATCATCTTGTAATCTCTTAGAGATATATCTAAAGGCAAAGCCATCATTAGCTACACATAATAAGACGATATCTCTATCATCACGATATTGTTCACATCTATATAGTAGTTGGGCGCCATATTGTTTTGTGGAGGCCACTACTACATCTCTATCATTAAGATATTTAGATGGGACATAATCTAATGGCCAATGATAATTATTTAATTCATCGAGATAATCAAAATCATCAAATGGGGCTAATAAAGAAGCGATAATAACATCTTTATCATTCTTTAATCTATTAGAGGCATGTTCGATAGCAAAGCCATTCATAGCCACCATCTCTAAGACGAATTGTTTATCATCTAATAATTCTATGGGTAATCCCTCTGGTAAGACATGGGGATTTTCTTTTATTTGTTGTAGGTATTTATTTAAGTACGTTGAGTTCATCAAAATCATCTCCTTCGTCTTCCATTATTTCATCTTCCTCATCATCATCGTTAGGACATAGTTCGTCCTCTTCTAAAGAATCTAGCCATTCTTCTTCATCTAGATCATCTTCATCATCTTGTTCTTCGATATGAGAATATTCATTTCTATAAGAAGAAGATTTCTTTTTAGTTATTATTGGTTTTTCTTCTTTGTGAGGAAGAGGTTCTAACTTCTCTTCCTTACGATACTTCTCAAAGAAGATAATACATAGAATTAAGCACACCACTCCTGTGGTAAACATAGAGATAATACCAAATATCTGATCTCTACATAGATATATCATCACAAAACCAGAAAAGAATGATAAAAAGGAGACCACTAATAATATTAATGCGGGTATAAGAAACTTCTTACTTTTCATTTATTAATTTAATCTCTTTTTTTAATTCAAGAGCTTAGTTTCTTTTTAAATAATACTATTTTTAACAATGTTTTTATAGAAAAAGCCGGTATTTCTACCGGCCTTAGTTATAGATTATTGTTTTAGTCCACGAACATAGCGATTAAGTCTTCGGTTCCGAATTCTATTTTTGTGGAATAGTGATCTGTGAAGCTACCATCTTCACTATAACTTAGTATTGGTTTTAATGAACCATAGTAGTAACAGGGGATTAATGTCGCTCTAGACATATAGTTGGATGAGGACATTGGACCAAACATATAGTAGGTGTCTAATAATAAGTCTATTTTAGCTACATAACTAATTCTGTAATAACCAGTTCTAGTACCTTCATAAAGTGGTAATGAGGTATTTACCATAGATTGTTTAATATCATCAATAATGTCGCCATATAAGACTGGATCATGAGATACCGCTCTTCCGTCAGTACGAGGATAATTTGGTTTGCCATAGGCTTCATCTAATCTATTACCTAAATCTTTAGGTTTACCGCTTTCATCCGCAGAGAAGTCTAAGTTTAACCTTGAACCATTAGTGATGAAATCAAATGGATATTTCGCAGTATCAGAAGTGTTATTCACGTGATAGACTTCTTTAGACATATCTAATATATTCTTAATGATTTCGTTATTGGTAACGTTCTCGAAGTTACCTTCGATACGGCTATAACCACTGGCTTCATGGTAGATGGTTTCAGAATGAGCGATTTCCACGTTGTTAACTTCACCTAAGTAATATAGGACTTTGCTATCACCACTGCTATCTTGAATATTCTTGATTGTGGCTAATGTGGTATGTCTATAGGTTTGACCATCAGCGTGTTTGATATTTGTGCCCACAACATATTTAGAGGCTTTATTACGAATATCTAATGTGTCATATTCCGCATGGGTGATGAAGTCACAGTAGACATAGTCGGTATTGTGATCCCATTTATTATTGAAGTAATAATAGTAATCACCTTCCCAATAGCTTTCGATATCTCTGCCATCATAGATTGCAGGTTCAAGGTAACCAAACACTTTTTCTTTTAAAGTAGTATTGTTGTGATCCTGGAATATCACTTTGTGATACACAGGGACTTTAGCTTCCATAAGAGTTAAATCAAAGTAGATATGATTGCCCTTAAATAAGAAGTCGATAGTCTTTTGACCAGGAGTCTTTAACATCTCTAATTGATCAATTGGGAATAATCTTTCAGTAAATGGGATAGTAACTACTTCACCACTTGCGTAATGAATCTCTACTTCAATACCCATATAGGACATATATCCCACTTCAATCGCTGTTGTAGGAATGTTTAAGATCTTAATATCAACAACTGGAGAATCAATCGTAGGAATTTCTACATCATAGACCCCGTTATTGATAATTGGTCTCACATATTTATCACCTTTATTCTGGTTACAACCAGATAAGGCGGTTAAGGCTAATAATGATAAGAATAATGTACTTAGGCGTTTCATAATATTAATCAACCTCCGTTATTCTTGTATAGATACCATAGATCTTCATGTTGTTTTTTACACAACTGAAGTCGACATCCCAGCTCACAAAGCGATATCCATTCATATTTTGATCACGTATATCCGCGCTTGGAGCGACCGCTCTATCCTCATTGAGTACCCAGCTGGATTGCACGAGATTGTTATAACCATCGTAGAATTCCACTAAGTAATGGACATAGGAGATATAGTCAGATTCAAAGTGTAAATCTTCTTCACCCATGAGATATGGTTTTGATAAATCGACACGTTTTCCGTTAAGTTTCCAACCCTTGAAGATATAGCCTTCTCTCTCTTCACCCATTGGCATATCAACGACATCACCTTTTTCATAAGCAGCAGCGTCTTTGCCGTCAAAGTCCACTATTTTGGTGTTTTCTTTCTGATAATGGATGTTAATTGTGTAGCTATGTTCTCTACTACCGAAGATATCAGAGACGGTTAATGTCGCTGTCGCATCAAACATATTTTGATTAGTCTTAACGACATATTCGTCACCTTCAATAGCGATGAGACTTGGATTATTGGAAACGAAGGAATCCACTAATTTAATACCTACTGGTTCAGAGATGAAACAAGAATCTAACACGGTTAATTTCTCGTTATATTTGAATCTCTTAGGAGCGGTACTCATGCTTAGTCCGTCTAAGACATTGAACCACATAGTATTTGTGTCATCGATCTTAGTGTTCATCTTTCTTAAATTGACCACTTCATCGACGACATGTTCTTGCACTCTATTAGGATTACCGAAGATGATAAACGGGAACTTCTTGGAGAAGATGGACCAGTTACCATATCCGTGTCCTAATATCACAACCGCAAGAGTAATTTCAATTTTGAAGCCTATTTCGATCTGGAATCCCACATCGATAACTAGGTCTTTAGTGACAAGGTCCCAGGTTAAGGAACCAAATCCGGTGATGGTTAGATAGAATCTACCATCTAAATCTAATGTTAATTGGGCTAACCATTTAAGACCGGTAATACTGAATCCGAAACGGACTTTAATACCCATCTCAATGTTATATTTACCAATGAACTCACCACTGATGACATGTGATGTCACACCATGTGGGGATGCTCCACCATCAGTCTTGTTACCATCATTTGTGGAATAACTAATGATCGTGGTTGTGGATTCATATGTCCATCCAGCGCCTGCGGTAATGGATATCGCGGAAGCTAATGTGACATATAATTCGATGGAGAATGTGACATATCCGAGATAGAAATCAACATAACCAATATTGAATAATGTTAATCCTGATTCGGTCTTATCGTGATAAGAATCAAACATTCCGGATTCCATCCATTTATCCTTTAAGTTAGCGACGTTTTCTTTCGCGTTCTTAATATCAACATTCTTCGGATCTTCAAGTTCTGGTCCAGGATTGAATGTGGAATGAGTCATCGCAATCGCAGCTTTGACACTGACTTTATCAGTCTTATCCGCAGCGATTGACATATCCACCCAATATGGAACTCCTAAGAACTTTCTCACTGAGGCATCCGCGGAAACGGTATATGTTTCTTCCCATTGGACGGTGATGTTAAGGCTTAACACCCAACCAGATTCGAACTTATGTGTAAATAATAAGTTGAACTGTAAGGAGATGCCGACATCGATGAATTTGAAGGAAACAGATATCACACATGATTTGATGAAGTCCCAAACCGCTGAGTTATTATCACCGAAGTTATATTCATAAGCGGTATAGGCGATATAATCTTTCACTAGTTCACTATTTAATAGTTGTTCATAGATTTCATCTTTACTATTGATGTGGAAGTTATTTAATGGAATCTTCTCATCATCAACGTGGAGATCTAAGTCTTTGAAGATATCTTTCGCTTCTGGAGAAACATAATTAACTCTGGTGTTATTATTATCTTTTCTCGTGGACACCACTTTCACGAAGACAGTGTCATTCTTCTTGCTTTCATCAGAACTTTCGAACTTCACGATGTCATTTTCACTGACGGCGAGATCACCTTTATAAATAAGATAAGGATGGGGTTCTAATGGATCAGTATTTTGGATAACATTTTCTAATGGATAGCTTTGAATGCCTTCCACTAGTTCCATCACGCTCTTATTTTCTTCTTTAACATTGAAGTAGAGAGTGCGCACGCTAGCATCTAATGTCTTTTCCACTTTGAAGCTATAACATGTTTCATACAATGAAACTTTATAACAGTGACCTTCAATATATGGAGTGCTAGGTTCAACAGTGAATAAGTTTGTACCATTATCTAATGTCGCGGTATAACTTATTGGTTTATCACTCAAATCTTCAATATTTAATATCGAACGATCATCAGAGAATGTTGAATGAAGTCTAATACCATTGCACTTTAAGTAGAATTTGAAGTTTGGAGAGACATCTTTATATGTACTTCTATAGGCATCAGGATTATCTAACTTCAATTGTTCAACTGGTTCATCACCGAAGTCGAGATCATCGAAGTTTTCTTCTTTGATGGAGATATCTGGAAGATCATTTTGATTCATCTTTTGCTTATCTGTCTTATGGGCTCCACTACAGGAAGAGATAACCATCATAAGCGGTAAGAAGATTAAACATGCTTTGGATAAACATTTTTTCATATTTTTCTTCCCTTTCTTCTAATCTGTTTTTGTTTGTATTTCTTTGCTGGTTAACTATTTAACTAATTAACTAAGCACCTTTATTATTATTCATTAATAAATATAAGTCAACACCTATTTACGAATTTTATCATAATTATAATAAAAAGACCATTATATGGTCTTATTCTTTTAATTTTCTCCTTGGAAGAATTAATAATGGAGAAGTAGTTTTCAAGTATACATCGTAATTTTCTTTGTATTCCTTGAAGTGATTTTCTTCCATAGGAATAGAAATAACTAGGAACATAATGAGGTTGATTACCGCTCCAAAGATGAAATGCCAGTATGTGTAATTAGCGATGATTAACACCAAGGCAACGCCAAACCAGATTAATATTTCACCTAGATAATTAGGATGTCTGGAATATTTCCATAAGCCGATATTAATCACTTCACTTCTACTGGTTCTAATCTTAATGAATTTCTTCATCTGTATATCGGATATTAATTCTAATAAGATTCCTAACACTATTATGGATAATCCAATGATGTCCCAATATGTGAATGCACCTATACGTGCATACACAATCACGGGTAATGAACAGGAATAGACCACTAAAGTGGGAAACATACAGATACCCATTAGATTTACTAATTGGTAAAGCTTTCCACTTTTCTCTTTAAGCATTCTATATCGCCAATCGACATAAGATAAGGAATCAAAGCCAATAATGAAATTTGTAGTCAACCTTATAGAATATAAGGAAATGGCCACTAACAAGAGGATGGTGCCTAGATTCCAGTTATTATATTTAATTAACAGAGCTAGATATATTACTAATGTTTGAACTGACCAATATGGATCATACATCGAGGCAGTCTTAAATATCACACCCATTAGCCAGACGAATACCGTCGCTAAAACATCAGCGATTAAAACCGCCAAATAATCATTGAGACCAAGGTAATTAAAACCAATATAGGAAAATACTCCTATCGTTACAGCGAACAAATAAACGAATAATAAAATTAATAATCCGACAAGTTTATTTTTCATCAATGATATTAATTTAGCAAAAAACATCGATTGTATGAATAAAATATGACTAAATATGTATCTAAAATATTATTTTCTGTTTGTAAAAATTACGTAGTTAATATATATTTTAATTAGGAGATACGTCTCTCACTACGGGCATTGCTAATTAAACCAACACCAGTAGTAGCACGACGATTATGATGAGGATAATCGTCTTTTTTATTAAGTGCATTTCCTTATTACCTCCTTACGAGTGCAAAGAGGATAAGAGAGACGCATCCCACCGCGTTAACGGCATTAATATTCTTACATAAAAAACACAAAAATAAAACAAATTAATTGTATTTTTTACATTGTTTGTATTTTTTATTTGTTAAGATGATATATAAATAAAAAAGATTTATCTACGATAAATCAATTTTAATATTTTGATATAATAATGGCTTTATTTTTTGCCTTCACAATATTGGACAAACTCTTTAATAATTTGTTCCAAATTATCTTTTTCTTTAATGTCAACGATTTCTTCTGGTAATGTGTTGTTTCCCACTAAAGTGTCTATAGATACACCATAAACATTGCTCATCTTTTTTAAGATTGTGATACTCGGTTCGCTTCTATTGGTCTCATAATTACCTAATTGATAGCTATTAATACCAATTACTTGAGCGGCTTCCTTTTGAGTCAATCCAGCTTTCTTGCGATACTTTTTAAATCTTTCACCTAAGTTCATAACATAACAATACATTTAGTTTGTATTTTTTACAACTTCATATTTTACAAAACTTTTTTTAATCGGACATTTCTTGTCCTCACCACTCCTATTGACAGGAGGTTATAGTATATGTGCATTGGAACCCAGTGAAGTCATTGTTGCACAGTGGCTGGGGCCCAGCCAAAAGAGAATATAGTGTGGGATACTGCACTATAGACGAGACCTAAATGGTACCCGGTTGTAATGGATCGCTTTGGTTGGTGGCGCAATACGCTCTTCGATGTAAATAGCTACCCGAGAGGGCACGATAAGAGGCTCTGCAGCAATGTATCCCCCGTTAAGATAGTAGCGTGAGAAACTACTATCTACGGTCTCAAAAGAAGTGTCTGGCTTGATGGTGAGTAATCACCTATAACCACTTTGGTAGGCGCGAGTAGGAGAATGCCAAGAATAGCTTACGTAATGGATCTTTTCTTGCTGAAGCTCTCTGAAAGTTGGAGGATATCGATTCCTCCCGTAGTTCGGTAGAAATACCCCCTCTAGAAGTATTAGGGTCGCTCCCTATTACTCAGCCTAGATTGTGCGTGTATGAATAACAGATTAGAGTAAGTGTTGTATGGTGAAGACCGACAATGCCTTTTTTTGTATATTTAAGGTATTATAAATAATAGTTGATGGACAAACAGTCAAATATCTCTCAAGAAAAAGAAAAGAAAGCCAACAAGAGATTAATTATTATCATTATTCTCTGCGTCTCTTTTGTTATTGATTTAATTATTTTCTTTGCTTTCTTACCAAAGATTACCAAAACCAATCAAAAGAGTGATGATCCCTATGTCATGGATGAGACCATTAGTGAGGTCTATGACAACATCATCAAGTTCTCAAATGATGCTTTAGAAGAGCTAGGAACTCCTTATCAAGCAGAGTCAATAATTGCGATAGAATATGAAGAAAACTCGCTAAAACTCGCCTTAAATGATGAAAATAATGCATTTTTCTTTAATATTCCCATAGACATTAGTGCTTTTAGAAATAATAACTTAAGCATTGATGATTATCAGATAGAAACCACGATTGAAGATATCGATACCACCGCTCCTGTGGATAATAATAAATACCAAGTTAACATGGTATCTAGATCATTAGATTCATCATTATTCTTATCTTTCACCACTTTGAATAGCGATAACACCATATCCACATTAGTGAAAGGTGATTTTGCTTATCCCCAGGGTATCAAAACTATTAATCATTTAGATAACAAAACTTATTTTGATATCTGTTATTACATATTGTCCAAATAAACAAAAAACATCCTTGAAGGATGTCTAGTGCGGATACCTCGAAGGCGGCGGCGAAGATGTTGACAACGTCAATTCTATCTGTGCCCTCGTTTTCGACACGGCGTAAGGTCCTTACGCAGTATCCGATACTGTCGGCTAAGAACTCCTGAGTCCAGTTATGACTTAGACGAAGTTTCTTGATATTTTGCCCTATCAAGTGGGAATCAATTAATTTGCTCATAAACTACCTCCTAAATAATTAATTGAATAAATGATCTGTAAGGCTTAAAAAGCTGTAAGGTAGCTCGATTTATGAGCAGGATTATTATATTTATATAAGAGATTTTTGGCAACAATTATTTTTTGTTGTTTTCAAATCCTTCATCGGTGCCAAAAATTCTGATATATTCCGCGAGCGCTTCTTCCCTGGTGCACTCTAATTCTGGTTTGAATAAATCATAACCATCATTGAAGAAATCATAGACATAACCACAAGTTTCTCTAAGATATAAAACACCATTTTCAAACTTGAGTGCGCCGCCTGCGTAGTATTTAGTCATCTTTTAATAACTCCTCGAATTCATTCTTATAATGTTTTTTAACTTTGTTATCGTGCCATTCAAGTAGTGATAGCAATCTACTCCTATCCATATTGGTTCTTAAGTCTTCAATTTTGACTTTTCTGGCAATTGGATTGGCTTTTATATTTTTAATATAAGTTTCCCTATCATAAGGACCCTTTTCGTGAGATAAGAGTTTAACCGCTTCCACGATTTTTGATTCAAATAACAAAGATAAATCTTCTAAGGTTATTTCTGTATCTTCCACGACGTCGTGGAGAAGGGCCACCACTCTGGTGTCTTCACTATCACAGTGAGCAAACACCGTTAATGGATGACCAATGTACTCTAATCCAGCGTGATCTTTTTGATCTCTTCCGGTATGCGCGCCAAAGGCGAGATAGAAGGCGAGTTTCTCTTTCTCGCTCATCGTGGGCACTAATGTGTTGATTAAGGTAATTACTTTTTCATCCATAAATTGTTCCTCTTATTTAATGGCAAAGATGATAGTTACTGAATCGCTCTTTTCAATATCTTCTGGTTCGATATCGACATCATAAGTATCTTCTTTCGCTTTAGGTGATGCCATCGCCTTTTTGCAATACGTGAAATTCATATCTCTGGAATAGAATTCCATAGTGGACCAAGAATAGTTGATATCCACCACTCCATCAATTGTAACGCCTGCGGCATCAGCGATGATATTAGCCTTTTTAGTGGCATCTTTAACAGCATTGGCTAGTAATTCATCTTTCGCGGCCTGAATATCCTTAATTTCATATCTAATAGTGATTTCGGGATCAATTGGTAAATGTGAGATATTGAATAACGCTTTACCAAGTAATTTGTTATCTACACCAAATTCAATTCTGAAGTTTTGGACATAACTATAGCCCTTAAAGGTTCTGTGGTAATTATGATCTTTGTCATAATAGCTGTCATAATCTGTTTCCACTTCAAAGCTTGTGGTCTTGATGGTTTTTCTTTCTAATCCAGCTTCCTCTAAAGAATCTTTTAAGATTCTGACATCCTCTGCTGTGGCCTCCAAGGCTTCAGTGTATGTTGGCATTGTCCTTGTGATATGTAATCTCACCACAGTAAGATCTGGGGCTTTACTGATTCTGCCCACTCCGGTAATTTTAATTGTTTTGTCCATAATGGTTCTCCTTCTGCTGACCCATCAGCACCACTATAGTAGCAAAACAAAAAGACGAACCGTGAAAGTTCGCCCGACTGAAGAATTTAATTTTATTTAGAGTAGAAAAATGTCTTTTTCGTTCGTTTATAAATCTCATCTTCTATTTCTTCTATTTCATAGAGATGATGATCCAAACAATACCTCACACCGGATTCTAGGGTGTTGTCTTGTGGGTGATGGGTAAATGATAAACCAAAGAAATTCATAAAGTTCTGAGCTTCTAAATAATTCATTCTTAAACCTAACGCTAGTTTAAACATTGATTCTGGTTTAGGTCTTCTTCCACCTACTTTGTAGGAAGATAATAATTTAGAGGCCGCAGTCATACTCTTGGCAACATCATCATCTTTAGATGATAATCCCAAATATCGCTTGGCTCTAATTAGTATCTTATCGGCATTAGAGAACTGATTTGGAAAACGCCTACCAGCATAGACTTCCATATATTCTTTGACATTACCTATTCTAAACATAGTTTTGTCATCTAATGTAATTGTGGGACGATTGGAATCGTCTTGAGGTAATAACGCGACTTGGGCGGTCTTTTCAAATTCACTACCAAAGAATTCTTTTGGAGCTTCATATATGTCGCTTGGTATATATTCGTTATCATTCCGTTTAAATGCTTTTGCCGCTTTGTGATAACGAAGGAGTTCATCATCGGTTTTATGCTTATAAGCATCTGTTGCATATTTAGGCATCAGTTTGTGCATAATCTGCACAGACTTAGCAACAGTCACTAAAGTGATATTGAAATCTGGATAGTATTCCACGAACGCGGAACACATGAAAGTTAATAAATTATAAACATCTGGTCTATTGTATCCATTAGCGCCTGTTCCAAAAACTGGAATGGCGATATTTTTAAATTCTTTTTCTTTACATGTTAATAAAACTTTTCTCACTGCAGATTGGAAAACAGTTAAATCTGGATCTGATTCAAAATGTGGACAAATTAAGTGGACGATATTCTTTGCGGGTAAAGCATATCCCTTGGTAACAAAGACGTCACCCACGGAAGCATCACCATCTAAGTCGTCAATGAAATCTCTGAGTTCTTGGCTCTTAGAATTAGTAATGACATCATGACATATACGGCCATAATCCGGGGTCTCTAAACCCACACTATTTACGATAGCATCGCACTCAATTTTAGTAATGTCACCGCGAATAATCTTAAATCCCATAAAATAGTTCCAATTAATAATTAATTATTATGAATGTAAATATATTCATCAATATCAATATCATATCTCTTTCTATCGATAAAATAGTTTAAATGGTCAAAACCACACTCTTTTATTAAAGAAATATACTTGTCAAAGTGGATGCAAAACCTATCAATGACATGTGCATCACTCGATAAAGTGAGGTTTTTTCCACCTAATTTTTTATATAAATATAATATATATTTAGTGTGCTCTAAAGGCAAAAATTGTTGCACTTTTGTGTTAATTTCTAACGCTTTATCCTTCTTAATTACCTCTTTCATAATAAGAGAAAGTTGTTCTTCATAATCGTTGATTTTAAAAGAGTTATCCAAGAGGTAGGCAGTCTTAAATCCAAAGTCCAAATGACAAAAGACATCATAATCATCATAGTCTCTCGCCATCTCGTATTCTCTTTGGAAATAAACATCTAGGGTTTTCTTGATGCCCCTTTCTTTAAAACCGTCTTTAAAGTAATAATCTAAACCATCAGATTCATGCATCGAGAAATTAATCACATCAAATCTATGACCTTTCATAAATCTTTTAACATCATCCATATTATGAGGTTTATAACCAATTTCTATGCCTCTTAATATCCTAATATTAGGATATTCTTTTTGTAATTCAGTTAGTTCTTTTTCTTCTTTATCAATGTCGAATTTAATATCTGGTTCTTTATCTAAATAGTTAACATCAAGGTGTTCAGTTAAAACAAAATACTCAAGACCAAGTTCTTGGGCTTTGTCTAAATATGCTTTAATAGGTTGGTCGCTATCAAAGGAATAATAACTATGAACATGTTGATCGTATAATTTCATATTAAATATTATCTGCTCTTTATTTTATAAAGGGCTAATAGTTTTTCTAAAAACATATTTGGAGTATAGATATATTGATTTGATGGTTCAAAACCTATCGTGCTATCAAGAGATGCATATCTATATAGTGATTTGGTTATTTTAATCTCATCATTGATAATCTTTTTAATCTTTTCTAAATCATTTCTATATTTATAGAAATAATATTGATTCATAAAAGACTTATAGGTAATGTACCAGACATTAGTGTATCTCTTTACCTGCTCTACTTTTTCATTTCCTTCTAAAGAATTAGCAATCTTCGTGGCTTTCTTAAACTTTCTTAATAGAATATTCATTCTTAATTCAAAATCATCTCTATTAAGCCCATTTAACCATGTATCCACATCGTCATAGGAGAATGTCACTATTGTGGCTTTCTTGCCAGTAGGCTCGCTATAAATCATATTTGCGGGCCCTAAACTAAGTGGTGAGAAGTACAAAAGATATAGAGAGAATGGGAATTTCTTAAATCCTTCAGATAAAAGATGGGACACCATCTTAATATACGTGGCGTTATCTTCAAATTCATCCTTTAACCAAAGGTTATAGTTGAAATCATTAGATAAAACAGAATTAGTTAAAGAGATATTGAAACTGGGGAATCCTCCTAAAGTCCAAGAGAGCATAATATCATTCACACCTAGTTTCTTTAACTTCGTTAAATGATTAATTATTAATTCGAAGCAAGGTAGCGTGGGAACACTAGACATCTCCCAACTATTATTCACTTGGATTTTAGCCCAAACTTTATGGCCAAGTTTTCTGGCATGTTTTAAGAATTTAATGGTTTCAAAACAAGGTTCGCCATAGGCGATAGAGTATTCACCGATATTTCCGAATTTATGAGTGCCAAATTCACTAACACACATGATATCAATATTCTTATCCATTAAGGCTATGCCTTTTAAGGCATCTTCTGTAGAAATTTCACAATATGGCATCCATCCCCAAAGCATAGCCACGACACGAGTAGAGGCTCCACTATCTCTAACGGCTTTATAAATGATGTTGTTAATCTCTGCCGCCATCACATATGGAGGAATATCTTTACACTTCGGGCAATCGCTATACATCTTGTGTTTACAATGAGTTAAGCTTTCGCTACTTGTAATGGTGAAAATGCCACCCAATTTAGGTACTGCTTTTAGTAAGTCATATATAGCGGTATAGAGATAATCTTTGACTTCTTGTTGGGAGAAACACATGGCGATAGTATCGTCTTCTCTTCTGCCCATTAAATACTTATATTCATCTTTCCAATCATTAACATTGAGTCCTTTTGGTTCATTAAGATAAATATAGATTTTTATGCCATATTGCGCGGATTTTTCAATAAAATCGTTGAGTTTTGCGCGTCTTTTCAAATAATTATCATTGTTTTTGTTACTAAATGGACATAGTGATAAATCAATTAGTTGGGGTTGAAACCATAACGCGGTAATACCCGCACTTTGGTATGATTTCAAAGCTTCTTCAGACACTATATCATCGTCTGACATCAAGACATCGTTGCACACTAAATCATAGGGATAAATGAGCATCTCCCCTTCTGTCTTTTTGGCATTCAGCATTGAATATTTAAAAGAATGTGGAGAAGCATAATTCTCTATGACATTCTTCTCTATAATTCTTCTAATCTTTTTGGTTTCTTTTTCTTGCTCTTTGGTTAAAGGGCTATATTTAATATCTTGAATCTCTGGTTTGTAATTACCGAGTTTGAGTTTGATATAATCATTATTCTCTAATTCATATTGCCATCTACTATCATCCCATTTGAATAATTGCTTTATTTGTCTATAAGACAAAAAGTCCCAGTTATTTTCAATAATGGTGAGATATGATTTCTCCACCCAAGCATTATCTAAATAGACCTTTTCTAATCCTAATCTCTTAGCTTCTCTTAAAACCGTTCTTCTATCACAGCCTAAAACTTGGGATAAAGTAAAGACATCCACCAGACCATAATTCTTCAATATAAAAGATTGCCATTTAGTGGGTGTATAAATTGGCAATTCTTTTTCTTTTTTAAATTGGATCATATATCTATTTTATAATGTTATAACATTTCAAAAAGATATTTTGTGTATTCCAGGTTCTAATTCTTTGGTTTGTTTATTATAAATAAATGTCGCTTTAGTGTTCACTGGTACTTTGATATCGAAAAAGACTTTATCATTTGCCTTCTTCCAACTGACGGAGACTTTTCCATATTCGCTATCGTAACTACCATTAGCGAAGTCCACGCCTTCTCCAATAACAGGAGATATTTCAAAGGTGTTTTCACCTTTCACTTTAATACCTAGCATGGATTTAAATAACCATTCCACCATCGCACCTTTGGAATAATGGTTCAAAGAAGCAATTCCGGCTTGGGATTTAGGGCCTTCCCATCCTTCCCAAATTGTGCCGGTATTTTCTTTAGCCATAAATAACCATCCAGGCATTTCTTCATTAAGAAGAAGTTTATAAGCATAATTAGGATCAATCTTCTCTAAGACATAGAGAATAAAAGGCGTTGATAAGAATCCAGTACCTAGTCTCCAACGATAGTTATCTAAAGATTTAATTAGTCTTTCTTTAGCAAACTTTGTTTGTTCTTCATTTAATAAATCAAAATATAGAGGCCTCACTTGTTTACATTGTCTATCGGTGTCTAATGTATGTCTGGGTTTAGTAACTAATTCTTGATAGGCTTTCTTCACACCATCCCTATATTGTTCATATAAAGCGATATCTTCTTTTCTATCTAATAGATTAGATATTTCCACCATTAAGGACATCATATAGAAGGTATAGGCCATTGATTCTTCGGGATGAGGTTCGGCAAAATCGGTCCACACAAAAGCTTTGACATCATTTGGTTCTGCCCATTCACCATATGATTGACCGGTGTTAACACCATACTTTTTATTCTCTTTAGATAAATGTAATGGTTTTGCATATAACGCATATAAACCTTTTGCGGTTCCACATCTTTTAATCATGAACTTCGCGTATCTCACCATGTTGTCATAATTATCTTTCAATATATTTAAGTCGCCATATCTAAGATACATACGATAAGGAATTAAGATACCGGCATCCGCCCAACCGACAGAGCCGTTCATCACACCCATAAACCAGTCTTCCGCGGAATATGGAGCAATTTGAGGTAATCTACCATTCTTGTCTTGTCTATCGTAAATATCTTTAACATGCTTTCTAAAGAAAGCGTGACAATCAAATAGATAGGAAGCGGTGTCAAAAATGACCTGTGAATCGCCAGTCCAGCCCATCCTTTCTCTGGTGGGACAGTCTGTAGGAATATCCACAAAGTTAGATTTACAAGATCTAACTGTGTTGTCATAGAAAGTATTAATTAGTTCATTAGAACAATTGAATGTGGATACTTCTTTCATCTCTGTGGAAATAGCGAGTTGTTCTATATCAAGAATTTCCACACCATCATTTTCTAATATGGTCACATATTTAAAACCACCATAGAAGAATTTGGTTTCATATTCATTGACACCTTCTTTACAGATAATTACCACTTCCTGAAGTGGTGTTTTCTTACCTTTTCTAATACATTGAACGTTCTTTAAGGTAACATCTTCATTATCATCAAGCATCTCACCCATAGACAAATGAATCTTTTGTCCGGCGGTGGCTCTTAACTTTAAGGAAACATTACCCGCGACATTGTTTTCAAATTCATAAACCACTTTATCGGTCTTAGATTTGAATTCTTTAACTGGTTTGTTTCTAGAGATAACCACAACCTTTGTGTTATTTGAGGATGTGATTTCTTTATCATAACTACCAATTCTCACTTTGCCATTAAAGGATGGTTCTTTATTGAAATCGACAATTTCACCATCTTTTAAATCAGCGAATAAAATAGGGCCATCATTTGACCATTTCCAGGTATTATCTGTGCAAATTATGCTTAAATTGCCTGCTTTTTCATTAATTTCTAACTGAGCAAGCACCATTGTATTTTTGCCAAAGACATAAGTAAAACCCTTCGCACCAATACTGCCTCTATACCATCCATCCGCTAATAAAATAACTAATTCATTGTGTCCGTCCTTTAATAATGGAGAGACATCATAAGTATCATATTGAACTCTCTTACGAGGATCTGTACTACCAGGAGTTAATAATCCATTACTAACTTTTTTACCATTGATATAGGCTTCATAAATACCTAATGCGGTAACGTATAAGATTGCTCTATTAACATCTTTGATTTCAAATTCTTTTTTGAAATAATCAACAGGATATCTTTTGCTCTTTGAGACGCTATAGTCTCCATAAATCCATTTCGCAGACCAATCGTTTTTATTTAATAAACCAATAGAGAAATGTTGTTCTTCACTATAGGGTGACCAAACACCTTTTTCGTTTTGAATTCTTACTTTGTAAGAAACATAGTCTCTACTATGTAATTCTTCCTCAAAAGAATAATGCATAGAGGGTGATTCTAAAACTATAGTTTTCTCTTCTTGATTATTAATCTTATAAACAATCTCAAAGGCTTTTTGAAACTTAATATCCCCGCCTTCAATCTTCCAAGATATGAATGGGTGAGTAGCATCAATACCTAATGGATTATTTAAATATTCAGTTTTTAAATCAACAACTTTCATAGGCTATCCTCTATTTATTGACTTCTGCTAATTCGGCTTGAATCTTTTTATAATACACTTCGCCTTTAGCGCTTTCCTTTGCCCAGTGTTCATCAAACTTAGCTTGTTTCTTGGCAAGTTTTTCTTCTCTCTTTTGCAATTGTTCAGGAGTCATCTTTGCAAGTTTCGCTTGAAGCTTGGCATCCGCTTTTGCTTTCTTGGCGGCTTCTTTTTCAGCAGCGGCTTTCTTTGCTTTTTCACGTTTAACACGAGCTTTTTCAGCTTTTTCATCGTATTTCTTTAATTCTGCATCAAAATCAAGTTTGGGATTCTTTTGACATTTGACTTTTAGTTCTTCGATAAAAATAACTCTCGCTTCTTCAATGAATCTTTGTTCTTCTAATTCCGCTCTGACATCAGGTTCAATCCATTCTTCACCTTTTGCTAAGCAAGCGGCTTTTTGTCTTTCTCTAATAACGGCTTGTTTCTTGGCAATTGTCTTTTCAACAGTCAAGAACACCAATAATCCCGCTAAGACTAAACCAGTAATTGCTTCTAAGCCAACAAAGGCAAAGGTAATAAAGTTTTTCGCGGATGCAGATTGAACAAAGGCTACTGTATCAGTGCCTGTCATCTTTGCAATCTCATCTGCGGTCTTTTGAGTAATAAAGTTCTTATAGTTAACATAGTTAGTGGTGAATTCTTCTTTGGTAACTGGTTCGATATAACCATTTCCATATAGTAAAGCATTAAACACGGATAATGAGGCACCACCGATAGCGACAGCGATGATGTTATAGATAGACATAGAAACACCATCACATCTAATTCCACTCTTCCACTCAAGATTATCTAACCCATCAGCAAATAGAGCCATAAATACATAGGCACAGGGGAGGCCACCAATATTTTTGATGAATTGACCAATTAAGACCATGATCATATCGGTTGGGAAAATCCAACAGAAGGCACTTCCGAGAGCGTAGAGGACAAAACCTATAAGAGTAATGTTTCTCTTACCAAACTTCTTAGCAAGTGGCCATACCGCAAAAATACCAATACCCATTGGAATACCACCAATGACGCTAACAAGCATTTGAGTGGTGCCATCGAAATATGTACCCAAGACATAATTACAGTAATAAATTAAACCAAGATTCTTCATGGAAGAAGCAAAGGTATAAATGAAGAAATATAAGAACATGACAATCATGTATTTGTCAGTTAAAACAATTTTTAATTGTTTAACAAAAGGAATCTTCTTTTCTTCTTGTTCGCCGAGTTCTTCAGTAACTCTTTCTTTAGTGAAATAATATTCAAGTAATGTTAGGGGTAAAACAATGATAGAGAGAATACTCATCACGATTAACCATTTGTTATAGTCAACACCCACTGCAGGCATAACTAACATCGGGAAGACTAAAGCCACTAAAATACCAGTCATCATAATTGTAGAGATTTGGTTAAAGACACTTAATCCACCTCTTTGAATGGTGTTTCTGGTAGATAATGGGCACATTAAGTTATGTGACATGTTATAAATTGTGAAAGCGAAAGAATAGAAAAGATTATAAGAGGCGATAACCCAAATAATCTTTACTGTTTCATTAGATTGTGGGACAAAGAATAATAAGACACCAGTAATAGGAATTAAAATTGCACTTAATAATAACCAGGGTCTAGCTTTACCTTGTTTTGTTTTGGTTCTATCGATGATATAACCCATAACAACATTGGTAACAGCATCAAGAATCTTTGATAAAAGAGGGAAGATAAATAAGAACATTCCTCCCATTAAATAACCAAGATGTAAAACATCGGTGTAGAAAGTATTTAAGTAGCTGGCTAAAACGGCATTAAGTAATAATGCACCAGCAGGACCAATAAGATATCCTAACCATTTTTCTAATCCTGTAACGTTTTTAGATCTAACTGCGGAATTGAATAATGGTAATTCCAAAAATTTTCTCTTTGCCATATTTATTTCCTCCCTTTATCATCAGGTAATTTTGGTGCTTTGACATTAGTCATAAAGTCTTTTAATCCTTTAAAGATATGACCATTAGACATATCCATAAACCCTAAGGCTAAATTGTATTTAAATGTTTCCCCCGCGGACATACTTAATGATCTTAATGAGTTGCTCTCTAAGATATTAGATAAGAACCATGCACCCTTTAACTTGTTATCCTTTTCAGGACCCTCGGGCATTTTCTTGGCTTTTTTAATCTCTTTATTAGCAACGTTAAGAACGGCTTTATGGAATAACTTACCAATAACTGTATTTTGTAAATATGTGAATCTAGATTCTAGTGTAATTGGTTTTTTATTAGGTAATGAAGGTATTTCTCTACCTAATACTTTTTCAAACAATTCATTGCTAATAACTCTTAAATCGTTAGATTCATAGGCTTTTTGCGCTTCTTTTTCATATTGTGAACTAATTTCTTCACCTTTTAGATGTATGGTTTTAGATAGCACTACATCACGTGAATTTTTACCAACCTGGATAATATATTCTCCGTCTTCTAAGACAAATCTATTTTCTTTGATGGCCCAGAACTTCAAATCGTCGTAATCAATCTCAACAGTTACAACCTTGCTTTCATTTCCACCAAGATAGACTTTAGAGAACCCCTTTAATTCTCTTAAAGGCTTAAAGACTTTGCCTACTGGAGAGGAAATGTATATTTGAACAGTTTCATTTCCTGAAATGCCACTATCATTGGAGACCTTAACATTAATGATTATTTTGTTCTCTTTGAGAGAAACAATTAAATCTTTATAACTGAATGAAGAATAAGATAATCCATAGCCAAAGGGGAATCTAGCTTCTTTTTCTTTAGAAAGATAATATCTATATCCCACAAAGATGGATTCTTTATATAATTCGTGTTCACTATTGGAATACTCGTTTCCAAAAGGAACATCAGAATACGCTAGAGGCCAAGTTTCCGCCAAACGACCACACGGATTAGCTAAGCCAAATAATAATTCATATGTAGCTTCTCCACCACATTGCCCAGGGAGATACATATTTAAGAGGCCTTTAACATTATCAAAGAATGGGAGTTCTACTGGTGAACCACCATAAAGGACGACAACAATTTCTTTTCCTTCTTTAACAAGAGCATCTACTAATGCTAACTGATTTAATGGTAGAAGCATGTCTTTGCGATCACAGCCTTCGCTTTCCACATAATCGGTTAAACCTAAGAATAATATAACTTTGTTATATTCTTTAGCTTCTTCAATTGTGGAATTAATTAACTCTCGATCTGGTTCTAACTTGTTTTCTTTATATCCAGGGAGATATTTATAATTGATGTTGTTTTTATCAAAGGCTTCTTTTGGTGTTGTTAACATCTTTGGATTGATCATTGATGAACCCGCACCTTGATATCTCATCTTTTCAAATAGTTCACCAATAACTAATAATGGTTCTTCTTTAGTAAGTGGTAAGACATTATCATTCTTTAAAAGAACAGCGCCTTCTAAAGCAATCTCTTTGGCTAATTGGTTATGACCTTCCCAATCGTTTTCTTTAGCTTGTTCTTTGTTTTGGTGCTTTGAAACTAACACTAATACGTTTCTTACAGCTTTATCTAAATCTTCCATAGATAAAGATTCATCTTTAATAGCGTCACATAACCATTTACGGCAAATCCTGGTATCGCCTGGCATTTCTAAATCTTGACCGGCTTTAATACCAAGAACTCTATCTTTAACTCCGCCCCAGTCAGACATGGTTAAACCATCAAAGCCCCATTCATCTCTTAATAAATCATTTAATAACCATTTATTTTCTGAAGCATGAGCACCATTAATTTGATTATAAGAAGACATAATTGTCTCTGGTTTGGCGTTCTTCACAATATATTCGAATTGTCTGAGGTATATTTCTCTCATCGCCCTCATATCAGCGATAGAATCGCCCATAAACCGATAGTTTTCACTATTGTTTAAAGCAAAGTGTTTGACAGCAACACCGGTTCCGGTAGATTGAATACCATTTACTTCACCAGCACCTAAGCGACCAGCTAAAAAAGGATCTTCTGAAAAATATTCAAAATTTCTTCCACAAAGTGGATTTCTTTTAATATTAACTCCGGGGCCTAAAACGATATCGATACCATAATATCTTGCTTCTTCACCAATAGCTTTGCCCATTTTCTCCAATAAGGATGGATTCCAGGTATTAGCGCTACATGAAGCTGTTGGAAATGAGGTAGCGAATCCAGAATCGGCAATACCATTATCCATCGCATCTTCCGCTTGCACTCTTAAACCATGAGGTCCATCGCTCATTCTCACTCTTGGAATGTTTAATCTACTAACGGTATTTGTAAACATAAAATTGTGGCCAGATACTAAAGCCACTTTTTCTTCTAAAGTTAAAGAAGATAACAATTCTTCAATATTCATATTCATAATCTCACTATTTTAGAATATATGACTTTATAGCAAGTTTCTTATATATTTGTTTCATTTTTGTTATAATTGTTTCAATATGATAAATAATTGCGATTTAAATTACGTGTGCACTACGATAAGCAATCTTTCTGGTTTGCCAGTAAGATTGTTTAACGAAGATAAAAATGAATTATATTACTCACCCGTTCACTTAATTCTTGATCCCTTTGAAAATATTAAAGAACAAGTTCTTTTGTTAAAAGAAAAGGTCACTTACTATCGTTCATCATTTTTCTATTATGGAATTATCAATTTTGACAACTATTCAGTTGTTGTGGGACCCACCAGTCAAATTCCAATCTCTAAACAAGAATTAAAAGAATATGCATTCTCTATCAACGTAAGCTATTCATTAATTGATGACTTTGTCATTGATATGGAATCTCTTCCAAATGTATCGCTATTATCTCTATTGCAAATACTCTGTCTAACTAATTACTTCATAACTGGTGAAAAGATTTCTTTAGAAAGCATCGCTATTCATGAGTCAGAACAAAACATCATCAAAGATGAAATCGAAAAAGATGATGTCTCTAGAAAAATGAGAGCCTCTAACGAACCATATGTTGGTTTAGATACTGAAAATAGATTGCTAGATATGATTATGAGAGGCGATGTCGCCGCTTTAAATGAATTCACATCAAGAATACCAGTTGTTAAAAGTGGTACAGTTGCCAAAGAACAATTAAGACAAGCTAAAAATATCTTTATCGTCACCGCGACACTTGCTTCTCGAGCAGCCATCCGTGGTGGTTTGGACGTCACCACCTCTTTAGCGTTATCAGATTCTTATATTCAAAGGTGTGAACTTGCGGATTCTCCAGATATTATTACAGAGCTAAATTATCGTATGGTTATCGACTATGCAGAACGTGTTGCGAAGCTAAAATTAGGGCAAAACCCCAGTATTTTGGTGATAAAAGTGTCAAATTACATTCAACAACACCTTTCAGAACCGATTAAAGTTGAAGACATTTCTAAAGCTTTATTTATGGGTAGAAGTAGACTCTCCACAAACTTTAAGAAGGAAACCGGAATCAATATCTCGGACTATATAATTAACCACAAAATTGATGAGGCTAAAAGATTATTAAGATATTCTGATAAATCATTAACCGCAATTTCTCTATATCTTGGATTCACTAGTCAAAGCCATTTCACAAAAGTGTTTAAAGAAAAGGTGGGGACAACCCCATCTGAATATAAATTAATGCATAAGCATTATTAGTTATTTCTTTAAATTAAAGATTTCACAAATGTCATCTTCAAGATCATATGTGTGAATTGCACCTGCTCCACCGAAAGAATTAGAGTTATGCATATACACCACAGTGATCTTTTCTTTTGGAATGGAGAAATAATGTGGGCCATAGGCTCCAGACCATCCAAATGAACCTGCCGGAAGATGTTCCCAATCTAAGCCTCTTCTTACATGAAGACCTAAACCAAACGGACTATCATAATAAGGTGTATCATATTTTTTTATTAATTCACTAAAAGCATTTGAAGAAAGAATTCCTTTTCCTTTATTTGTGAGCATATTAGCAAATTTCAAATAATCATGGATTGTGGAGAATAATCCCGCACCACCACCATTGAAACCGTTAGGATAATTATCATAACCAAAGGCAAATCTTTCTTCTGGTATTAATTTTCCGTCTTTATAAGAACAAAGAATTGGAACATTTTTAATATTTGAATTATTTAAATAATATGTAGTTTCTTTCATGCCTAATATATCAAAGATATATTTCTTTAAGAAATCTTCATATTTAAGACCACTGACAACTTCCACGATTCTGGCGGCAACATCATAAGCTTCATTAGAATATGTTTCTTTGGTTCCAGGAATAGATTGAAGAACAAATTTCTCATAAGTCTTCATCGCATTTTCTAATGAAGTGTCTCCATCATCAAATCTATGATCTTCAAATGCGCTTGTGGGAAAACCAGAGGAATGACTTAATAGTTGTCTAATAGTAATTCGATAAGTTCCTTCTTTATCAATAACCTTAAAGTTATTAAGTGAAGGAATATATTTATCTATACAATCATTAACATTTAATAATCCTTTGTCTTGGCAGATTAAAATTGCCACTGCAGTAATGGGTTTAGTTAAAGATGCTAATCTATATAAAGTATTATTTGAAGCATCACCAAATGTTTTATCAAAGATAATTTGGTCATCTTTCATCACCACAACAGAAAGACCAGATACATAATTATCTTTTACATATTTATTTAATCTTTGCTCTAATTTATCAAAGATATATTTCATATAAATATAATTTTATAGGATTTTGGGTACAAAAAAAGTGGCTTTTCTCATTGCCACATAAACCGTTGTGTGTGGCAGGGACAAGTCCCTGCTACAGACAGAAGTTAGGTTCCATCGGCTGGTGGTGCTTCTTGTTGACGACAAGTTTTGAACTGATTAGCTTGTCGGTGGCCAGCTTCCTCTAGTTATTAGCTTCGAGGCTGTATTCCTTTTCGTCATGTCCGGTACCGGATTTACGCTGTCAAACCTATACGCAGCGACCGGCGATGCAAGCATCGTTGAGGAACGTACCGATGATTGAGTTATTAGCTCAACCCTTTGCTAGTGCAACCATAGACCACTTTTTTTGATTCCATGGAACTCCCTCATCAATTTCAAGGAGTTGGTTGACTGATCTAGTCTTAAGCTCATTAGACCGTTTCTTTATGGAAGATGTCAGGAGTTATTGACTCTTCCACTATCACCGCACTTTGAGTTGATTGAAGTAATGCGGTTTAGGTTTGTCCTGAAGGGATTAGGATCAGGAGTGAGTACCTCTTCGATTGTATCCGGCGGTGGATTTAACCCGTTAAGCTCTAACTCGGGAACCACTGAAGCAGGGAGGTAGACCGTCTAGTCACTACCAAGTAGTGACTGGCTCTTAGCAATCATTAACCAGAAGATTTAATTCTGGAACCTTACCATCAACTTGGTTTTATTGGTTGATTGACTTATAAGGGCCGAACTCTTTAATGCCTATGTTCGTAAAGTGTTTAGCTTTACTTATTTCACGCTTTGAGTTGATTTTAACGTGACTTGGCTCTTCTTAAGGTCATTAGCCTTAGGAAATCGTGTTTCATTTCTCCTCTTCGATCATGTCAGGCGGTGGGATTAAGCTGTTAAGTTCTAACTCAGCGACCACTGGAACAGGGAGGATCGACCTTGAATCATTCCGAGGAAGGATTCGTACTGGAGCAACCATTAATCTAGGAGACTTTAGACCTAGAAACACTGGATCAACTTCGTTAATGCGTTGGTTGACTTATCCAGATTTGAGATATTAAGTAATTATCATTACTTAGTATCTCATCCAAGCGGTTTCCCGTTTGGAAGATTACAAGTATG
>JBGUQI010000017.1:0-4146 GCA_045130875.1 Bacilli bacterium | reverse complement strand
TGCTGCTTTAATTGTATTGGGAGGCGTTGGTCTATATGCTTGGCAAAGTGGAATGTTTAATAAGACCGAGGCATTAGAAGATACGGTAGCTGTTGATTCTACACCTACAATGGCTGCACCTGTCATTGAGCTTGATGGTGAAGGAATGTTCTCTATTGATGATTGTCCGACAAAATATGAGGGCCTCGAGATTGTCAAGCATAAAGGTGAATATAATCTGTCTTCAATAGACATCATGAGAGACGGCCAGTTGCTTCGCTCATTCAATTTTACCGATGATGACTATGTGACGAGAGACGAGGTACATTTCCTTGACGCTAATTTCGACGGTTATGTGGATATCTTTTTGGGGCCTGGTTGTGACCGTGAATATAGCGCTTTATTTCTTTGGAATCCGGAACAATCCAATTTTGTGAGAGGATACGA
Organism: Bacilli bacterium; assembly: GCA_045130875.1. GTDB lineage: Bacteria > Bacillota_I > Bacilli_A > RFN20 > CAG-826 > RUG13091. The sequence goes on along the minus strand of JBGUQI010000017.1, from coordinate 3,720 downwards.
AGACGGTAACCCTATACTCAATGGCAACTATAAATTCCACCCGGCGTCTCAAAAGGTTTACTTCACTGGCTCTGGATCATTCTCGTCAAACCATGCTGTAAGACTTTCCTGGCAGAACTACAATCTACAGAGCGAAGAGGCCCTAACGTCTGAAATGCTTAAGTCCCGTCTCGATGAAAGTCAACCCGCCAAATACGTTGTCAGGAAAGGCATCTCTGGCAAAATCATATTTTCCACGGATGATCCTAACAAGATTCCGGCACAATGGAAGAAGTGGGCCTACGTTCCAACTGGTGAGGACGCTAAGCAATATGAAGAGGATGATGAATGGGGTGCTGATGGTGATCCTGGAGAAGACTATTCTGATGCCAGCGATGAAATAACGGAAGCTCGATGGGAAATGATAGAGATCGAAAAACAAGTTCAGAAGGAGAAAGAGAACTTCAGATCCTATTATGAAAAGTATCGCTCTTTGATGCAGCAATATGGTACGACATCTCCGGACCCGTATCTATATGATAACTTGATGGGAGTGATTAACCGTATTATTGACTTATCGGATAGAGGTGAAAAAGCCGCACTAAAAGCCGGTAATAGCGATATGGCAGAAAACTACAGGAAAGATGCCCGAATGTGTAGGAATGCAAAGAACCAACTAATCATGCAGCATTAATTTCTTCTGGATCGTTGTTGTTTTAATTGAAAGTTTAGAAGACATGACAATAGAACAAGTTATAAAACTCTTCGTAGATAAAGAAGAAACACCCTGCTCACTGACTGAAAGGTTGGTTGGAGCGGGTTATCAGCAGAAGGATGGCGGGTACATCAAGAACGCTAAAAAACAGGGAAAGGAAATCGACTATAAAAGAAACCTTCCTTCACAATATTGGCACTTGATGTCTTACTGCTATAGCCGGCATCCTCAAGAGCCATTCAGGAAAAGCATCGTCTGTGGTGAATTAATCTTCTGGATGGCTGAGGTTTCTGATGCTGTACCAAAAGAAGATATGGAAAAGCTTGTAGATGAAATTACGAGAAATGCCATAGAAGCTAATGATGAACGTCCCATGTATGACCGGAGACGATGGAATAAGGAAATCCAAAAGTTGTGTTTTGATGCCATAAGGGCTAAGGTTGAGGTGAATTGAAGACATCTCCCTCATCTTTACGTTTTTCAAGAACAATTATGCCAAAACTTGAGCAAAAAAATATATAAGGTTTTCCACCACCCAAAAGCCCGTCAAACGATTATCCAATGGGATTTGTTAACGTTATATCATTGTTTTAAAATCATAATCTGTGTTAATTCCGTAAGATTTAGTATTATGCGGCTATATTTTATCATGTGTAGTTAGCCATGTTAACTAGCTCATTCACTAGATTTGTTGAAAAATTCTTGCAGATACCAAGAATTTTGACGAATTTTGTGAACAACTTGTGCATATTGTGATTTGATTTTAATCTTTTGATTATCGCTAAATTGCTATAAATCAGTTACATGTGCAACTTTTGAACATCTTTATATTTACTTTTTAATCCCGCCAACGGGTTTTTAATAATAATATTATTATGAACTGGCTTATTGACTTAATTCAGGATCTTTTTTCTTCTCAAAACAATGATCAAACTAGAACTCAAAACAAGTTTAATCAAAAAGCAGAGGAAAAAAGGCAAGAAAATTACAATGATGAAGATGACGATGATGACGATTGGTGGCCCAATAGTGCTACATTTTAACAATAAAATTTATTTTCGACAGCTTTATCTAGTATGCTGATCATAGATTAAAGAGGTTTTGTGTTTTTACATAACAAAACCCGTTGGCGGGATTAAGCGAGCGCATACTTGATCCTGCCAATGAGCTTGATATTAATTTAATTTAGAATATTGTGATACAGTATAGGCGCTCACTTGTTAATACTAATTGAGAAGTATACCATGATAATAATCGAAAAGTATACAATAACGCATGAAAAGAAAAAATGATTGACATTAACAAGCTTTTCGTATCTTTGCAGTGTAGAGAATAACAACTGAGAAACAAAGCCTATGCGTAAGTCAGCCAATATGATAGACGATGCTGCTGTTGAAATGATTACCAGCATCGAGAACATTGAGATATTCCTGGAAGAGAATGATCAATGGCAATTTCATGATTCTGGTATAAGTGACATTCGTTGGGATGATAAGGCACGAAGATTAGATGTCACAGTATGTCCGACGTTTTGCAAGGGTATCGAATATGACTATAAGACACTGAAGCCCATACTTGATTTCCACTTTACGGGAGTCTATAGTGTGAAGCTTGAGTTTAATGGCTGTGGGTATGTCGATGAGATTTCCATAAAGGGAGATAAAGGCTTTCTTGATACCTGGTTTGACTGTTACACGCTTAATGTTACGTCACGAGGATTGATAGTAGATAAGCCGAGATTTGTGCCTAGAAAAGATGACTGAAAGCTCGAGACGATAAATAGTTTTATTTCTTGATTAAACTTTTGATAATATGAAGAAGATACTTTTGTTATTGGCTATTTTAATGTCCTTCGCCTTTGTTTCTTGCGGAGACGATAAAGAGAAAGATGAGCCAGTAGAAGAACCGGTTAACCTGGAAGAATTAGTTGTTGGTGAATGGACTACAGAGAACGGGGAGTATTTCTATAAATACACCTTTAAATCAAACTACATTGGTGATTATATGCAATGTACAAGGGTAAATCATGAGATAATCTTTAGTCGCTCTTTTTCCTGGTCATTGGTTGGTAATACTTTGAAATGTGTATCTCCGTTCCATGAGAAATTGGGCACCTTCACTCTATCTTATACGGATGGGGTTTTACATATGGTGGATACAAGAGGTTTTACATTTACCAAGGCGAAATAGTTAATAATATGGCAGCAACGTTCGATACGCTAAAAAGCAACGCCAAAATATTTGACGAACTTAAAAACAACAATCCCTCCTGGTGGCAATATTGTAAAAATGAGAAAGCTTTTTACATCGAAGTGAGAAAGGACAACAACATTAATGTCTATTTCGAAGGGGGAAGCATCATTAAAGTTCATTATTGTTCCAAGCATAAGGAATTGCAAACCTTTACCCATTATAAATATCTGGGCTTAGCGGATAAGTCCAAAACATATGTGAACTGTGCTAGTACTATAGATAAGCAGATTGATACGATAATAAATGGGATCAGACAGTATTATTCCCAAAAGAATGGTTCTGATAAGTCTTCATGGTCCGAGAAATATATTCAAGGACAGTTGATAATCAACAACAGAGACACCCATCTTGATTCTGAGTTCGCTTACACTGATGAGAGTGGTGATAACGTCCGTATTGACCTCGTGAAATGCGTAAATGGAACTGTAGTCTTCGTAGAACTGAAACGACTTGATGACGGTAGGATGCTAAAGAAAACAGATGATAGCCCTGAGATTGTATTTCAGATGAAGAGTTATGCCGACTTCATCACAAAATATAAGGAACAAATTCTTACTTATTATCAAAAAGTATATGACATAAAGAAGGAATTGGGTCTGCCTGTTCCTACAGTTCGCCCACAAAAGGTATCAACAGTCCCAGAACTTTTGATATTCAACCGATGGACATACATGGATAATCGAGGCAGACGTAAGACCCATTTATGTAGAATGGAAGAAATCCTTCAAAGAGAAAAAGTCACTTATTCAATCATTAGCGAAGTGTGAAAACCA
>JBGUQI010000016.1:0-25148 GCA_045130875.1 Bacilli bacterium | reverse complement strand
GTACGAGCAATACCAGTATGTCCGTTGACGGTATTAATAATTTCACAGTAGTAATACCAAATACCCACACCTGGATTGGTAAAGGTTGGTTCTTTATCAGTTTTACCAGTATATGAATACTCTTTATATTCAGGATTAGCATCCATTTCATTTTCATCGAATGCAGATGTGGATTTATACCATTTGAAGGAGATGCTGCCATTATGATCAGGCGCTCTATACTCTAGATATCTAATAGAGATATTTTGAGCAGATTCTTCAAAACGTCCTGCGCGAGGTTGAGTGATAATCTCTGGAATACCAGCATCTCTATATGTTAAGACACAGGCTTCAGATTTACTGGTTAAGGACACATTGCCTCTTCTATCAGTGACATAGCAGTAGAACTTATAGACACCAACTCGATCATTTCTACAGACAGTCAAACTTGGTGTTTGTGTACCCTCATATCTAATGCTGGTACCATTTTGGTCACCAATCTTAGATTGAGAACCATTTTCATTCTCAATGTACCATTGATATGATAAATCAATTGCTTCCGCGTCACCGATAACGGAGACTTGGATTAATTCTTCAGTGCCTAACGCTAAAGTTCTATCGACATAATCTTTTCTAACGATTAAAGCATTTAAGTTCTTACCAGTTAAGACGATAGGATCAGAAACGACTTCTTCAGAATAGAAGTCATAATTACCACTGGTCTTTACCGCTTGAACACCTAAGAAGAAATATCTATTACCGATGTAATTAGTTGTATGTGAATAGGTAGATTTAGAAGCGCCAGGAATTGGAGAGGCTTCCGCAATGTTATCGGAATAACCGTAATACCATTGATAGGAATATCTCGCCCCAGAAGTACATCTTAAGTCTTCGACATTAGTGCACTTCATAGTAACGACTTCATCATATACTGCGGTAATGGCGCTAGATTCTGAGCCTTTATCATTAAATTTAATGACTGGTTTAGCACCACTGATGGTGGTGTTAACTAGAATATGGACTTCATTTGTGGTTTTTACGGCTTCTAAGCCATATTTATTGGTGGCGCTAATCTTACAACTAATAGTGAACTCACCGACGTTAGATGACTTAAAAACATATATTCCATAACCACGTTCCACTTTAGTGGTACCTAAGGTATTGTTTCTAATAGTCCATTCATAAGTATGTCTTTGAGCACCACGATATGGATATTTATTAGGATGATTGTATTGAGTATAGATAGCGACATCTTCATTAACAGTAACTGTGGTATCTGTTTTAGATATAGAACCATTGAATGATAAGAAATTGCTTAAAGGAATAATTTGATTAAGGATGACATTAACACGTTTGCCCACGCCAGGAACGGAGGCACTATACCACATGTTATACATGTCACCATCAGGAATCTCTTCCGGACTACTGACTTTAATAGCATCAGATAAAGCAGATTTTTGATAACTATATGTCACTTCCGCGGCCGCAAGATAAGCATCCGCCATTGAGACATAAGTCGTACCACCATATTGATAAGCTAAACTAATGCCTTGATCATCAAAAGTATCAGCCCAATGTTGATTGATATTATTCTTCAAAGCATCACGGATGGTATTTTTATTAAATCCCTCTTCTTTAGCGCTACCTTGAATATTGAACAAATTATTTAAATTAAATTTGCCACCGTAAATGTGGAAATGAGAAGCACTTGCCACTTTAGATTGGAAGAAGAATGAATTAAAGCGTTCAATATAACCACCAGAGATATTAATCTCAGCGTTGGCTCCTAGTTCATCGCCTTGGTAACCTGTGTATAAGTTTTCTTCTGACCATGAGTAAGCAGCATTATAACCATTTATTTCACCACCAGAGATATTGAGATGGACATCTCCACCTAAACCGAAGCACATGCTGACATATTCAGCACCTTCAGTCATGGAATAGCTTCTCCATCCAGCATCGATGGAACAGCCCTCTCTAATGTTGATTGTGCCACCATAGGCGGATATCGCTCTATAGGTGCCCACTACCGTGACATCTCTAAGGGTGATCATACCATTCATCACTGCGATGGTATTCTTATGGAAAATATCACCCTCTAAGGCAAATTGGGCGAAAGGTCTAATTTCACCATGAACAACAGTGATATTTCCACTTGGTGCAACGTGTAATACGCCGGGGTTAGTGCCATAAAGGACATAACCATTCATATTGAGGTATTTATTACTTTGAACATTTAACCATTTATCGTTGTGATCGGTATAAATGTTAGCGGTCATATTAATGTAGTAATTGCCTTGACCACTTAAATACCCCCTTAATTCATCAACGGTGCCCGCTGACACTGTTTCATATTTAGCGTCCCCAAAAACCTCTAGTACTTCTTCGTCTTCTTGAGCCGCATGAACCGCCACAGTGTTATGATGTAAAGCCGCTAATGCGATTGAAAAGCCGAGAGACAATACTAAAGACAACGTAATAAAGATATTGCGTTTTTTCATAAATTATCTATCCTCCACTACCATATTTAAGATGGTAGCACATGACAAAAATGTATATATGGGTATATGACGTACCCATGTGGGTATATTATCTTTTTAAATTAAGTCTTTATACTTAGAAACTAGTTCAGTCTTATCCAAAACATGGAGTTTGGTATATATAGCGGTTAAATCTTTCTTAATAGTGTTCTCACTATAATTGAGTTCATTAGCGATATCTTTACGCTTCTTTAATCTAATGGTGAGTTCCACGACTTTTCTTTCTCTTTCATTTAAAGTGGCTAAGAATTCTTTTCTTTCGTCGTTGCTATAAACATTCTCTTCTATGATATTTTCATTATTTGAGGCTGCTTTTGCTTTCTTTTTGCGGCTATTTAAAATAATTATCACCACAAAGATAATGATTAAAGCGCCTAAAGGAGCAAGGATAAATATTAATAAACGAGGATCAAAACTCTTATTAGTTTTTGGAACACTATAACCGATAGAGAGATCTCCATTTATGTCTTTATATAAATCATTCCAGTTATGATAGACATTAGATGGAACTTTAAGGTCCGCTTTGGAACCTTTATTGATCTTAAAATCTTCTTTTATCTCATCGATGACATTATCGATAAGGGCTTGTTCTTTTGTGGCTACATAGTTATAGCTATCTTTATCTGATTCATAAGTATCTGGACCGATAGAAATACATCCTTTTAATGATACCGTTCCGATAGAGCCCTTAGTTTGTTCTTGTTTATAGAATGAATAAGCTTTTGTATCACTAGATTCATTAAAACCAAAAGTGGTAAAGAAACATTCAATGAGGCCACCGCTATTGGAGGCTAGCCAATGACCATAAACTAAACTATATAAACCAGATCCTTCTGTAGCTTTATTAAAGGAGATATTACAATTCGCAAAGATTAATGATTGTCCCATTAATGAATGGGCGCAAACACCACCACCATAGGTGGCTTTATTGTTTCTAATCACTACATTTTGAATAATCGTGTCTTTGCTACCCGCATAACTTGTGGTGATACCTAAACCACCACCAAAGGTTGTTTCGTTATTGATGATATAGGAGTTAGTAAATTTAATATCGTAACCACCGATAAAGACTCCACCACCACATAATTGAGGATTATTGATATTCACATCATATTTCACAAAGTGATTATCATGAACATTAACTTCATTGATATTAGCTTTCCCATTAGCGATGCTAAAGCCTTGTCCTTTATAAGCGTAATTACCATAGAATTCAGAACTATCAATGTTGATATTTAACTTATTGTTAGATAGATGTAATGTATCTATCTCAGAGATATTGTTATAGAACTTACTATTAGTAATATTGATATTTTTATTATCTTCACGATGTAAGTTCTCTACATATAATGCCGGACCAGTAGAGGAAACATAATTAGTGATAACACAATTATCAATATTTAATGTGTAATATCCAAAATCGCCATTTAAACAACATTTATCATCTCTTTCAGAACCAAATATCTCCTCAAATGATTTCTCTTGATTTAAATCATAATCACTAGGATTAATTCCTCCATCAAAGATGAGATTAGAAAGAGTTACTTCAATGGATTCTCCAATCGTGTTAGGACCAACGATATTAAAATAGCCATTGCTAATCCTACTAGTTTTATCACTAGAAGATAATTTGACATCATAGTTTAGTGAGATGGTTTGACCAGCAAGGTCAATATCATCTAATAAAATATTCTTATTTCTATACGCTAAAGCGGATATTAACTCTTCCGCACTATGTGCAACAAAAGCATCTTCTTTTGCATGCACTACTTTAATATCACTATTCGCAGATAAAAAAGCAAATGAACAGAAGACGAGAGATGATAGTAATGCTACTTTGATAGGTTTACTCATATATATCTTTATTAATTATATTATGATATTAGTCTTTATCTTTTTTATTCCTTCCTAACAAACTTTCTTTTATTTCTTCTATATATATTGGGTTGGTGTTAGCCCATCTATTATTCTTATCTTTAATAGATATACGGAAGTATACTTCCTCACCACTTATTTCAAATTCCGCATGGGTGAGTTTCTCACCGATGATCGGAGAGAAATAACGATTATATCCAATAAGGACAATATCTTCTACTTCTGAACACTCAATATGGATTTTATTATCTTCACTATCGTAATACATAGATTTGATAATTGGTCCCATAGAGGAATAGAAGCATCCATTCTCTAAGGCTTTAATGACATTATCATATGTGAGTTTAGGAACACCGATATAGGTGAATCCTCCAAATGAACCGACAAGGCTACCACTGTAATTGTGGTTATCATCACCCATAGAACAATAAATTTTGTGTCCATGTCTTAACATATCATCATAGATATTAGGACAATACTCTCCACCGGTTTCTAAATCAGTGAGATAATTATAGATTTCAAATCCCCATAATCCCTTGAGATTAATGTAGTCTTCTCTAGTATTTAAAGACCAGTTTGGATGATTGAATTGCACTAAAAAGCCCGCAGAATTGGCTTTATCTATGACTTTTTGAATGTTTTCCACACTGAATTCTGGTTGGTCATTATCTACTGGAATATCAAAGCCATATCTCTCTTTAAATATCTTCTTTTGTTTATCACTCGCGTGATTTAAATCCATACAAACATGAGTTAAGTTATGGGGATCTTTAGCATAGAAGTTTAAGTGGAATGTCTTCATATCTCTCCACTTCAACTCTTTACCATCTTTATCATGATGTTGAGTTAAAGAATATTCCTTAGCCGTAATAGCGATGAACTTATCATCACTTAAATAGGAATTATCAAATATGACTTCATGGTCGGTATAGCAAACGATACTATAACCATGCTCCATATATACCTTCTTCATCTCTTCCGGAGAGAAGTAACCATCAGAAAGGTTAGTATGGGTATGCATGTTGGCTTTATGCCATTCGAGTTTGGGATCAATAAAATACTTTTTCATATCTTCAATAATTATAACTTAACTATATAGTCTTGTTAAAATAAAAATCCCCTTTAAGGGGATAATTCATCATTTTGGTGGGCCTAATTGGACTTGAACCAGCGACCTCGCCCTTATCAGGGGCGCGCTCTAACCAACTGAGCTATAGGCCCATCTGTCATAGACAGCGTTAATAATATACTACGGTGATAAATAAAAATCAACGAGAAAAATACAAAGTAAAAAGGAAGGCATAAAAACCTTCCTTTTAGCACTCTTCTTTTTTCTGATATCAAAGATATCAAGATAACAAGATTAACGTTTGCTGAATTGTGGAGCTTTTCTCGCAGCTTTGAGACCGTATTTCTTTCTTTCTTTCTTGCGGGAGTCTCTGGTGAGCATTCCAGCAACTTTTAAGGAAGAGCGATCACAGCCAGCTTCTAATAAAGCACGGGCGATACCAAGACGGATAGCACCAGATTGACCAGTGAATCCACCACCTTTAACAAAGGCTTTGACATCGTATTTACTTTCAGTACCAGTGATAACGAGTGGTTGTTTCAAATCAAGCACTAAGGTTTGAAAAGGCATATACTCATTAACATCATGTCCGTTAACAATGATTTTACCTGTTCCAGAAGTGAGATAGACACGAGCAACAGAAGATTTTCTTCTGCCGGTGCCGTAATATTGAAGATCAGCTTTTGCCATAGTTCAATACCTCCTAGTATTTGAGCTCTAAAACTTCGGGTTTTTGAGCTTCATGTTTGTGGTCAGCACCAGAATAGACAAAGAGTTTCTTTTCGATTTGACGGCCTAAACGTCCTTTTGGGACCATGCCGTGGATACATCTTCTGAACATCTCTTCTGGATATTTTTCCACCATTTCTTTTGCGGTTCTTGTTCTAAGACCGCCATTGTAACCAGAAACATTGTAATATTTCTTGGTTCTCAATTTGTCGCCAGAGAGGCTGACTTTTTCACAGTTGATAACGATGACATAATCACCACAATCAACGTTTGGTGTCCAAATTGGTTTATTCTTACCAGTTAACACCTGAGCCACTTGAGAGGCTAATCTTCCTAATGGTTTGCCTTCAGCATCGATGACATACCATTTTCTTTGGATTTCGTTTGCTTTTGCAATAGTAGTTTGACGTTGCATAACTCTTAAAATCCTCCTTTACCAAACTAACATTGTCTTTACCGGGGACTACGCTAATTTAGCTTTTGTGCCGACTAAAATCATACTTATATATAAAACCTTTGTCAAACATTTATTTCCAAGAAATGAATGTGACAACAAAAAAGGAGGACTTCCATCCTCCATTATTGGTTAATTTTTTAAAAATTATAGACCTTGAACGTTGTGGTAGACGTTTTGGACATCTTCACAATCATCGAGTAATTCAAGCATCTCAGTGAATTTTCTCTTATCTTCAGGATCGGTTAATTCGATTGGTTCATTTGGCAAGAAGGTAATTTCACTGGTGATGAATTCCGCGACACCCATGCCTGTTAAGACATCTCTAGCTTGGGCAAATGCTGCTGGTTCCACTAAAACAGAGATAACTCCATCTTCGATGGTAACTTCACGGACATCGACGTCGCTCAATATTAATGTTTCTTCGACTTCATCTCTATTTGTGCCATTGAAATCAAAGACACCAGTTTCAGTAAAGTTGAAGATTGTGGAACCTAAGTGTCCACCTTTTTTGGTAATAGCTGTTCTGATTTCCACTAATGCACGATTAGAATTATCGGTTAAGGAATCAACGATTAAGAGAGAACCACCAGGGCCAAAAGCTTCATAACGGCCTTGTGTATATGATTCAGCGGAACCACCTTTAGCTTTTTGAATCGCTCTATCAATGACTTCTCTAGTGACGTTTTGGCTTCTCCATTTTTCGATGGCGCTTCTTAACGCTAAGTTCATTGATGGATCAGGTTCGCCTGATTTTGCTGCCATATAGATTTCTTTTGAAGCTCTGTTAAATAACGCACTTCTCTTTGCGGCGGTGGCAGCCATCGCCTTGGCTCTTACTTCATGTGCTCTTCCCATGGGTTATTTTCCTCTTTTCGTAATCTTGATTTTATCAAACAATTTTAATGTTGTTAATACTTTCTAATAATCGACATTGACTAAATATAATCCTTCTGCGGGAGCCTTATAAGAAACGATTTCTCTTTCTTTTTTATCTTGTAAATGCCTGTCCATAAATTCTAATGGTTCTTTATTAATAGATACCGCTAATGCAGAACCAACGATATTACGGATTTCATATCTCATAAATCCATCGCCATAAAAGTTGATGTATATATGGTCTAGTTGATGTTCAACCTCAATGGAATAAATGTTCCTAATGAAGTTATCATCATCCTCTTCCTTGGAGGTAAAGTCTTGGAAATTGTGCTTACCAACGCACTTCTTCAATGCTTTTTCAAGTAGGTTAGCGTTAATCTCATAAGGAATATTGGTTTCTAAATCATAATTAAAGGCGTTTCTTTCCCCTAATTGGATGATATATTGATAATGTTTTCCCTTACCAGAAAACCTGGCATGGAAATCATCAGAAACTGGTTTAATTTCTTTAATGACAATATCTTCTGGTAATAAACAATTCACAGAATATTTTAATCTTCCCAAATCCATTTCTTTTTCTAAATCGAAATGAAAATATTGGTTAATCGCATGGACTCCAGCATCGGTGCGTCCGCTTCCTTGAATTTGGATTTCGGTATTGAGGATTTTAGATAAAACAGATTCAATTGTTTCTTGAATCGTTGGAGCATCTTTCTGTCTTTGCCAACCTTGATAATTCGTTCCTTTATAAGATACACAACATAATAATCTCATCGCAAAAACTCCTTAAAATCCCACATTAATTCCGAAAATCATCTGGAATAAATCAATTGTTCCAAACTTATGGTCATAGATAAATAGATATAATATGCCACCGAAAATGGCTAAACCAAATAATAAACCAATCGCATCTCTCCAAGAGAATGTGAGTTTACGATATCTGGTTCTCTTTGCTCTTGGATCATAGCCTCTAGCTTCCATGGCATCAGATAGTTCTTCACTTCTTTGAATGGCAGACACAAATAGAGGAATGATTAAAGAGATAACCGCTTTAAATCGTTTAAATAATCCACCGTGATTAAAGTCCACACCACGAGATGATTGAGCCTTCATAATACGATCCGTTTCATCTAATAGTGTCGGTATAAATCGTAGAGCGATAGATAGTGTCATAGCGATCTCATGAACTGGGAATTTAATCACCTTTAATGGTGTCATATACCATTCAAAGGCATAGGTTAAATCCATCGGTTTTGTTGTGGATGTTAAAACCATGGTAAGAGATAGCATCAAAACTAATCTTAAAATGATGTATCCACATTGATAAAAAGCATCCCAATATATCGCATAATTATTGGGGAATCTATAACACACAAACTGATAGGTACTATTAGGGATAAAGACATAGGCTATCAAAAGGAAGATAACCAACATCCACATAGACCTAAGTGATTTGAACAATTGAATGAAACTCACTCTGGATAAAATCATTACCGCAATGAATAACACTAATAAAACTGCGGATAATAATAACGTTGTGGACCAAACATGGAATTGTAAGAAGATAGACACCATTAAAAGAACAAGAACAAATAATTTATTTCTCGGGTCTAACTTATGAGTAAAGGTGTTATATGGAGAATATCGTCCGAAGGTAATGTTATTCATTATTTGTTCCTCCAGGACTTGATTTGATTAACCAAATCATCCACTGATCTAATATTCTCTATCTTTATCGGAGCACCTCTATCTTTTAGCTTTTTCGCTAATTGATATAAAGGTGGAATTTCAATTGCGCTGTCTTCAGTGATGGAATCAAATAATTGATTCACTGGTCCTTGATAATCGAGCTTGCCATCTTTTAAGACAAAGACGATATTACAATACTTCATCACTAGATCCATATCATGGGTAACCATAATAATGGTTTTACCATTCTTATGCATCTCTTTAGCGAGTTCCATGACATCATGAGAGCCTTGTTCATCTAAACCCGCTGTGGGTTCATCTAAGACCAAGATATCGGGATTAATCGCTAAGATACCCGCGATTGCGACACGACGTCTTTCACCACCGGATAATTCAAATGGTGATTTCTTATAGAATCTCTCATCTAATCCCACAGACTTTAAAGCGACATGGGCTTGTTCAATGGCTTCTTTCTCCTTCATACCGAAGTTTCTTAAGCCAAAGGCCACATCCTTCTCTACCGTCTCTTCAAAGAGCTGATATTCTGGGAATTGGAAGACAACACTTAAGTGTTTTCTAAGTTCCTTAATCTTCTTGTTTTTGCGCTTTTTATTAACGATATGGAAATCATCCACGAAGATTTCACCACTTGATGGTAATAATAAAGCATTAAGTGTTTGAATAAGTGTGGATTTACCACTTCCTGTTCTTCCAATGAACGCGGCAAAGGAATTATCAGGAATAGTTAAAGAAACACCATCTAAGGCCACGTTTGCCTCAGGTGTCTTAGGTAAATATACAAAGCGGAGATCTTTTATTTGGATGGCCATAAAACCTCCGCGATATTATCAATATCGTCATTACAGTTAATCTCTATGTTTTCCTTATGGAGTTGCTCTTTTAAGTCCAAGACAAAAGGCATCCCTAATTTAAGAGATTTTAAAGCATTGCGGTTGGCGAACACTTCTTCCGGTTTTCCTTTAAAGGCAATCTCACCTTTAGAAAGTACTAGAACTTCATCACTTAAGAAAGCTTCTTCCACATCGTGGGTAATGGAGAGAATGGTTAATGAAGGATTAAGTTTCTTCATTTCACTAATGAGGTCTCTAATATCTTTTTTACCTTTAGGATCAAGCATAGAGGTAGCTTCATCTAAAATGAGGATTTCTGGCTCTAGAGATAAAGCGCCAGCGATAGCCACTCTCTGTTTTTGGCCACCCGAAAGACGTGACGGTTCTTTTTGCAAATATTCAATCATTCCTACGCGATCTGCATATTTATTGATGATATCCTGCATCTCTTTTCGAGGAATTCTTCTATTTTCTAAACCGAACGCAATATCGTCTTCCACGGTTGCACCGATAAATTGGTTATCGGGGTTTTGGAAGACTAAACCGATTTTCTGTCTAATATATTTAATGTTCTTGCTTGTAACTAGTTCGTCACCAATATAGATCTCTCCCTCACTTGGGGCGAGGAGTCCAATTAATAATCTCGCTAATGTGGATTTACCAGACCCATTATGTCCAATGATGGAGACATAGGATCCTTCTTGAACACGAAAAGATATATGGTTAAGAACCATGTCACTTTGTTTGTTATAGGCAAAACATAAGTTTTTAACTTCAATCTTATTCATGTGCGTTATTATAACACAGCTTTATAGCTAGTCACTAATAACGTTATCGGGATCCAATCATTTTCTGACGAATCTTTTCTACTGCAGAACGATAGCGGCGGTAAATCGTGCCTAATGAGCGATTACAAATCGTGGCTATATCATTATAGGAATAGCCATTAAGGTAATAGGTCATAACAAGCATTTCTTCTTCCGTTAGACCGGTTTGTTCATCTTGGATAAAGTTAATAAGAGAATCGTATAAGATATCATCTTTGATGTCTTTATCTTCAAAACCGATAAGATCATGTAATGTCATATCTCTTTTCGGTGTATCTAAAGATACAGTGACACTTCCATAGTCGAAATAATCTTTATAGTTCTCTCTTAGGTAGGCTCTTAATTCATTGAGAGCAATGACTTTCCAATATAAATAAAAAGAGTTTCTCTTTTCATCGAATTTGGTTAAAGCAATCGCGCAAGCATAAAAAGCACAAGCGATGATTTCATCAATCGAAACACCAGTGTGTTCAAATTTAAAAATCTCTTGCTTGGCAAACATCACGCTATGAATACGATATTTCTCAAAGAGAATGCCTTTTGCTAATTCATCACCTTGTCTAATTCTTTCTAGCAGTACTTCGTCAGTTGGGAACCGACTGTTAGAAATAAAAAATTCCTCCTTTCTCTACGAGGAGGAATCAGGTGACTAATATTTATCCACGGATTTTGGCTAAGAGAATACCAGTAGCTACAGAAGCATTTAAGGAATTCACATGCCCGTATTGAGGAATCTTCACAATATAATCAGAATTGGCTAACACTAATTTAGAAACACCTTGGCCTTCGCTGCCGATGACAAGGGCGACTTTGAAATCATATTTCAAGGTTTGATAATCAATCTTCGCAGAACCATCACTAGCGACAACCCAATAGCCTTCTTCTTTGAGTTTAGCAATTGTCTGATTTAAGTTACCCACTAAAGCGACAGGGACATAATTAATCGCCCCCGCTGACGTTTTAGCAACAGTAGCAGTAAGCGGCACTTGATTGTGTTTAGGAATGAGAATGCCGGAAACATCAAAGACATCACAGCATCTGAGGATAGCTCCTAAATTATGGGGATCATTGATACCATCTAGGATGACTAAGATAGGTCTTTCCACTTTCTTCGCTCTATCCAATATCGATTCCAGGGAAAAATATTCATAGTCCTTGATACTAGCGGCGACACCCTGATGGACACCATCACACATCAAATCCATTTCTTTAGGGGATTTATAGATGATAGGAACACCACTATTTTCAACCAAAGAAAGAACTTCATTATTCGAGAAACCATTTGTAAGAAAAACAGTCTTCACCCTTTTGGAACGAAGTGCTTCTTTAACCGGATTCCTCCCATAAATAATATTGTCGATTCTCTGTTTCATATTTATACTACAATGATGAAATGCAAAACACTATTTTTGTGTTCTTTACATAATCCCTTTATCTATTAGTATTTTGCGGATTTCATCTGATTTTTCAAAGTTTTTCTCCTGTTTTGCCATCAAATATTGCTGGTAGATAGCCTTGTCTTCACCTGTGAGTTTGACATACTCAATATTTAACCCTAAAACGCTAAACATATCAGTGAGGGTTTTGAACTGGTTATTGAGCTTTTCAAAATCGATTTCACGGCTTCTAATTATCTGATTAGATTCCTTGATTAAGTTATATAATTCTGACAAGGCATTCGCGGTATTTAAATCATCCGCAAGCGCATTAACAAAACCTTCGATATAGACTGGTTTGCCTTTTTCTAAATCGATGTTATTAACTTGAAGAGATAACGCCATTTGTTTGTAGGCCATCTTCATCTTATTGACTTCTTGCATCGCCGCATTAACGGTCTCATCAGTGAAATTCACTGGTTGACGATAATGAGCGTTTAAAATCACTAGTCTGGTAACTGGTCCACCATATTGGTCGATCATATCTTTTGCATATACAACGTTACCCAATGATTTAGACATCTTTTCATTACCAAAGTTAATGAAGGCATTGTGCATCCAGTATTTAGCAATCTTGTTATGATGCATCGCTTCCGCTTGAGCGATTTCATTTTCATGATGGGGGAATTTCAAATCATAACCACCACCATGGATATCGATATAGTGATCGGGAAAGATAGTGTCAATCATCACACAGCATTCTGTGTGCCAGCCAGGACGGCCTTTGCCCCATGGGGAATCCCATTGGATGCCTTTATCCGTGGCTTTCCATAAAGCGAAGTCTAAAGGACTTTCTTTCTTGCTGTTCTCTTCCACTCTCGCTCCGACGACAAGATCTTCGACATTGATGCCTGAGAGTGCGCCATAATCTTTGATCTTAGTGACTCTAAAATAGACATCACCATCAACGACATAAGCGGCATCTAGTTTTACTAACTTATCAATATAATCGATAATCTTACCGATATACTCAGTTACTCTTGGAGTGATATCTGGTTTATCGCTACCGATTAAGTTAGAGACTTTAATAAATTCTTTTATATAAAAATCTGTTAATTCCTTTTCGCTCTTTCCTTCATTTAAAGCGGCCTTGATGATTTTATCATCGACATCAGTAAAATTACTGACATAAGTCACTTTGTAGCCCACATAGCGTAAAAAGCGTCTTAAAGTATCAAAGACGACTACAGGACGCATGTTACCGATATGTGGATAGTTATAAACTGTGGGTCCACAGACATACATGCTCACTTCGCCCTCGTGTAAAGGAACGAACTCTTCGAGTTTGTTAGTTAAGGAATTATAGAATGTAATTTTCATAGTTAAGAGAAGTAAGGGGGTGAGTTTCCCCACCCCCAATTAATTATTTACCTTCAGGGTATTTTTCCCTCTTGGCGTTGTAGTGAGTGTGGAGTAATTCTTCACTTAATTCACTTAAAGGTTCACCAAGGAAATCTTTGTAGAGTTTTTGGATGTCTTTATTGTTGTGAGATTGACGAATGACTTGTCTTTCGTCTTCACTATATAAGACTTCCGCTCTCTTTTGACGATAGGTATCTAAGATATCATCATCTTCGTTAGGTAATAAGGATGGATGGACATATGGTTGACCACCGCCATTGATACAGCCACCAGGACAGCCCATGATTTCGATGAAGGCATATGGTGATTTACCTTCTTTGACTTCTTGGACTAACTTAGAAGCATTCTTCATACCAGAAGCAATTGCCACTTTGATGCCGAGTTCTTTGATTTCCGCTTCGCGGACACCTTGTAAGCCACGGACTTCTTCAAAGACGACCTTGCCATATTCTTTGCCGGTTAAGACAAAGTAAGCAGTTCTTAAGGCGGCTTCCATAACACCACCGGTGACACCGAAGATGACACCAGCACCGGAATATTCACCTAATAAGTCTTGGTCAAATTCTTCTTCTGGGAGTTTTTGCCAGTTGATACCAGAACGTTTAATCATCTTCGCTAATTCACGAGTGGTTAAGACGGCATCAACATCTTTATCCATTTCTGGACGTTGTCTTTCATATTTCTTCGCGGTACAAGGCATGATGGAAACGACAAAGATTTCTTCTGGGTCAATGCCATGAGCTTTGGCGAAATATGTTTTGGTGATGGCACCTTGCATCATGTGAGGAGATTTACAGGTGGAGACATTGGGGATCACTTCCGGATAGAAGTATTCCATATAGTTCATCCAACCAGGTGAACATGATGTAATTTGCGGTAAAACGCCACCATTTTTGATTCTGTGGATGAGTTCATAGCCCTCTTCCATAATGGTTAAGTCAGCACCGAAGTTGACATCGAAGACTCTGAAGAATCCTAAACGATGTAATGCGGCAACCATCTTACCAGTACCAGGTGTACCGATCTTTTCACCGAATTCTTCGGCAATCGCGGCACGCACGGCAGGCGCGGTTTGAACGATGACTTTCTTGCCCATTCTAAAGGCTTCATCGACTTTTTCAATTTCACTATGTTCCATCAAAGCACCAACTGGACAGACATTGACACACTGACCACATTGCATACATGGAACATTAGCGAAGCTTCTATTTTGTACAGGAGCGACAATTGTGTTAAAGCCACGGTTTTCAAATCCTAAGATAGAAATGCCTTGGGCTTGTTTACAACGTTCGATACATCTACCACATAAGATACATTTCGCGGTATTTCTGATGATGCCAGGGGCGACTTCATCATAGGTCTTTGGAGTCATTTGACCGACGTATTTGCCGTCTCTTGCTCCGACCATTTCGGCGACATGTAACAATTCACAATGACCATTCTTAGGACATTGTAAGCAATTCTTCTCGTGGTTAGAGAGAATTAACTCGACAGAAGCACGACGTGCTTCGACAGCTTTATTTGAAGAGATGGAGATTTCCATGCCTTCATTCACAGGATACACACAGGATGCACATAATCCACGTGCGCCTTTAACTTCGACTAAGCAAACACGGCAACTAGCTTTAGAGCACTCACCATGATTGAAAGTACATAAGGAAGGAATTTCAAATCCGCATTTGCGGCAGGCCTCTAAGACTGTCAAGCTGTTATCAACTTGGTAATCATGACCTTCGATTTTGATATTAACTAATGCCATAAATCATATCCTCCTTAACGTTTGATAATCGCACCGAAGCGACATCCCGCCATACAGCTACCGCACTTCACACACTTATTCTTATCGATAACGTGGATGAATTTGCCAGGTAATTTAGCAGGTTTATCTGTGACTGTAATGCAATTAACAGGGCAGTTTCTAGCACAGAGAGTACAACCCATACATTTTTCTGGAACGATGTAGTATTCCATCATATTCTTACACACATGAGCGGGACACTTATGATCCTTAACGTGGGCTTCATATTCCTCTGGGAAAGCTTTCATTGTGGATAAGATTGGGTTGGTCGCGGTTTGACCTAAAGCACATAAGGAGTTGCTTTGAATGAATTTGGCTAATTCTTTCAAGTCTTCTAAGTCTTTGGGTTCACCCTTACCATCACAAATCTTAGTTAAGATATCTAAACATCTTCTAGTACCGATACGGCATGGAGAACATTTACCACAGGATTCATCGCAGATAAATGTCATATAGAATTTAGCGACGTCAACCATACAGTTGTCTTCGTCCATGACGATAGCGCCACCAGAACCCATCATACTTCCAGCTCTTGTTAAGCTACCGAAGTCGATTGGAGTATCTAAGTCTTTTTCAGTTAAGCATCCGCCGGAAGGACCACCAGTTTGAATGGCCTTGAATTTCTTACCACCAGGGATACCGCCACCGATATCATAAATTAATTGTCTTAAGGTTGTTCCTAAAGGAACTTCCACTAAACCGACATTGTTGACTTTGCCACCAAGAGCAAACACTTTTGTACCTTTAGTGTCATCGGTGCCAATCTCAGCAAATTTTTCCCAACCTTCTCTTAAGATGAATGGAACACATGCTAAGGTCTCAACATTGTTGACGACTGATGGATGATCCCATAAACCTTTGACAGCGGGGAATGGAGGACGTGGACGTGGCATACCACGTTGTCCTTGAATACTATTGATTAAAGCGGTTTCTTCACCACACACGAAGGCACCTGCGCCTAAACGGATATGGCAACGGAATGAGAAATCTGTACCTAAGATATGGTCACCTAAGAGACCCATTTCTTCTAATTCCTTAATCGCTTTGGTTAAACGGGCAACCGCTAATGGGTATTCCGCACGGACATAGAAGTAACCATTTTGGGCACCGATGGCATAACCAGCAATCATCATACCTTCGATAACCGCACATGGATTAGCTTCGATGATGGAACGGTCCATAAATGCACCTGGGTCACCTTCGTCACCATTACAAATCATGTACTTGGGTTCATTGGTTTCAGGAACGAATGACCATTTCTTACCAGTGGGGAATCCACCGCCACCTCTACCTCTTAATCCAGATTTAAGAACTTCATCAATGACTTCTTTTCTGCTCATTGATAAGGCTCTTCTTAAACCTTGGAAAGCACCGATAGCGATAGCTTCATCGATATTCTCAGGATCGATATCAGCTTTAGCGACTAAAGCGATACCTCTTCTTTGAAGTTTGTAATAATTGTAATCTTCTTGTTTACGAACTCTTTCTTTAGTTTGAGGATCGACGAATAATAAACGTTCGACGACTTCATTCTTTAAGATATCTTTTTCAAAGATTTCTTGGACATCTTTAGGAGTCACTTTGGTGTAAAGAGTTTCTTCTGGGAACATCTTCACAAAAGGTCCTTGAGAACAGAAACCTAAGCAGCCCACCATGTTAGCGGTAACTTTATCTTCTAAATGGTGTTCCTTAATGAGTCTATGGAATTCGTCTAAGATTTCTTTACTGTTTAAAGATAAACAGCCAGTATCACCACAGACACAGATGGCTCTATGCCCTGGTTCGCAGTTAAATTTCTTTTGCAGACAAGCACCGCATTTTTCGAAGCGCTTTTGAAGATCTTGTTCATTTCTAATCTTTTCCATATTAAGCCTCCAATGCGCGGTATTCCGCAATAATATTCTTCACGTTGTCAACTTGAACTTGAGAATAGACCTTACCATTAATGGTAACGGCTGGTGCTAACGCACAAGCGCCGATACAACGTAAGACGTCAATTGTGAATAGACCATCTTTAGATGTTTCACCGGGTTTAATACCTAATAATTCTGAGAACTTATCAAGCACTAACTGACTGCCTTTGACGTAACAAGCAGTACCTAAGCAAACACCAATGACATATTTGCCTTTTGGTGTCATAGAGAAGAAGGAATAGAAAGTGACAACACCATAGATTTCACTGACAGGTACACCAGTTAAATCACTGACTAATTCTTGAACCTCAAGAGGAATATATCCGTATTCCTTTTGAATGTCTTCAAGGATCATCATCGTGGGTGTTGGTTCATCTTTATATCTCTTAACTATCTCTTTAATGAGTTTTACAGCATGGGGTTGTAATTTTGCCATATTAGCCTCCTGTTATAGTTTCGGATATATACCTACACGCATAATTTATTATATGTGCAGGCGATATTATTTACAATAATTTAAAATATGAAAAAACGACCTCATCTCGGTCGCTTATTCTTCATCAGTTTTTATCTTAAAAATTATGGCTTTGACGGATTTTCTTGATTGCGCCACTTCTTATTATCAGCAAGGCCGTGATACCCACAAAGACACCAGTGATGATTGCGGATACTGCGATGAAGGGTAAATAGTATACCACATAAACAGTCCCTAAAAAGAGCATCGCAATAAGTATCTGACCAGTGACATGGAATACCGATCCTATGACACTGACACCAACGACAGAAAACTTCTTAATCACTAGATGGAGCAATATCATTATTCCTAAAGAAAATACCGCTCCAGTTAAAGACATTAAGAACCCCATAGAGAAGATATTTCCTCGCAAAAGTCCCACTAAAAAGACACGTAATAGATTGACGATAATCGCATCTAATACTCCAAGTTCATAAAGGATCACTAAAATAACAATATTAGCTAATCCTAATTTCACACCTGGTATACCAATACTAGGAATAAAAGATTCAATAATTCCAATGATGACCGCGCCTGCGGTTAATACCCCTAACAAAGTTATCTTCTGAGTTTTCATCATTATATCTCCACATCATTGATAACTTTATTTCCATCAATGGTTATATATACAGCGTTATAAGCACAGATGATTGGACGGTTAGTTTCACTGACATATCCCATCCTCACACAGTCTTGATGTGGGCAGTTTGATTCCAGAACTGCAATCGCTCCATCATGAGTGTGAACGTGCAAATCTCCATTTAAACCATGGATATAATAATCATTTTCTTCTTTCTTGGATAAATCGATGGTTTCCACCACTTCATTTTGGACATAAATTTTAGCAACCAAGTTCTTTTTGGTTCTAAAACATAAGACACAAACCAAAGAGATGACCGCCACTAAAAGAAGCGAACAAATGACAATAATATCGTTTCTCAATTTCTTCTTATCCATCAGTGATAATACACCTCTATGTTATTATTCTTGTAGGTTATCTTACCATCTTTGATGACAATAGCCTCAACATGACATTCATTTTCAATTGTTTGAATCTCTTCTATGGTGTTCATCATCATCGATGTTGATAAAGCATCACCGAGATATCCTTGTTCAGAGATGACGATAACCGCATCATTTTGATTAATCGCGCTACCAGTTATGGGGTTGATAATATGAGAATATTTGACCCCATTAATCGTTACTCCCTGTTCAGATATTGAAGAGGTAGAAACAAAGCAATTCTTAGCTTTTAAATAGGCATTATTAACATCCTTAAGACCGATGGTAAATAAACCATCTTTTGTGTTCTTTTCACCAAGCAATATGCTTGATGAACCAGCATTGATTAAGTATTGTTTGATATCCTTTTCATCAAGGTATGTTTTCACTACATCTAACGTATATCCTTTAGCGATACCACCTAAATCAATTTCCGCTCCACCATTTCTAGAGACAGTGTTATTACCAGAGAACTCTAACGATGAATTATTCATCTTATCTAGTTCTTCATTAATCACTGTCTCATTAAGGACTTCTTTCTTGGTTAGTGACTCTTTCCATTTCTTGGACAATGAACCACATAAAGGATTAAAGTATGTAGCCTTATAAGACACCTCAAAAGAAGTTTTTAATAAATCATATAGTTTTGAATCTACTTCCATCTCAGAATTCACTTGATTGATGGAATAGACATTTGTGACATCTCTTTGAAGATAATTATCTGATAATTTGTCATAAGTATTAAAGATATTCTCAATTTCTTTCATATCTTCTTTACTACCTTCAAATAACTTGGCGTCAATATAGGTACCAAATCCAAAAATCTTGCTCTCAATAGGATTTGTACTAGAAGAGCAAGATATGATAAATATCGGTAAAAACGCTAGCAAAAAGCTCTTATTTCTCATATTTATAAGTGAACGTTGATTTTACTCCCATCCTCGTTTGGGTGTTGATCTAAATATTCAATGATAGGTTTGAAGTTTGCATCTTCTTTACCAGGACGACATTTCTTTAGGTTTTGTTCTTTACCAGCAACGATTGCTTCCGCCATCGATTTGCATCCAGCGTAACCACAACTACCACAGTTATAATTTGGAAGTCTCTTGGTGACTTCTTCGATACGTTCATCTTCTTTGACATGCAAAATCACCGTGGCGATGGCTAAGCCAAGACCAAGGAGTAATCCGATGCCAAGTAATATCAAGACAGCCCACAATATTTCCATAATTATTTTTTCTCTCCTCTAGTTTGATAGAAGTGACATTCACTTTGTGAACATGTCGCACATTTCTCTTCTTCGGGTTTTAAATCTTCACATCCTTTTGGTGCGGGTGTACGTCTATAGATAATAAAGCTCACCACAAAGATCACCAATAAGGCGGCAAGTATACAAATTGCAAGTATTAAATAGCCTTCTCTTGTCATAATGTAATACCGTTAAATAATCCTTGTAATCCCATAAAGGCAAGCGCCATAATCGCAGCCACGATTAAAGCGATTGGTAAGCCCTTAAACGCTTTAGGAACATTACTTGTTTCTAAGCGAGTTCTAATACAGCTGAATGTCACAATAATAAGTAAGAAACCAATGGAGGTTCCAATACCATTAGCGAGTGAATCTAAGAATGATAATCCTTGGTCAGTATTTGCCTGCACCACACCGAGAACCGCGCAGTTCGTGGTGATTAATGGGAGATAAATACCTAAGGATTTATAAAGGGATGGAGAATACTTCTTAATGAATAACCCAACTAGTTGGACTAATGAAGCAATGATTAAGATATAGGCCACAGTGTCCATGAACTCAATCTTTGCAGGCACTAAAACAAAGTTATAAAGTGGCCAACATATTAATGTGGCTAAAACAATGACAAAGACAACGGCAATGCCCATACCTAATGAGGATTTCACTTTACGTGAGACACCTAAGAATGGACAGATACCATAGAATCTCGATAACACGACATTATCAATGAGCATGCTAGACATGATAGCGAGGATGAAAACAATAACGTATTGCATTATTTGTTACCTCCTTCTTGCTGTTGAGCAGCAGCTGCTGCAGCGGCTCTAGCTTCTTGCTCTTTTTTAATTCTGGCTTGTTTTTGTTTGTTGAATTCAAGTTCCGCTTTGCGGTTTTTCACAAAAGCGATAACCGCGAGAATAATCGCAAAGACAATAAACGCACCTGCGGGAGCTTGGAATAATGATATTTCATATCCCTTAGGAATAATTCTTAAGGATAACTCAGGAATGAAGGAGAAGACTTTACCGATGGATAAAGCGCCTGTACCAAGGAGTTCTCTAAAGAAAGCCATTAAGATAAGGGCCAAGGCATAACCAACACCCATACCCAAAGCATCGATAAAGGAATCAAATGGTTTATTCTTACTGGCGTATGCTTCCGCACGGCCAAGGACAATACAGTTAACGACAATCAATGAGATGAATACACCTAAGGTGCTATATAGATCTGGTAAGAAGGCATGGGTCAACATCTTTACTAAAGTAACGAATGTCGCAATGATAACGATATAAGCGGGTGTCCTAATCTCTTCTGAGATAATCTTTCTTAATAAAGAAACGAGGATATTAGAACAGACCAAAACAATGGTAAAGAGGATACTCATACCAATAGCAGCCTCCACACTCTTAGTGGTTGCTAAAGCGGGACATGTACCGAGAATCGACACTAATAATGGATTCTCCGCAATAATGCCCTTTAAGAAATTCTTCTTTGTGAAACCTTTCTCTCTTCCCATATTAATCGTAAATTATCCCATCCACATATTTTTGTGCAGCGGCCACCATTTCACTCACTAAAGTCGCACCATAAGTGGCACCACAGCTAACATCATCTAATTGTCTATCACCACCATTAAGTGGATTGATATAGTTATCCACAAGTGTGGTGGCATATGTTTGTTCATTGGTAATTAAATAGACACCTTTAAAGACTTTAGATTCATAATCAAAACCAGCAATCAAAGAAATCTTGCCATACATATTGGAACCAGTTGTTCTAATGGCCCAACCAACTTCTTCTTCTGGATCATCAGCCTTATCAACAATGTAAGAGGTGGCTGAGTATTTTGTGCTCTTATCATCTTTTGCAATCTTGAAATTTTTAGAAAACTCATGAGAACTGGTATTATCTCCAAAAATCTCAGTAATTCCCTTATTAAATTGAATTTCTTCATTCTTTTTGATTTGATCTCTTGTCAAAAGATTAGTCAAACCAATAAGGCCCGCACTGACAGCGGCAATCGCTCCTAAAGTGACTGCGGTGATAATATAATGCTTCTTACTAGGCATGATACACACCTCCAAATTTAATCACTAGGAACACAGTGACACCGGAAAGAACAACGATGAGACCCATCGCTAAGAACTTCTTCCAGGTGTAACGTGGATTACTCCATTCATAATGGTCTAAAACCACCGCTACCATATTGGCGATTAGGATAGAGAATCCCACACCTTCTGGTAAAGCGGCAAATAGACGGATTAAAACTGTCGCCACTGCGGCAACCATACCATAAATAATTCTTGTCGGACTATTAATCGGGCTGGTCACTGGATCGGTGAGCATAAAGACACCACCGAATAAGACACCACCACTTAATAGTTGATATAACAAGAACATAAATGGATTAACATCATTATTTAAAGTAAAGACAGAAATACCAGCAATTAACATCAATAAGATGAATGTTCCAAAATATGAAGCCATGATGCGGTAATCCGCACTTCTTCTAATTAATAGATAAATCATACCGACAAGGATGGTTATTTTATAAACTTCACCAAGTGTTCCAGGAATACGGCCTAAGAACATATCTAATAATTGGAAGTTGTTGATATTAGCCAAGGCTCCACCATTAACCACACTTAAAGGAGTGGCGCTGGCTAAAGCATCTGGAAGTTCGTAATACCAAGTTGGAACAACTGCGCCCCAAACTTTCGCGCCACCGATGGTAACTCCACCAAAGCATAGCTTAGCGAACAACATACCGACTGCTGCGGGGTTAAAGATATTGCTACCTAAACCACCAAAGACTAATTTGCCCAAGACAATACCCGCTAAAGCACCAACAGCGATAATGACATATGTTAGTGGCACAGTAAGTGGCATCGCCGGCATGATTAAGGTATAGATAATCGCACTAATCGCCGGAGTGATGATATTAACTTGGTTATATTTTCCTTTATAGGAATAAGCAAACCTCTCTTTGAAGGAATGCTTTAATCCATCTTTGGGCATCATATTCTTTAAGCCCACAAAAACGAATTCCGCACCGAGCATCACAATAACAGAGATGAGATATGTCGCTAATGTGTTAAGTGGATAGACAACAAAGGAGAAGATTAAAGTGGGTGCTAACGCGATTAAAACATCCACCATCATTCTCGTGACAGTTGGTTTTCTTCTTATATGAGGAGCATTTTCTTTCGTTATAATCATAACTTCGCCATTATCTTCGCTTTCCTAATATAATCAGTCACCGCAATCTTAGATGTACAGGTATAGGTACATAGACCACACTCAATACATTTAAGAGGATTGAGCATTTTAATTCTCTCTTTATCTAAGGCTTTAACCGCATTCATAATCTGCACTGGTTCAAGATGAACCGGACAAGATAAAACACAGCTACCACATCTAACACATGGTTCTTCATGATAATCAGTCTTATCTAAGACGATAATCGAAGTCACCGTTTTAGTGATGATGCAATCATCGCTAGGGATAGAAGCCCCCATCATCGGTCCACCTAAGATAAAGACTTTTTCTTTATCGGGGTTCTTATATCCACCGCAGAGAGGGATTAAATCACGGATAGAGGTACCGACACGAACACGGAAGTTCTTTGGTGAGACAATACCATCACCAGTGACGGTAATATCTCTTTTAATAACGGGCATATTATATTTAATTGCCTTATAGATACCCACCATCGTGGAAACGTTGAAGTTAATAATTCCACGGTTAGAGGGGAGCTCACCTGGTTTTAATTGAATGCCTGTGGCTTTCTTAATCATCTCCACTTCCCAACCTTGGGGATAGTAGTTACCGACACAGCATAATTCAATACCGGAACCCTGATATTCTTTAATGACTTCTTTGTAGAGTTTTTTAATGTCGTGATACTTAGATTTAATGCAAATCAAAGCTTTTTTGCAGTTAAAAGCCTGCATTACATACTTGATACCTTCCATAATACGATATGGGTATTCAAGCATTAAACGATGGTCCGCGGTGATGTATGGTTCACATTCAATACCATTAATCAAAACCATATTGATTGGTTTATCGGTTTGGAACTTCACAAATGTAGGGAAGGAAGATCCTCCTAAACCCACCATCGCACAATCTTTAAGGATTTGTGTCATATCTTCTTTGGTGAGTTTAGCAATCTCTTCATCGGTTCTAATATGTAAACTGGGATCTAATGTATTTTGGTGATCGTTTTCAATCTTAATAAAGTCAGTAAATTTACCATTTCTATGGTAGTGTTTTTCTAAACCTAAATAAGTACCAGAACATGTCGCATGGATGGGTTGATCAAAGAAAGCGGCATGTCTCATACCGATTAATTGACAAGAGTTAACGTGTTCACCCTCTTTGATGAATAGTTCCGCTTGAGGACACCTGGCGTTACCCATGGCAATATAAATATATTGGGGTTCCACAAATCTAAGTGTGGGTAACATCCCAGTTAAGTTCTTAGTATCTTTAATACGTCTGACTTTCGAAATCATAGTGACTATTTTATCTCACTAATAAGCATATACCAAAATAAATTACTTCAAAAGTAATTATTAGGCATATAATCCTGTGACATATGTAACAAATTGTAAAAACAAAACCACAAAAAAGGGACATATCACTGTCCCCATCTCAATTAATAAGGAATAAAAATTAGTCTCTTACTTCTTCCGCAACTTCTTCTGGTTCTTCATCTCAGACATAGTTATTAAATCAAGTATTAGGACCTATATACAAATATCATGCGTTTACGTGTTTCAAAGTTTTTTGATATTATATTTAAGAAATAAATTTGCTTAAGTTTTACACTATGAAAGATATTTATAAACCCTTATTTACTCCTTGGAAAATTAGAGATGTCGAAATCAAGAATCGTTTTGTGATGACCTCTATGGGTGGTACTTCACTATTCGGGTGGATGGAACCAGCGAAATTCGATGAGGAAGCCGCGAAATTTTT
>JBGUQI010000015.1:0-7304 GCA_045130875.1 Bacilli bacterium | reverse complement strand
GACGTAGGTTTGTAAGTTCTAATTGACATTACTTTTTCCTCCTATAATTTGGAACTAATCGAACTTAGATTATTCCTTGAATAAGTCAATCGCTTCGCCTTCTGCGATGGTGACGATTGCTTTCTTATAACCGGAGAGTTTACCTTGATAACGGGTACCTCTGGTTGTTTGTTTCGCTCTGACGTTGCTCACTCTGACGTCTTCAACTTTAACTTGGAAGATTCTTTCCACTGCTAATTTGATTTCAGTCTTGTTGGCACTAGCGAGGACCTTAACCGTGATTTTGTTTTGATTTTGCATCAAATCCATGGATTTCTCGGTGATTCTTGGTTCTAAGATAACGCGGAAATCTTTCTCGGTTGGTTTAGCGAAGCGGTTTGAAGCTTTAGCTTCTGTTTTCTTTTTCGCTGCCATATTACTTCAAAACCTCCTTCTGTAAGTTTTCCACTGAAACTTTGGTGAAGACGACGGAATCAACGTTTAATAAGTCGTAAACACTGACGTTATCAATGGTGACTAATTTGACCCAGTTTAAGTTTCTGGCGCCGTAAACGACGTTCTCATCAAATTGGTCTAAGACCACTAAGGCTTTGCCGCCGACCTTTAAGGCATCCATAACCTTAAGGAATTCTTTGGTCTTGTTGCTTTCGAGATTTAAGTCATCGACGACCACTAAGCCATCTTTAACTTTTAAGCTAAGCGCACTTCTTAATGCTAAGTTGTGAGCTTTCTTGTTTTGGGAAATCTTGTAGTTTTGATTTCCATCTGGTCCAAAGACCGTTCCACCACCAACCCAAATTGGGGATCTGGTTGTACCGGCACGAGCACGGCCTGTACCTTTTTGACGGAATGGTTTCTTACCACCACCACTCACTTCGTGACGCACTTTTGTTTTAGCTGTCGCTTGGCGAGCATTATTTTGTTCAACTTGAACAGCGTCGAACATAACTTGGTTATTAGGTTCAATACCGAAGACTTCAGCATTTAAGCTAATTTTGGAAACTTCTTCGCCAGCCTTATTGAAGACTTTGACGGAAATGGTTTTCTTTTCTGCCATACTTACGTTCTCCTTTCACTATTCAGCTGTTGCTTCAGGAGCGGGTTCAGCAACTGGGGCTTCTTCCACTGGAGCAGGTGTACGGTCGATTAATGTTTTGACCGCTTTAGGATTCTTAACCACTTTCACCGCGCTACGGATAACGACGATGCCTTTACGTGGACCAGGTAAACCACCTTTAATTAAGATGTAGTTCTTTTCCGCGTTCACTGCGACGACGGTTAAGTTTAATAATGTCGCAGATTCATTGCCCATGTGGCCGGACATATGTTTGCCAGGCATAACACCATGGTTGTAACGACCGTTATTAGCGAAGGAACCTTGGCCTCTGTGATATCCAGAACCATGTCCTTTAGGACCAATGTGCATATTCCAGCGTTTGATTGTGCCGGTATAGCCATGACCCTTGCTTGTACCGATGACATCAACGATGTCGCCAGCTTTGAATAGGTCGACGGTGATTTTGTCACCTAATTGGTAATTGGCCATTTCATCACCACGTAATTCTTTGCTCACATAATGTGGGACGGTGTTTGCTTTAGCAGCGATACCTTTTTCACATTTGTTTGCGCGATCTTCACGTTTTTCTTCATAGCCAACTTGGACTGCTACATAGCCATCTTTTTCTAAAGTTTTGACTTGTGTAACAACGTTTGGTAAGACTTCGACGACTGTAACAGGATACATGGTTCCATCTTCAGCGAAGACTTCAGTCATGCCCATTTTGCGTCCAACGATTGCTTTCATGAACTCTTACCTCCTTATAGTTTGACCTCGATATCAACTCCGGAAGGTAAATCGAGATTTTTAATTGCATCGATTGTTTCCTTTCTTGGATTGCTGATGTCGATTAAACGTTTGTGTGTTCTGATTTCGAATTGTTCACGGGAATCTTTATATTTGTGAACAGCTCTCAAAATCGTGAAAACTTGCTTTTCCGTAGGGAGCGGAATAGGACCCACAACGGTAGCCCCTGTCTTTTTCGCCGCTGCCACGATTTTTGCCGCACTCGCATCGAGAGTAGCGTGATCGTAAGCTTTTAAGCGAACCCTAATCTTGGTAGCTTTTGCCATGAAATTTCCTCCTTTATCACTTTCAGGCTTTGACCATGACCCACTCGGAATGAATTACCTGATCACACCTTCATGACAACGCCTGTGGGTGTGTCAGCAACCTCGCTCTTCATCGCGGGCAGTCAACGTTTGAAATCATACCCCTCTCATATATACGTGTCAATAAATAATTAAAAAAATATTCCTTTAGTAGTTAAGAAATGTGCATATAGCCACAAGAAAAAATATTCACAAAATTTTCCCCAAATAACAAAAAAGAGGATTTTTCCACCCTCATTTTTGATTTTTTAGCACTCTTATTTGTTGTGCTTTTCTTGGTAGATCTTGTAGGAATAGATGCAACCACAATATTCCTGGAAATACATCTCGTGTTCTCTCACTATCGCCAATGACTTCTCATAACCATTATTCTTTTTGAAATCAGCATCTAGCCATTTAACTGGAGCAAATTCCTTTTCTAATTCATGTCCAATACGGTTAATATCTTGAGCATTTTTATAACGAGAAATAGTCATCACAGTTCCGAAATATTCAAAACCATGTTCTTTGGCATACTCAAATCCCTGTCTTAATCTCTTCCTAAAACAGATACGGCATCTCTCAAAACCTTCTGGATAATCAGCATATGGTTCTAAGTCCTTGTTGTAGGTTGCGTTATCATAGGGAAATTCCACGAACTCTAACTTCGCTCCAATGTCTTTAATGTAACGTTTGAATTCCTCTAATCTACGATCATGTTCTTCCTTGGGGTAGATGTTGGAATTGTTATAGATGATGGTTATATCAAAATAGTCCTTAATCATCTCATAAGGAAGAGTAAAACACGGCCCACAGCAGGCATGCAAACAAAGGCGTGGCTTGACACCACTAGCTTTGAGTTCGTCTAATTTTTCCAAAAGAAATTTTTGATAATTAATCTTTTCTTCCATATAAGAACATCGAATCTCCAAATGAGAAGAAGCGGTATTTGGTATCCACCGCATGTTTATATAATTCAAGAGTATATTCTCTTCCCGCAAAGGCGGAAACAAGCATAATCAAAGTTGATTTTGGTAAATGGAAATTAGTAATAATCGCATCGACAGCGGTAAACACATATCCAGGTTGAATGAATATGTTTGTCGCTTCTCTTGTTGCTTTAAATGTATGGTATTTAGAATAGTTAGCTTCAAGGGTTCTAACCGATGTTGTTCCAATCGCGATAATACGTTTATTTTGGGCTTTCGCAGCATTTAGACGTTTTGCAGATTCTTCACTGATTTCATAGACTTCACTATGCATCACATGGTCTTTTGTATCAGTCACTTTTACAGGTCTAAATGTTCCTAAACCGATATGCAAGGTGATATCGATAACTTCAACGCCCTTTTCTTTAATCTTTTGGAACAATTCCTCGGTGAAATGGAATCCTGCCGTTGGAGCAGCCGCACTGCCCTCAAATTTGGCGTAAACGGTCTGATATCGGTCATTCCCACATAATTGTTCTTTAATATATGGAGGAAGTGGCATTTTTCCTAGTTGATCGAGAACTTCCAAAAAGATTCCCTGGTAATGGAACTTAAAAACTCTTAAGCCCTCTTCTTTTTCTTCAATACATTCAGCGATGAGCTTGCCATCACCAAAGTCCACACGAGCCCCGACCTTCAAACTCTTAGCGGGTCTAGTCAAACATTCCCAATTATCACCTTCAATTTGCTTTAAAAGTAATAATTCACAATGCGCACCAGTCTTCTCTTTAATACCAAGTAGTCTAGCGGGGATGACTTTTGTGTTGTTTCTCACTAAAACATCACCAGGTTTTAGATAATCTAAAATATTAAAAAAATATCTATCTTCATAAATATGTTTCGATAGATCAACGGCTAGTAATCTGGACTCATCTCTTTTCGCCACTGGTTTTTGGGCGATGAGTTCTTCTGGAAGGTAAAAATCAAATAGGTTTATATCCATTAGAAGCCCCTTTCATCTCCAAAAGCCGCAAGTGTGGCCTTCATATAGTCACCAAAACGATCGTTTTTAATAGCTTCTCTAGCTCCTTCCATAATATGGATAAGGAATCTAATATTATGAATTGATAATAATCTTTTGCCAAACATTTCATCACAGACATATAAATGTCTGAGGTAAGATTTTGTGTAATTTTTGCAGCAATAACAATCGCAATTTTCATCTAAAGAAGATAAATCTTCTTTGTACTTTTCATTCTTAATATTTACGCGTCCTTTTGATGTGATTAAAGTGCCATGTCGCGCAATTCTGGTGGGCAAAACACAGTCGAACATATCGACACCACGAGCAATGCCACCGAGTAAATAATCAAGAGAACCAACACCCATCAAATAACGAGGTTTGTCTTCTGGCAAATACTTAACCGCAAAGTCAATCATCTCAAAACATTTCTCTTTTGGTTCACCGATTGAAGTACCACCAATGGAGTAGCCTGGGAAATCCATCTTAACTAGCTCTTTAGCGCACATTTCTCTCAAGTCTTGATAATCGCCACCTTGAACAATGCCAAAAAGCGCCTGATCTTCTCTTTTATGAGCTTCAAGGCCTCTCTTGGCCCATCTTAATGTTCTTTCGGTTGATTTCTTCGCATATTCATAAGAAGCGGGATAGGGAATACATTCATCAAAGGACATAATAATGTCAGCGCCTAATTTCTCTTCAATTTCAATGGCTTTTTCTGGAGAGAAGAACAATTTATCACCATTAAGGTGATTCTTGAAAGTAACACCCTCTTCAGTAATGTTTCTACGTTCCGCTAAAGAGAAAACTTGGAAACCACCACTATCCGTTAAAATCGGGCCGTCATAATTCATAAATTTATGTAATCCACCAGCATGAGCAACAATATCCGCTCCTGGTCTAATGGATAAATGATATGTGTTCGCTAAAATAACCCCAGCACCCATCTCTTTTAACTCTTCAGGAGATAAGGACTTCACTGTGGCTAATGTACCGACTGGCATAAACATTGGAACTTCAACATCACCATGAGGAGTATGTAAGATTCCGTATCTAGCGCCAGTTTGTTTATCAATATGTAGAATTTCTAAGTAAAAGTCTTTCATCGCTTAATATTTTATAAGTATCAGTTTAATAAAGCAAATTATTGCTTTGCAGGGAAGATATTACAAGAATAATGCTCAAATATTAAGACTATAAGAAAACACTACAGTCAATGAATCTTTGTAGGTTAATGAAAAAAATAAAATAATTAGAGATAATACTTAACGGTTAACAAAGCAATTTGCTTATTAACTGCATATTCATTTCCAATACGATTCGAATCAAAATCAATGCCCTTTAAACGGACATATTCTTCAAATTGTTTTGTAGGGAACCAAAGTCTCAAATCTTTCATTCCAAAATTGTATCCAGATTCAAAATTCGTATATTTAAATGGCAAATAGATGAGTTTTTTACCATTGAACTTAAAGTTTTCGGGTCTAAAATCGATTCTTAACTTTTCTCTTCTTCCGTACCATTCATCCGCGAATAAAAGACGATAAATCTCTTCATTTTGAATATCACCTTTTAATAATTCTTCTAACATTGTGGGTCCTTCAATAAAATCCACAACACTGATCATCTGGTTCTTATCAAAGAGATAAACCTTTGGAATATCAATTGCTGTAATCTTTAAGCGATGTTGTTTTTCCACAAAGTCATTGAATTCTTCTTTATTAGAATATTTCTTCAAGAAAAAGACTTTACCCTTACGAGTAACTTTATAGGTTCTTTCTCCGAGTTGTTCTAAGACCTCGAATTCTTTTCTTTTAATTTCAATGATTTCTTTCATGATGTTTATTATATTTTATGACATAGTCTTTGTAAAAGACATTATAATTATTTCGAGGTGATGACTATGGCAAATATTGATAGATTTATCAGATACGCAAAAATCGATACTCAAGCGGATGACACAACTGGCACAACTCCATCCACAGAAAAGCAAAAAGACTTATCTAAATTATTAGTGGGGGAACTAAAAGAGTTAGGCTTAAATGATGCCTATATGGATGAATATGGAATCGTATATGCACACCTAAAAGGTGAAGGCGATAAAATTGGTTTAAATGCCCATATTGATACAGCATTAGAAGTCACTGATACAAACGTCAATCCACGAATAGTCAAAAACTATAAAGGCGATGATATTAAACTCAATGATCAAGTCATTTTTTCACCTAAACAATTCCCTATATTAAATAAATTTAAGGGATGCGATTTAGTGGTTACTGATGGTAACACATTATTAGGTGCAGATGATAAAGCAGGAATCGCCATCATTATGTCCGCTTTGGAATATTTTCAAAAGCATCCTGAAGTAAAACACAAAAACATTTCTGTAGCTTTCACAGTTGATGAAGAAATCGGTGAAGGGCCACTACATTTCTCATTAGAGAAAATGGATGCTGATTATGCCTTTACTATCGATGGCGCTTTCATTGACTGTGTGGACTTTGAGAACTTCAACGCTCAAGGATTGTCTTTAGATGTTCAAGGTATCAGTGTCCATCCAGGCGAAGGCAAGGGAAAACTTATTAATGCTCTATTAGTCATCAATGACTTTATCAACATGCTTCCTAAAGGTGAAACTCCATATGAAGCCAATATGGATGATGGTTA
The DNA here is from genome assembly GCA_045130875.1 of Bacilli bacterium. Lineage (GTDB taxonomy): Bacteria > Bacillota_I > Bacilli_A > RFN20 > CAG-826 > RUG13091. The sequence goes on along the minus strand of JBGUQI010000015.1, from coordinate 539 downwards.
CTGGCACATAAACGATATTAACGGCAGTTCCGATAAAGCTCATTTAGATATGATTTTGCGTCAATTTGATAGGAAAAAATTGCAAAACTACGATATTTTGATTGAAAAAGCCATAAAGGAATTAAGAGAAAAATATCCAACCGCAGTTATCGAATATCAGATTAAAGAACAATATGAGAATATGAAAGAATATGTCGATAAGGATCCTAGACCACTTGAACTAGCTTATGCGGCATTAAGGAAAAATGGATTAGAACCTAAGTCCACAAAGATTAGAGGAGGAACAGATGGAGCAACCTTCTCAAAGATGGGCTTAGTTACTCCTAATTTAGGAACTGGTAGTTATAACCATCATGGTCGATTTGAATTCTTGGTCATCCAGGAATTTGAAAAGATGATTCAAATAGTTATTGATATCTTAAAGATATAAATAAAAAAACCGCCTCAATAATTGAACTGAACCCCATTTAGTTCACAAAAAATAAAAAAAGCCTCTTAGCGTACAATATACGTTAGGAGGTTTTTATTATGGCTAGCAA
>JBGUQI010000014.1:0-9224 GCA_045130875.1 Bacilli bacterium | reverse complement strand
GAAATTACCAAGCAAGCCAAGAGACATGGTGAAGAAGCGAAAGTGGCGATCAGAAATATTCGTCGTGAATATGTTGACCTCGTTAAGGAAGACGATTCCATGAGCGAAGATTATCAAAAGAAAGCCCTTGATGATGTTCAAAAAGTAACCGATGACGCTATTAAGCAAATTGATACCATCGTTAGTGAAAAAGAAAAAGAATTGTTACAAATTTAAGGAGAGAATGTATGGCTACAAAAGTTTATCATGTGAGCAAACGTGCCTCTGATGGAAAATGGCAAGTCTTCATTCGTGGCAGTGACAAAGTCATTAAATTATTTGCCACTAAAGTCGAAGCCGAAGCCTATTGTGAAAAAATGGCCAAAAACCAAGGCGCCACTTTAATGGTTCACAATTCCAAAGGCGCCAACAAAGGCAAGACTGGTAACGCAAAAGTTAAAAAAGGAAAATAATTTATCCCGATTTAAATGCCATCACGTAATGTGGTGGCTTTTTTTATGCGTATTATATTTTTAATAACCGACATTTATTGTATAATAAACTAGATTATTATGAGCTCTAATAAAAACCAATTAGTACATATCGCCTTCATCATGGATGGAAATGGTCGTTGGGCGAAAGCTAGACATCTTCCTCGCCATCTCGGTCATAAAGAAGGTTGTGAAAGAGTAACCGATGTTTATGAAGAATGTTATGCCTTAGGAATTAAGGCTATGTCTTTATATGCTTTTTCCACAGAGAATTGGAATCGCCCAAAAGCTGAGATTAATCATCTCTTTACCTATTTAGAGATTTTCTTTAAAAAAGAAATTAATAGAATGCTAAAGGATGGCTGTCGTATCATCGCTTCTGGCGATTTAACTAAATTACCCAAGAAAACTCAAGCAGTAGTGAATGATGCGATCGAAAGAACTAAAGATGGCAAGAACTTCACCTTTAATATCTGCTTGAACTATGGCGGAAAAGCAGAACTAGTGAGAGCGGCAAAATTATTCGCTCAAGATGTCAAAGATGGAAAGAAAGATATCGATTCTTTAACTGAAGAAGAATTTGAGCAATATTTATACACAAAAGATTTGCCACCCGTTGATTTATTAATTAGAACTAGTGGTGAACAAAGAACATCAAATTATCTCCCTTGGCAATTAGCCTATGCGGAATTTGTCTTTACCAAAACCCCATGGCCAGATTTTACCAAGGATGAACTACATAAGTGTCTAGATGAATACTATTCCCGTTCTAGACGTTTTGGAGGTATCAAAGAATGAAAAAGCATAACGAAATAGTGCCTAATCAAATTTCCGAAGAAACCAAAGTATCAATGAGAACACGCATTATCTCCGCGATAGTGGCGATTGTTATTGGCGTTCCTTCTATTCTCATCGGTGACTTCTTCTTTACCGCATTAGTGTTATTCATTTTAATGTGTAGTACCTATGAGATTATTCACTGTGCGAAAAAGAAATATAATATCGCTTTATATATCGTGGCCTTTGTTCTTGCTATATTAATGACTTATTGGCCAATCATTAGAGCCCTTCCGATGTTTGTAAATGGAGAAAAAGAATTCTCCTGGCATATCTATCCGATGTTTGGTGAGTTTCATATCTCTATATTAGTCCTTGCCTTAGGAGCCTTCGGTGTCTTTACCATGGTTTTGGTGGACAAAGGATTTACTGTAAGAGATGCCTGCTTCATCTTTACGATGTTACTCATTATTACCATTGGATATCAATCCGCATTATTTATAAGATATTTACCATCCCAAGCTCACGTACATGATCCTGGGACAGGTTATTTCAATCTCTACGATAATTTAGAGTCCTCTTTATTAATCATCTATGTCTTACTAGGCACATTTATGACTGATATCGGTGCCTATTTCGTCGGTGTTTTCTTTGGAAAACATAAGATGTTAGAAAGAATTTCTCCCAAGAAAACTTGGGAAGGATTCTTCGGTGGAGTCATCATCTCTAGCGCAGTGTCATTTGGCTTTGCGATGATCTTCTTATGCACAAAACACCCCTTAGTGGATGGCATTTTAGATTTAGATCATTGGTATCTCGTTCTCATTCTTTCCTTAGTTATACCATTAGCTTCTGTCCTTGGTGATTTAGTCTTTAGTTCCGCAAAGAGACATTTCGATATTAAAGACTTTGGCAATATCATTCCCGGCCATGGTGGAATGCTAGACCGTTTCGATAGTGTCATCTTTACGATGATTACCACTGGTGTATTCTTATCCCTTATTCAATATTGGAGCCAATATAAATAATGCGAAATCTCGTTTTGTTAGGTGCCTCAGGTTCGATAGGTAGACAAACTTTAGATGTCATCAAAAAGCATCCAAATGATTTTTCTCTTATCGCTTTTTCTGTCGGTCACCAAACAAGAAAGATTTCTTCGATTATTAAGAATAATCCCTCAGTTAAATCCGTTTGTGTTTTAGAAAAATCCAAAGCTAATTATTATCAAAAGAAATACCCAAATATCAAATTCTATTATGGTGACGATGGCTTATTAAAACTCATCGATGATTCTATTGATGTGGTTGTTAATGCCTTAGTGGGATTTGTGGGATTAAAACCCACCTTATATGCTTTAGAACAAGATAAGATTGTATCTTTAGCCAATAAAGAAGCTTTGGTAGTGGGTGGAGAGCTCGTTAATAAAGTCCTCAAAAATGGATATGGAAAATTGTACCCTATCGATAGTGAACACTCCGCGATTAAGAAATGCTTGATGGTGGACCCTTCTAATGTGAAGAACATCTGGCTAACCGCAAGTGGGGGAGCATTTAGAAATCTTAATAGAGAACAATTAAAAACCGTTACTCCCGAAGACGCTTTAAAACATCCGACATGGAAGATGGGTAATAAAATTACTATCGACTGTGCGACAATGGTAAATAAATCTTTTGAAATTATCGAAGCTCACTATCTATTTGGTTATCCTTTTGATAAAATCAAAATCAAACTCCATGATGAGAGCCATATTCATTCTTATGTTGAATATGATAATGGGGAACTGAGATTAGATATCTCTAAACCAGATATGCGTAATCCCATCGAACTCGCATTATATGAATTCAATAAAGAATTCCAAACCTATACTGCAAACTCATTGGAGCAATTTAAGAAATATCATTTTCATGATTTTGATATCAGCCGTTATCCAGTCATTAAATGGGCTCAAAAAGTTATCGAAGAAAAAGGCACTTATGGCGCTGTGTTCAACGCCGCGAACGAAGTCGCAGTTCATGCTTTCTTGAATCATGAAATCGGATTCCTTGATATCGAAAGCATCATTGAAGAATTGATGTCAGAACACAAGAATGTTAAACATCCAAATTACGATCAAATATCTAAAATTGATGTAAAAACCAGGCAAAATGCAATGGAATTAATTAAGAACAGGAGGTATTAATGATGGATATACTAATGAATATTCTCTACATTTTATTATTCGTCGTCTGCTTATCTGTTTTGATTATGCTCCATGAATTAGGGCATTTTACCGCGGCTAAAATCTTCAAGGTTTATGTCCAAGAATACTCCATCGGTTTTGGTCCTGCTTTAATCCATAAGAAACCCAAGAATGGTGAAACATATTTCTCCTTAAGAATCATCCCCTTTGGTGGTTATGTCGCAATGTATGGCGAAGGTACCCAACTTGAAGAAGGAGTGGAGGTTGATGAATCTCGTTCTTTAGAAGGCATCAAACACTGGAAGAGAGCCATCATTATGGCCGCAGGTGTAACAATGAACGCTATCCTTGCTTTGCATCTTTTCTTCCTTAACAATGTCGCCTTCCCCAGTGAAACTTGTTATTACGCGAATATGACTATTGCTGAAGGCAGTAAAGCAGAAGCCGCGGGATTAAAGACTTTAGATATCATTGCTTTAGATTCCGAAATCACCGAAACAAAAAATGTCTATGGTGGTGATCTCCATATCTTTGATAATGAAACAGTAGTGACCACGACAAGTGGAACAGAAACTGTTTATTCCTATATTGATTTATCCAACTTCAAAAACTATAAGAATCTTCAATTATCCAAGTTCTTAGTTTTCTATCACATCGCTGAAGATGGCAGTCGTGGAAACGCTGTTGATATGGGTGCCACATTTAAGAGTGCTTTAATTAATATTAAAACCTGGACAAATATCCAAAATGATAAAGAGAGAACTCATGAATTAGAGAATCACCAAGTTCTTGTGGAAAAAGACACCACTGGTGCGATTGAAGACTTTGGTTATAGTTTATATCTCGATGTTCGTGCTCCATTATCTTTTGGCAAAGCCATCGTTCAATCTTTCGTGGATTTTGGCAATTCTTCAACCCTTATCTTTAGAACCTTAGGAACAATGTTCACTAAAGAGAGCTGGAATGCGATGGGTGGTATCGTCGCTGTGGGATTTGAAACCACCAGTGTGTTACAGAATTTTGGATGGGGTAAATTCATCTATATTTGGGGTGCCTTATCCGTTAACTTAGCTATCATTAATCTCTTACCATTCCCTGGTTTAGATGGCTGGCAACTACTTGTTTTAGTCATTGAAGGTACCACTAAAAAGAAGATACCTAATAAGGTCAAAACAATTGTATCAATTGTCGGTCTTGCATTACTTTTCACCTTTATGGGTGTATTATTATTTAAGGATGTCTTTAGATACATCATTCCTCATTAATCGCTTATGAATGACAAAATGGTCCGTTTTCTCAATAGCATTAAAATCTACAATGTAGATGATTTTGACCTTGATTTTGAGTTTGTCGGTTATAACCGTTTTGATCGTAAACAATTAGACATGGTGATAGTGAAAAGAACACCATGGAAATATGATTTATTAGAACAATTCCAAAATGGTTTAAACACCATTAGTTATAAATACTTATTAAGATTCTCTTACTTAGTAAGACCAAACAACAAAGATGTTGAACATCTCTTTGAAGATTGGTATCAAACCATCTATCGTATTCCCCATAACTTAAATCTCTGGGCTGAAGAAGATAGCAAGATTTATATCGAATATATCGATGCCGCGGAAAAAGAACAATATCGAAGCGCTATCGAAGACTTTAAGAGTTTCTTAGAATTCCTCAATTATGAATTCGTCATCATCGAATCATTTAAACCTGAAGAAGAAACTGAGACAGTCCAGGTTAGTGAAAGAAAGATGAAACAATTAGTGAAAGAAGCCAACAAAGCCATTGAAGAAGTTCTTGAAGAAGAACCTATCATCGCCGAAGAAGCTAATGACGCAAGTACCGCCAAAGAATTAATTGAAAAAGAAAAAGAATTACTCAACCAAACTATTGGTGATGTTCTTTTAGAACAAGCCAGAAAGAATCTCGCTCAAATGTTAGAAGATAGAAAGAGAGCTAGATTAAATAAACGTGGTAATTATCAACCTGTAGAAGATATCGATTCAATTAATGAAAAAACTGGTAGTGTCGATTTTAACGGCAAGATTTTTAGTATTGAAATCAAAGAGGTTGGTGGTAAGAAGAGACTTAATATCGGTGTTGGTGATGATAAGGGTGGCGCCATCAACATCAACATGTATGAAAATAACCAAGTCAATAATGAAGTCATTAAACAATTGGTGAGAAACACTAATATCCGTGTGAGAGGTGTTGCTTATCTCGATGACTTTAATAAAGCCTTAACTGTTAAAGGTCACTATATTGATATCTTACCTCCTGATGAAATCCCACCAGAGAAATCAGAAGGTCATAGAGTGGAACTCCATCTCCATTCCCAGATGTCCGCGATGGATGGTGTGGGCGCGATGATGGATTATTGTAGGTATGCAAAAGCATTAGGTCATACCGCCATAGCCATTACCGATCACGGTGTCGTTCAAGGATACCCAGATGCTCAAGAAGCCGCCAAAAAGACCAAGATGAAGATGATTTATGGTGCGGAGCTCTATATGGTGGAAAATGAGCTAAATGCCATTAAAAATCCCTGTAATACCCCATTAACTAAAGCAAGATATGTGGTTCTCGACTTAGAAACCACAGGTTTAAGTTGCCGTTATAATCGTGTTATTGAATTCGGTGCTGTTCGTATTGAAAACGGTATCGAAACAGGCCGTTTAGATATTTTAATTAATCCAGGATGTCCTATTCCTCATAAGATTGCTTCCATCACTAAGATTACTGATAGCATGGTGAGAAATCAGCCTACGATGGATGAGGCATTCCCTCAAATCTTAGAATTCTTAAAAGACTCTATCTTAGTTACTCATAACGCAGACTTCGATTTCTCCTTCTTGCAAGAAGAATTGAAGAGATGTGGTAGACCTCTTTTAACTAACCCAGTTATTGATACTTTAGCGTTATCTAGATATCTATTCCCCACCTCTAGAGGTCATACATTAGGTAACTTATGTCGTAACTTTGAAGTTAACTATGATCCTGATGTCGCCCATAGAGCGGACTATGACGCGAGTGTTTTAAATGATGTCTGGCAACCAATGATTGTCTTATTAGACAAACAAAAACCCGGAATCACTCATGCGGATTTAGGCAAACTAGAAGCTACCGCGGAACATATCGCTCACTTTAGACCAATGCATGTCGTAGCTTTAGCTAAAGATAAAGAAGGTCTCAAAGAATTATATAAACTAATATCCTTGTCACATATTGAATATTTTGCCGACATTCCTCGTGTTCCTCGTAGTGCCTTAATGAACTTACGTAAGCATCTAATTCTCGGTTCTGCCTGTTTTAATGGTGAAGTTTTTAGAACTGCGAGATATTATAACGAAGATGTTTTGAAACAAGTGATGAGTTTCTATGATTACATAGAAATCCAACCTTTAGAGAACTATTCCTTCTTAGTGAATATGGGCGATTGTGACCAAGAAGAAATCAATACCTATATTGCAGACATTGTGAAAGCCGCGGATGAACTTGGTAAGCCCATATGCGCGACAAGCGACTGCCATTACGTTCGTAAGACTGATAAACGATATAGAGATGTCTTTATCTCTGCGAAGGGTTTGGGCGGCACAAACCACGCTTTAAATCCATACGCCAGAAGTCGTGTACCTCGTTTTGAAAACCCAGACCAATTCTATTACTCCACAGATGAGATGTTAGAAGCGATGGCATTCTTAGGTGAAGAAAAAGCTTACGAAGTAACAGTTACTAATACGAATATGATTGCGGATCAAATCACTCCATTGATTCCTCTTCCCAATGACCATCTATTCACCCCAACTATTGATAACTGTGAACAGATGTTAACCGACATGGTTTATGAAAAAGCCAAGAGGATTTATGGTGACCCATTACCTGAAAAGATTAGAGTCCGTTTAGAGACTGAATTAAATGGTATTATCTCCAATGGTTTCTCTGTTATTTATTACATTGCTCATAAGATTATTAAGAAGACCAATGAAGATGGATATATCGTTGGATCCCGTGGATCTGTCGGTTCTTCTTTGGTGGCCACAATGGCGAACATCACTGAAGTTAATCCGTTGGAACCACATTATATTTGTACGCACTGTCATCATCTAGAGTGGGTTAATGATACAGACCCATCAGTCCGTAGTGGTTTTGACCTTCCAGATAAGAAATGTCCAATATGTGGAGAAGAGATGATGCATGATGGACAAAATATTCCTTTCCAAACATTCTTAGGATTTAACGCGGAAAAAGTTCCTGATATCGACTTGAACTTCCCACCAGATTACCAAGCTAAAGCTCATGCCTTAACCAAAGATTTGTTAGGTGCTGATAAAGTCTTTAGAGCCGGTACTATATCCGGTGTTGAAGAAAAGACTGCATTTGGTTTTGCTCGTGGTTATATTGAAAGATTAGGATTAAATCCTGATGATTTCCCACGTTCTAAAATTGCTTATCTAGCTTCTGGTTGTGTCGGCACAAAACGTACAACTGGTCAACATCCTGGTGGTATCGTTGTCGTTCCTCGTGAATATGAAGTTTATGATTTTACACCAGTGCAATATCCCGCTGATAATATGGAAGCAGACTGGAAGACCACGCACTTCGACTTCCATTCAATCCATGATACAATTCTTAAACTTGACCTTTTAGGTCACGTTGACCCTCAAGCTCTAAAGATGATGGCGGACTTAACTGGTATTGATATCACAACCATTCCAATGAACGATCCTGCTGTTTTGTCATTGTTCTCCTCTTCTAAAGCATTAAAGATGAAACATGACTATTTGCAGAATAAGACAGGTGCGATGGGCATCCCTGAATTCGGTACTGAAAACTCCCGTCGTATTTTGGAACAAACTAAACCCACTAAATTCTCTGACTTAGTGATTATTTCTGGTCTATCCCATGGTACTAACGTTTGGAGTGGCAACGCTGAAAAGTTAATTCAAGAAGGTAAGGCAACCTTAAGAGAAGTTATCGGATGTCGTGACGATATTATGACTTACTTAATCAGTAAAGGTATTGCCTCAAATATTGCCTTCTTCATCATGGAAGACGTTAGAAAAGGAAAAGGTTTGAAACCTGAATTTGTGGAAGTTATGAAGGCTAATAATGTTCCTCAATACTATCTCGATTCCTGTAACTTAATTAAGTACATGTTCCCTAAAGGTCACGCTGTTGCCTATGTTACTCAAGCTGTCAGAGTGGGTTATTTTAAAATCTATTATCCATTAGAATTCTATGCCACATTCTTCTCTGTTAGATGTGACCAATATGATATCCAAGCGATGATTAAAGGCGAACAAGCTATCATCTCTCGTTTAGATGAACTTAAACTCAAATCTCGTAGTAAAACCGAGAAGCTATCTCCAAAAGAAACTGAACAAATTAAAACCTTGTCCATGGCTTTAGAAATGGTGCAGAGAGGGTATAAGTTTGAAAATATCTCCTTAGAAAAGAGCGAAGCCACAAACTTTGTCGTTGATAAAGAGAATAATGCCCTTATTCCTCCGTTCATTACTTTAGATGGTTTAGGCGCAAACAACGCCCAGTCAGTAGTGGAAGCGAGAAAAGATGGACCTTTCTACGATAAGAAACAGTTGCAAAGAAGAACTAAATTAACTTCGACAAATATCGAAGATTTAGATAAACTAGGTGTGCTCAAAGATCTTGAAGAAGATGAGCAAATGACTTTGTTCGACACCTCAATGTACGAATGTTAATCGGGAAGTAGCGCAGTTTGGTAGCGCGCTTGGTTCGGGACCAAGAAGTCGTGGGTTCGAATCCCATCTTTCCGA
>JBGUQI010000013.1:0-12065 GCA_045130875.1 Bacilli bacterium | reverse complement strand
TTGGACCAAGTAAAGCGGAAACCACGATCGTTGGAACCCAGATTAATGGTTTTCTCAAGATATTCTTGAATTGGAGCATAGAAGTACCGATACCAACTGCCACTACACTACCCCATTTATTATCTCTTGCGGTATGGACAGCAAAGCCCACCATTTGAGTACAGCAACCGATTAAAGCAGCGGCCGCAGCCATTGGAACACCACCGATATTGATAGCGACACAGATTGCCACTGATGATATAGGGGCAGTCAAAGCCATACCCATCAAGACAGAGATGATGATACACATCAAGAATGGCACGACATCAAAGCTCACCTTCACCACATATTGGATAGCAATGGTCACATAGTGAACCCATTCCGCTAAGAGGAAGGAATAGCTCATCGCCGCAGTCAATCCCACAAGTGGGATTAAAATCAAATCCACAGGTGTCTTTTTCTGCATCACATACTTCAAAACTAAAGCGGCAAGCATGACAGAGATATAACAAGAAAGAGGATCTCCGATTTGGTTAACGGTATATTGGACACCGACTTCACCACCCATCTTGGTGACTCCATCGACAATTATTTCTTTAAAAGATAGCCATTCCCAGGCGAAGTTACCGACAAATCCCGCAGCGGTCAAAGTGACAACAGTGATACCATTTCTTCTTAAAGAAAGAGCGACACCTAAACCGATGCCTGCACCCATCAAGCCTTGGATGATTTTGGCCCAATCCCCAATCTTTTCTAAGCCGGGGATTTTGGTAAATAGCATGATGACTGTACCGATGATTAAAGTGCCAAAAAGACCGATGGCCATGCCATTCGTGGTCTTCATCAATACATCTTTGAAATATTTCAAGAAATGTAGGAATTTATTCTCTTTTTTAACTTCGGTTTCTTCCATAACAAAATAACTATAGAAAAAAGTTATTTATTTATCAATAAAATTAGCGATTTACTTTAAAGTGAACACCATCCATGGGGAAGGGTTGAACTAAGCCACATTGAATGAGTTTGTCTAATAGTTCTTGGGCTTCAGCATCACTAACGGAAAAGAACATTTTGATATCCGTTAAAGAGATGTATTCCATCCTTTTGACATTAGCTTTCAAAGTGACGAGCATATCTGTATTCATATGATTACCTCATATATATTATATGTTTAAGAAAAAACCACCGCAATAACGCGATGGTTTCAAACCTTTAGATTTGTTTGATGACTACTTCATCATTCTGGTAATCCACCAGATACTTGTGGCTGGTATCTACCTCTTGAGAAATAATCTTATTTGCGATGTTAGTCTCCACTTTATTTTGGATGAATCTCTTGATCGGTCTAGCACCAAAGGTTGGTGAATAAGCGCTCTCTAAAATCCAAGATTTCAAAGCATCAGAGAATTCAAAGGAATAATAGGATTCTTTTAATCTATCGTTAAGATTATTGAGCATCTTCTCCACAATCTTTGATTGAGTATCTTTATTAAGAGGAGAGAAGTACACTATTTCATCGATACGATTCAAGAACTCAGGTTTGAAGGTTTGATGGAGTAAAACTTCCACTTTATCTCTTTCATTATTGAGGAGATATTCACTACCTAAGTTACTGGTCATAATGATGATTGTGTTTTTGAAGTCCACAACTCTTCCTTGACTATCAGTGAGTCTTCCATCATCTAACATTTGTAACAACAAATTAAAGACTTCTGGATGGGCTTTTTCGATTTCATCAAATAAGACAATAGAATAAGGATTTCTTCTCACCTTTTCTGTGAGTTGTCCACCTTCTTCATAGCCCACATATCCTGGAGGGGCGCCGATTAATCTAGAAGTAGAATATTTCTCCATATATTCGCTCATATCGATACGGATAATATGACTTTCAGAATCAAATAAGGATTCCGCAAGGGCTCTTGCCACTTCGGTTTTACCGACACCTGTGGGTCCTAAGAATAAGAATGAACCAATTGGTCGATTGCTATCTTTGATACCCGCTCTTTGACGGAGAATTGCGTTGCTCACTAAAGATAAGGCTTCATCTTGACCGATAACTCTTCTAGAGAGAGTTTTCTTTAAATCTAAGACTTTCTCACGATCACCTTTTTCAATCTTGCTTAAAGGAATATTGGTCATACGAGAGATAATCTTGGCAATTTGTTCTTCATCCACGATTTCGGATAATAGTTTTTGCCCATCGCCTTTATTATCAGCATCTTTGAGTTTCTTCTCTAATTCAGGAATGGTTTTATATTGTAACTCGCCAGCCTTTTCAAATTCAGAATGGCTCAAAGCGACATCTAAATCGAACTTCGCTTTTTCGAGTTTTTCCTTGATGGATTTGACCTTTAAAATCTCATCCTTTTCCTCTTTCCATTTCTTGGTTAAAGAAGCATCTTTCTCTTGTAGAGAACTGAGTTCAGTTTCCACATCCGCAAGTCTCTTTTTAGAGGCTTCATCACTCTCCTTTTTAAGAGCGACTTTTTCAATCTCTAATTGTCTTATTCTTCTCTGCAATTCATCGAGTTCAGAAGGCATGGAAGCGAGCTCCACTTTAATAGAGGCGCAAGCTTCATCCACTAAATCGATAGCCTTATCAGGAAGGAAACGACTAGTTAAGTAACGATTGGATAATGTGGAAGCCGCTACTAAAGCACCATCGGTGATTTTCACACCATGGAAGGATTCAAATCTATTCTTTAATCCTCTTAAGATAGTTATCGTATCTTCCACACTTGGTTCATTGATTAAAACGGGTTGGAATCTTCTCTCTAAGGCGCGATCCTTTTCAATATATTCGCGATATTCTTTTAAAGTTGTCGCACCGATACAATCGATTTCTCCCCTAGCGAGCATTGGTTTAAGCATGTTAGAAGCATCGAGGGCTCCATCTGCTCTACCAGCGCCAACAATAAGATGGATCTCATCGATAAAGAGAATGATTTTACCTTCACTTTCCTTAATTTTATTAAGGACAGCTTTTAATCTCTCCTCGAATTCACCGCGGTATTTAGCACCAGCAACCAAAGCACCCATATCTAATTCATAGATGGTTTTGTCCTTTAAGATTGTGGGGACGTCGTCTTTGACAATACGTTCCGCCAAACCTTCAAGAATCGCGGTTTTACCAACACCAGGTTCACCTAATAAGATGACATTGTTTTTTGTTTTTCTGGCTAATATTTCAATGATTTTTCTGATTTCTTCATCACGACCGATGACGGGGTCTATTTTCCCTTTTTTGACCTCTTCGTTGATGTTTCGGCCAAATTTTTGAAGGACATCTTTATCATTTTCATAGTCAGGCATTTGTTCCATTTGCATAAAGTATTCCTCCTTTTTCGCTATCTATTGTAGCACAAAATTAGCACTCTACAAGCCCAAGTGCTAAAAATTTTATATAATAACATGTTATTAATTTTCAAATATTTGTCATAAAATAGGCAAAAAAATCGTCAAAATAATACCTTAAAATGCGCATTCTTACTAAAATAAAATTGAGGTGATATTATGAAACTTTTAAGAAAACTTCTTGGCTTGTTACCACTACTCGGAATCGGTTTAGTGCTACTTCTCGCCTTCATCACTTTCTGTTTAGGTTTTGGAAAGGTTGTTTCTTTCAGCTATACAGATTGTCTATCTGGAGGCAGTTGTTATCATACAACATCTGAAGTGATTGCTTATTCTCCAGAATGGTTTGTCGATGAATCACTACCAACCGGTAACTTCTTCTCCATTTTGGCTTTCTTGTTATTTGTGGCCAGCCTTGTATTCAGTATTTTGAATATGTCTAATAAAGCCGCGAAAGGTCCATGGTTATTATTAGCGGGTATCTTCACATTTGCGGCACAGTTCTTCTTTATGGCTAGACCGATTATCTTAATTGATATTAGAACTACTGATATCGGTGATGTATGGGAAGGCTTCAACTGGGCAACCTTTGGGTTTTCCACACTTCCATGGTTCAACTGTATTGTCTTATTTGTTTTAAATAAAACATTATTCAAAAAAGTCATTGCCGAAGAATAAAACAACAAAACATAATGAACATCCGATTGAAATCGGGTGTTTTTTATTTATCAACTTTTTAATAAAGTGATAAAATAATTCGCGGAGATTATAATTATGGATTTTAAAACTGTCCCAATTACCTTAATTACTGGTTATTTAGGAAGTGGCAAAACCACCCTTCTTAACCATATCTTAAAAAATAGCAAAAACCACAAGATGGCGGTCATCGTCAACGATATCGGTGAAGTCAATATCGACGCCGAACTCATTCAACAAGGCGGTGTTGTCAATTCTAAAGATGGCGACTTAGTCGCTCTTCAAAATGGTTGCATTTGTTGCACCTTAAAGAAAGATTTAATCAATCAACTTGCGGAATTAGTCAATATGCAGAGATTTGATCATATTTTGATCGAAGCTTCTGGTATTTGTGAACCTGTTCCTATCGCTCAAACTATCTGCTATATGGAAGAGGAATTCAAAAAGCAAAGACTTCCCAAGTTCTATACTTTAGATGCAATTATCTCAGTCACTGACGCTCTTAGATTAAGAGATGAATTCAACTGCGGTGATGTCTTTAAAGACACTGTTAGAGGTGAAGAAGATTTGGAAAACCTCGTCATTCAACAGATTGAATTCTGTGATGTTGTTCTTTTGAACAAAGTCAGTGATATCAGCACTGAAGAATTAAGAAAAGTAAAGATTGCGGTCAAAGCTATTCAACCCAAAGCTAAGATTATCGAATGTGACTACTGCAATGTCGATATCGACGAATTAGTAGACACTCAATTATTCGATTTTGAAAAAGCTTCCACTTCCGCGGCCTGGATTGGCGAATTTGAAGATTGGAGCAATGAAATCGATTCCGATTCTATCCACGACGATGACGATGATGATGACGATGATGAAGATGAACACGAACATCATCACCACGAGCATGAACATGAGCATGAAGAACATGAACATGAACACCACCATCACCATCATCACCACCACGAACACGGTGTCGATGAAAACGATGATGAAGGTACCGCGGATGAATATAATATCAATACCTTTGTCTATTATCGTAGAAGACCATTTGATAAGAAGAAATTCCTTGAATGGATAGAAAATAATGGCCGTAATATTATCAGAGCCAAAGGTATCTGCTACTTTGTAGGGGAAGAAAAATATGCCTGTGTCTATGAATCTGCGGGTCATCAAAGAAAACTCGAGAGAACCGGTGAATGGTACAGCGGTAAATTATCAAAGAAACAACTCAAATATCTCATTGAAAATGATGAGAACTTCGCCCATGACTGGGATGAAAAGTATGGTGACAAACTCATCAAATTAGTCTTCATCGGTCAAAACCTCGATAAAACCGGAATTAAGAAAGAATTAGATTTAATATAAATCTTTATTGAAACTGAAGGTTTGTATCTTATAATTAAAGATAAGGAGTTATTTTTATGGAAAAATTTAGATGTCCAAGATGTGGCGCTATCTTTGAAGGAAGAGCTAACAGATGCCCACGTTGTAATGTTTTATTTCAGTATAGAAGAGATGACTTTTCCTCTCCATATTATGTCCTAAGAGAAGAAAAAGAATCCGAAAAGGAAGACGAAGAGGGCCAACAGCAACCGGTGGTCGAGGTAATTGAAAAACCGATCATCCCCGAAGCCACCAAAGAGAATACATACTTCGATGGTAAAACCATCCAATTGATCGGTTGGACCTTATTAGGCGTTTTAGTGACTATTGTCACTCTCGGTATTTGCTTCCCTATCGCTTATGTGTGGGTGGAAAAATGGAGAGCGAAACATACAGTTGTCAATGGCTATCGCCATCAATTAAATGCCAAAGCCGGTTCCTTAATTGGTAGATGGCTACTCTGGGAATTATTATTCATCGTCACCTTAACCATCTTTGGTTTATGGATCCCAGTGAGACTTGAAAAATGGAAAACTCAAAGAATGGTCTTGGTCTTTGATAAGCCTTTAGAGGAAGTCAAAGAAGAAGAACAAGAAGCTCCTGCCGAGGAAGTTAAAGAAGAACAACCTCAAGAAGAAGTTAAAGAAATCGAAGCTCCAAAAGAAGAAGCCAAATAATTAATTCATTAATTATAAAAAAGCAAGGTCATCGACCTTGTTTTTTGTTGCTTATTTAGATTATTCAGCAGGTTTTTTTTCCACCGCTGCTGGGGCGGGTTGACTCTGTTCTTGTTTAGCGGCTAATAAACCAAAGACTCCACCGAGGAGTTCAATAAGTCCACCACCAAATAAGAAACCTAAGACGATATGTAATATCATAATCACTTTATTTGTGGTTGAACTACCGACAAAGCACAAGATTAATGCTGCTAAATCGAAGAATGTGATAATCGCGAAGCTCAAACCAAAATAGAAACAGAATCCTTCGAAGTTTCTCACAGAGAATTCAATCAAATTCTTTAACCAATCACCTAAATCTGAATCTCTTGCGGATTCTAAGCCATCTTGGATGACATTTCTTAACGCCTGTACTGTTGGGGCTAAGAAGAAGCAGATAGTGAGCACTAAACCAATAATGACGGAAAGAATTAAGCTGATACCAGCAACAATCAATAGTATTCTAGAAGCTGTTTTCATAGATATTTCTCCTTTATATCCTTATTTATTAATAATTATCTAGAGCCTTTATAACCAACACCATATTCTGTGGTGTAATAATCAATTCTCTTGGAATGATTGAATAATGGTTCATAGATATTTTCTTTAGGATCGATGCCCGCTAAAGAGCAGACCGCATCATGAGCTCTTTTAGTTAAATCCATTTCCTGTTCGGTCTTAGGTAATTCCTTATTCGCGAAGATAGGTTCTCCGATATTTAAATCGAAACAAGCGATTTGATGGAATATTTTTCTTCTAATCCATCCTGGTTTCCTATAGGAAAAAGCCAAAGGAATAATCGGTTTATCCGCTTCACAAGCGAAATATGAAGCACCCTTTTTAAATGGTCTAATGGGAGCGTAATATTCCCACATGCTGCCTTCTGGATAAATATGGAGCCATCCCCCGTTATCAAGTTTTTTATGAATTGCATCAAACAACGCTAAAGTGGCTTTGTAATTATTTTCTGGAATGGGAATTCCACCCACTAAACGCATCGCAGGACCATTTTCTCCTCTGATATTAGGGCCCCAAGCTAAGATATTAGTTCTCTTGGGCTTCAAGGCATTCATGATGCAAAGATAATCCCACATATGAACATGGTTAGAACAGGAAACAACACCTTTTTTGATGAGCTCTTTGTTTTCTTTCAAATGCTTTTTTCCTTTTACTTTTAGCCCCATACGAATATGAGTCAAAGGAAAAACGATGCACACTAAGGGAATTCTCATTAAAAATTGTTTAAATTTAAAAGATTTTGATTCATCAACATAGGGATATTTATCATCAAAAACGACATGATTGTCTTTCTTAACATTCAAATAATGATGGTCTGTATCCATAGGATACGGAAACTTATTTGTCTTAGGATCGTAATACATAATATTTAGCTAAGTGCTTACTTGCATTATAAAGTAGGCACACATACGCTTACAAGCGAAATAAAAAGACAGTTTTACTTCGAAACTGTCTTCATAATTATAATTTTAAATTATTTTGCTTCTTCTTTAGGAGCCTCTTCCACAGGTTTTGGCTCTTCTTTTTTGGCTTCGACCTGTTTTGGTTCTTCTTTCTTCACTTCTACAGGTTTTGCGGCTTCTTCTTTAGCTTGTTCCGCTCTTCTATTTTCAATAGAAACACCAACGACACCTAAGATGCCACCGACAAAGCATAATAAGTTTTCGCAGAAAACACTAAAGACGATGTTAGCGATGAAGATACCTTTGCCTTTGCCTTTTGCACCATTAAAGGAGATGATGGTAAAGACGAGATAAAGAACAAATAATGCGGTGGATATGAGTAAGATAATCAAAGCTTGAATACCAAGAACAATCCACTTCAAGGCTTCAGGATCAACTTCGGGCCATGTTTCGGTAATCGCATTAGCGATTTCAGAATAATATTCAGCGGGGAAGATTGAACCTGCTGCTAAGGTGATGATTGCCATAACCAAACCAGCAATAGCGACACCGATGGTAATTAGTAAATTGAAAATAGCACCGATGGTTAATAAAATTTTTGCGGCTTTTTTCATAATAAAAACTTCCTTTTTAAACTATATTATTAGAATATACCAATCTAATTTATTAATAAATAGAAAAGAAAAACAGTGACTTTTGACATCACTGTTATAATCATGGTACCGACGAGGCGACTCGAACGCCTGACCTACGGCTTAGAAGGCAGTTGCTCTATCCAACTGAGCTACGTCGGCATGTTGTGCGATAAATATAATAAGCAAATATATATTTGTTTTCAAGTTATTTATGGAGTTTATTGTATAAAGCGGTTGCCACATCTAAAGGAAGAATCTGGCTGAATTCCTCAATGGAGGCATTTTTTAAACTATCCAAATCACTATAAGCACGATAGATCATTTCTTTTCTTTTCTCTCCTAAGCCAGGAACACCATCGAGAATCGTAACTTTCATCGATTTATTTCTCTTTTCCTTATGGAAAGATATCGCAAAGCGATGGACTTCATCCTGCATTCTAGTGAGCATAAAGAAGAGATTCTTATCATCTAGTTCATAAACCTTACCACTTCCATCGATTAGACCGGCGGTTTGGTGTTTATCGTTTTTAATTAAACCAAAGAGAGGAATATTAGCTCCAGCTTCAAGCAACGCTAAAGCGGCGGCGTTAATCTGGTTAAGGCCACCATCGACTAATAATAAGTCTGGTATTTTCTTATTTTCATCCACTAGTCTCTTGTAATGACGATAGACAACTTCTTTCATACTCGCTAAATCATCGCGAGCTTCATCATGATTAATTAAGAAACGGCGATATAACTGTTTAGCGGGTTCTCCATTCACAAAAGCTACCATTGCTCCAACCGGGAAAGAACCTTGGAGATGGGAGTTATCGAATAGTTCAATATGTAAAGGTGTAGGAATATCTATGATATTCCCTAACTTCTCTAACATTTCTAATTTATTAGCATCTAATCTCGCTGATAAGAAATACTCATCTAAAGCATTATCAGCATTTTCTTTAGCGTTAATGATTAATTCATGAACCTTACCTTTGGTGACATTGGTAACTGTTGCGTCTAATAAATCTTCCACACTACTGATGACATTTTCATTATTGATTACCACTTCATTGGGAGTGGGATATTTCTGATAGAACTGGAGTAATAAGTCAGCGACTTGTTCTTCGTTATCACCAAATTCTTCGACAATAAAGACTTGTTTACCTAATAATATTCCTTTTCGATAACTAAGTACCGCTAAAGCGAGATAACCACGACGGGAAGAGAAAGCAAAGATATCACGATCTTTCTTATCGTTGTTTTCCACGTTTTGTTGAACATTTATATGTTCAATTGAGTCTAATATCTTTTTATATTCTCCCGCGGTTTCAAAGTCGAGATTTTCACTAGCTTTCAACATCTTCTCTTTGATTTCCACTTTTTGTTTTTGGTTATTACCACGCATAAAAGATTTAATTTCTTCGCGGATATTTTCAAAAATCCCTTCTTCAATCTTATTGACACAAGGTCCTAAGCATTGACCGAGATGGTAATATAGACAGGTTGTTGTGGGTAATGTCTGACATTTCCTTATAGGAAAAATCTTATTTAATAATGTTATAGTTTGATAAGCCGCACCGCTATTGGGGAATGGGCCAAAGTAATCATAGTTCTTGTCTTTGTTGTTTCTTTTAATGAGAAGAATGGGATCACCTTTCTTCTTTAAAGCAATATACGGATAATGGCTTCCATCTTTTAAAAGAACATTGTATCGAGGATAGTGAGTTTGAATGAGATTCATCTCTAAGACGAGAGCTTCTTTTTCGTTTGCCGTAATGATGGTTTCAAAATAATCGACATTTTGGACCATCTTAAAAACCTTACCAGATTGGGGTCTTAAGAAGTATTGACTCACTCTTTTATATAAATCTTTGGCTTTGCCAACGTAGATAATATCTCCATCAGCATTGTGCATGAGATAAACACCTGGTAAGTGTTTTAAATTAGCGATTAAAGTCTTAATCTTCTCGGTCATTTAAACATCACCACAGTGGCGCCACCGCCACCTTCATTTTCTCCACCAGGACGATATGTAATATCTTTTTGTGTATCAAGATAAGTTCTTGTCATTTTTCTTAACGCGCCACTTCCAAAACCATGAATGATTCTCACTTGGGTAAAGTGCTTGAGGCGGCAGTTATCGATGTATTTAACTAAAGCATTTTGGGCTTCTTCCACACGCATACCGATGATATTGAGTTCAAGGCCAACATTGATGCCTAAAGATAAATCAATGGGATTAGATGCCTTCTTCACATGGCTATTTTTAGGTTCAGGAATCTTATGTAATTTTTCAATATCAACATCAAAAGATAAACCTGAATCACTATTGATTCTAGCTTTATTATCATTGATTCTTATTACCCTACCACTAATACTTAGTGATGGAATTTCAACGTAGTCATTAACCACGATTTCTTCATTATAGGAAATGGCTTCTTCAGAATCTTCTAAATTCTCAATTTGTTTTTTGAGATTGATGACTTCGTGAAGCTTGATATCGCCTTTACTCAAAATAGAGATGATCTCATCAACTTCTCTCTTGGCTTTATCGATAATCATCTGCTTTTCATCGTTCACATCTTCTAACAAACGATTTCTTCTATCTTTGAGAACTTGTTCTTCGTTTGTGAGTTTCTTTTCTAATGCATCAAGTTCTTTTTGTTTTTTCTTCAGTTCTTGTTCTAACTTGCTAGATGTATCTAATTTCTTTTGGAGGATAGAGATTAATTCGCTAGTATCACTTTGATTGGTTTTTGCAATAAAATCCTTGGCATCTTCCACGATTTGCAAAGAAATCCCGTATCTTGTGGCCACATCTAAGGCATAACTCATTCCTGGAGCGCCTTGTCTAAAACGATATGTGGGAGATAATTTCTCTTCATCAAACACCATGGAAGCGTTATCGATATTGTTACTTAAGAAGGCATACTCCTTTAAAGCGGAGAAATGGGAAGAAATCATCGCTGAGCAATGTTTGTTCTCTAAGTATTTAACGATAGAAAGGGCTAAGGCTTCACCTTCACGTGGATCGGTACCAGTACCTAATTCATCGATGAGAACGAGATCTTTACCACCCACACATTGAGTGATTTCGCCAATCTGATTCATATGTGCAGAGAAAGTCGAAAGATTATCGCTTAATGACTGGTTATCACCGATATCAATATAGATGTTTTTAAAGATTCCAAGTTCGGATTTCATCGCTGGAACCGCTAACCCACATTGATTCATTAAAACCAAGAGACCAACCGTCTTTAATGATACGGTTTTACCACCAGCATTAGGACCGGATATAATGACGATTCGTTTCTCGTTATCTATATGATAAGAATTAGCCACTACTTTGCTTCTATTGATTAAGGGATGTCTGGCTTCTAATAAATCGACATATGGATTCTCTAATACTTTAGAGACCACACCATCAATTTCACCAGCATATAAACTCTTAGCCATTAAGAAATCTAATTCCGCAATAATTGCGTTGTTATTAATAATCTCTTTTTCTTGTAACAATACTAAAGCGGTAAGGGCTTTTAAGATCTTCCTAATCTCTTCATTTTCTTCAATCTTTAATGATGTCATCTCATTATTAATTTGAACGATTTCCATCGGTTCAATAAAGGTGGTCGCGCCACTATCACTGACATCATAGATAATACCTAAAACTTTGCTCTTTTCTGTGGTTTTCACAGGTAAGACAAAATGACCATCTCTAATCGTAGCATTATCATCATTAAGGAACTTACTATAAGTAAGAGATAAAGTGGCAATCTTTTGTTGTAAGGTTGCTTCTAATCTTCTAATCTTACCTCTAATCTCTTTTAATTCTGGACTCGCTTTATCACTAATGGTTAAGGAATTGGTGATGACACGATGGATTTCTCTTTCTAGATTAGAAAGAT
>JBGUQI010000012.1:0-4697 GCA_045130875.1 Bacilli bacterium | reverse complement strand
TATTAGTGTCCAATACTAAATCACCAAACGCTAATTTGGCTTCTTCTTCATAGGTTGGCTGACGACGGAGTAACGCTCTAATACGAGCTAAAAGTTCATCGACGACGAATGGCTTTGGTAAATAATCGTCCGCACCTAAATCAAGTCCATGAATCTTATCTTCTGTCGTTGATTTAGCGGTTAGCATAATGATTGGAGTGTCAATTTTATTTATTCTCACTCTTTTTAAAACATCTAAACCGTTAATCTTTGGAAGCATGATATCAAGGATGATGACATCGTATTTGTATTGACCGATATATAGAAGAGCTTCTTCACCATCAAAAGCACTGTCAACGATATAAGAGTTACGTTTAAGAACAGTGGTTAAAGCTTTATTTAGTTGAATAGAGTCTTCTACTAAAAGTAATTTCATACTTAAAAACTATATTTAATACCTTAAATAAACCTTAAATCATATTTTTGCCACTATCAATAATTATTCATAATTATCGAGCATTTAAGGTTCGCTAAACTAGAATAAAGCGGAGATAATTTTAAGGACAGAGCAGATACTCTTTTTAATACCTTTAAACTTATAGTCTTGTGGGACTTTTTCACTGACTTCTATCATTTGTTCAAAGTCTTTAGTGATATCGTCCATACATGGGCACTTATAAAGGATTGCACCACATTCAAAGTGATGCACAAGGCTCCTAAAATCAAAGTTAATTGTGCCCACGAACCCTAATTCATTATCCGCGATTGCGGTCTTCATATGATTAAAGCCTGGTCTATATAAGTAGATATTAACTCCAGCATCTAATAAGTATCTAAAGTTAGATTTAGCCATCCAATAGACGACTGGTTTATCAGGCATACCTGGAACAATAAGATTAACTTCTACACCTCTAAGGGCGGCACTTCTTAAAGCATCTAATAAACTATAAGTAGGGACTAAGTATGGAGTGGAGATATATACCTTCTTTTGAGCGTAATTAAGAATATTGATATATGTTTGTTCACCAAGGAGAGCGCTGACGTAATCACCTGGGCCATCACCAAATGGCATCACATATCCACTATCTTCATATTTTGGATATTCATAATTCATCCATTTGTTATAGTCAGAGATATGGCCAACGACTAAGTTAAGGTTTTGTAAGAAAACAGCAATAAGGTTATTAATTGCGCTGCCTTCAATCTTAATCATTGTGTCTTTCCAATAACCAAATCTATTAATCTTATTAGCGTATTCATCCGCTAAGTTCATACCACCAGTAAAGGCCATTTGATGGTCAATAACGACAATCTTTCTATGATCACGGTTATTATAGACACCAGAAAGAATTGGTCTAAATGGATGGAACTTATAACATTTAATACCATGCTTGCCTAAGATCTTTGGTGTTCTAGCACTAATGGTGCCACCACAACCCATATCATCATAGATGATACGTACTTCAACACCTTCACTAGCTTTTTGAATTAAGATATTTTGTACTTCAGTCCATAATTCGCCATCTGAAATGATAAAGAATTCCATAAAGATAAACTCTTTAGCGAGCTTTAAGGATTCAATTAATTCTGGGAAGAATTCTTCACCAGTCGCGTAGTATTTCACTCTATTATCAGGGTGAATGCCTAACTTAGTGATGTTGTTGATATATCTAAAAGCATTAACTGCAGTACCTAGTTCTTCTCGATATTCCTTCTTAGCGTTTTCATCTAGTAAGAAGTGTTTGTTATATTCTTCTGTCGTGGTTTTAATGATTCTTTTATCACGTTTATTCAAACCATGATTACCGAAGATTAAGAAAATAATGGAAGTGAATAATGGTAATAGAAGCATACCCACAATCCAAGGAATCTTGAATTCAGGATCTTCATGTTTATTAACAATTCTAAAGAAGATTAATACAGCAATAACGAAAACCGCTAAACGGAGAGGATAATAGACTAAAGCAACAATGTCTTTAGCCATCTCATTAGTGAAATTAGGATCGTTATTGATAAGAGTAATAACATCATCAAGGTAGAACTGAATAAAAACGATAATACCTAATTCTATTAATAGAATTAATAAGACTAGAAAGTATCCAGAGAATAGGTTTCTAAAAAACTTTTTCATAGTGTCTCCTCCTTGATTGATGATATGTATATGTTAGCACAATTGTGCTATTTTTTTATAATTTCTATTGCTTTATAAATAAAAAAGCCTATGATAGTCGCTTGTATGATTGCCACTATCATTATTTCTGTTATTACATTCCTAGGAATCACACTATCAACACTATTCTTCCCAAGAATCAAACTAGGGAAGGTTTATTTAGATACCTATTGGTTGATTGCTTTATTAGGAGCAGTTATCTTAGTCATCACTACATTATGCCCAATTAAAGAGATTGGTGCTTCTTGGACTAGTAGTGCTGCGATTAATCCGCTTAAGATATTAGTTCTATTCTTTTCGATGACCATCCTCTCTATTTTCTTAGATGAAGTTGGTTTATTTAGATTCTTAGCATGCTTTGCTGTTAAACACGCGAAGAATAGTCAAACTGCCTTATTCTTTATTCTCTACTTCCTAGTAGCGTTCCTTACAGTATTTACTTCTAACGATATTGTGATATTAACTTTCACACCATTTATATGTTTCTTCTGTAAGAGAACTAAGATTTCCCCTATTCCATTTTTAATTGCGGAATTTACTGCGGCGAATACTTGGTCAATGATGTTTGTGATTGGTAATCCTACTAACATCTATTTAGCGACATCTGCGAATATTACCTTTATTGATTATTTCAAAGTGATGGCAATACCAACACTATGCGCTGGTATTGTGGAAACACTTATTATCTACTTCATCTTCCGTAAGAAGTTAGGACAAGTATTAAGCTGTGAAAACTGTGAAGCAGTCCATATTGAAAGTAAGTTTGATTTAATTGTGGGTGTTGCTCACTTGTTAGTGTGCTTAATCTTCCTTATTATCTCTCCATATATTCATTTAGATATGTGGCTCATATCTTTGATATGTGCTTCTTCATTATTAGTGTTTGTTGTTATTACTAGATTAGTAAGAAAAACACAGTGGCATTACTTAACAAACCCACTTAAAAGATTACCTTATCAATTAATCCCATTTGTCTTATCAATGAGTATTATTGTTATCGCTCTTCACTATCAAGGAGTTGCAGAAAGAATTGGTGAATTATTGAATACCGTATCGCCTATCTTATCTTATGGTGCCTCTTCATTCTTGATGGCTAATATGGTTAATAATATCCCAATGTCTATCCTTTATGCGGATGTGCCATTAGCCTTAAGTGGTAAGGCCTATTATCAAGCAATATACGCCACTATTATTGGTAGTAACATTGGTGCCTTCTTAACACCAGTTGGTGCTTTAGCGGGCATTATGTTCCAAGGCCTATTATCAAAATACGAAGTCAAATTCACTTTTAAAGACTTCGTTAAATATGGATCAATTATTAGCGTGCCGGTTATAAGTGCGGCTTTATTAGCGCTTTTCTTGATGCTCCACTAATCTAGGAAATCCAGAAAGGATATGTTTTTCCAGTACGTATCTCTAACGTAAAGGCCCCAGCCAAAGCGACCATGATAGTTGTAGTCTTTCCTTATGGTCCAAGGTTCTTCGTTTTGGGCTTTTACTCTTAAGAATTCGCTATAGATGATTTGATAATTATCTCTATCTTTTTGTTTAAGGAAATTTAATAACGAAAAAGTCATTTGGCCAACTTGAATGCCAAATCTATTTATCAAATATTTGCAGATATTAATTGTCCTTTTATAAAGTTCTTCAAAACCATTATCAAATAGATAAGGAACTAGGCCAGTAAATCTATTCGCTGTATTTATTATTCTCTTTGTATCAAGTTCACTGAAAAAGTATTCTTCTAGATATTTTAAATCTATAGCGAACATACACTGTGTTTTAGTATGGACACCTCCACCACAGTAATCAGAGCAATCATATATAAAGGCTTTCTCTAAATAAGCGTTATTTTCTTCTTTAGTTAATAATTCAAGGAAACCAACAAGTTTGTTTAAATAATCTTCTGTAGGATTATAAATAAAGGTAAGAACATAAATACCAACAGGGTAGGAGTAATTCATTTCACCCTTGTTATTTAATCGTTTTATTTCTTCATCAAGTGATTCAGTATAGCACTTTCTATTCTCGTCTATTAAATCTTGTTTAGTGACACCAAAAGAGGCCATTCTTTCAGTGTTGCTATTGAAGAATGCCTCATCAATTGAAAGAATATCAAATTCAAATTCTTCGAGTTGTTTCTTGTTCATTATTTTTCAGCCTCATATTCTTTGAATCTTTTAAACATATAGATAGGTACCATTATCATTAATACGCCAACGATAAGTGGGAAATAACTATTTAATAGTTTCATAAATGGTATATCACGATAATGTGGTATGACCTTATATAAGAATTCTTGAATGATGACAGCATCCGCTAAAGCGGAAACAAATGTCATCTCTTTAATACCAATAACCATGATATCGTTCTTTTCTAATGCACCTTTTAAGTTGATAATTGACAAAACAAACATCAAGATGACAAAGGCAATGAATATATAACTAACAACATCTTTGAAGTCATGTTTACTAGTGGTATCAATGCCCCCTACCTTAAGAACGGCAAATAATAAGAAGAGAACGGCGAACGCTAAAGCGAGAACCAT
>JBGUQI010000011.1:0-205074 GCA_045130875.1 Bacilli bacterium | reverse complement strand
GAAATGAGTGTCTAAGCTACCCCTATCTCCTTTACCACCTTGGAACTTTCTTTGATATTCCAAACAGGTATTAACATAACGGTTTAGAATTCTTCTCATTAAGCGACGAGATTTACTGGTAATAAAGAACATCAAATATTTGTTCATTAATAAATCTTGGAAATCGCTATAGTCATAGGCTGATTCATATATAATCGCCGCCCTTTCGATATAGGCGAGCATAAATAATCCTAATGGATCAATTTTGCTTCTTGATTGGTTGGGGCAATCTTCTAACATGACACCATAACTAGAGATGAATTTATTAATTCTTGTGCATAGAGGAGCAAACAAAGCATAACGGACCGTATGTTTCTTTTCATAACGGCCTTCCACTTTAAGGTCGTATTCATAAGCAAATCTTTGCTCATGATAATCTTTACGCTCTATATATTCTCTAACTGAGAAAACATAATCTAATGCTTTGGATAAACGTTCTTGGTAACAAGAAGTAACAATATTTGTAAAATACATCGCATTTCTGCCGATAAATTCTCTAATAATACGGTCAGAGATAATTAATCGACCCGCTTCTTCAACGGTAAAGAATTGGAGATATGTATAAATCAAATCCCTTTCTTCTTTGGAGATTTCATTATATCCATCTAATAGATTGCTATCTTTACCTAAAAGGTATCTTCCAGGATTCATCGCATCTTCGATAACTAAACCATAGTTAAACATATAAAGGTCTAATAACGTTTCAGCGAAGATGACTTTTCCAAATTTAGATAAACGGGATAAGAAATCTTCACACACAAAGAGAAGAATCTCATCGGTATTATTCTTCATGAGAAGAGTCTTAATTGCTAAGTTATATTCTTTTAAACCCGCGTAGTTAATTGCGTAACCAGCAATATATAAGTAATCACAGATTCTTAATGTTGGATTGGCGAGTAGTAATAACTCATCATCCACAGTGCGAGAATATTTATTTAACATTTCTTTGAAAAATAGTTTTGGGTTGTCTTGATTGCCCTTTAAAGTGACAACTTCCAAATACTCTTTTAATTCTTCGACTTGATTCGCGTCACTAGTGATCAAGAAAGCGTGCAAGTTTTTAGGTAGCTCTCTTTTATCAAAGATAAAGTGACGATAAAAAGTCATTGAGAAATCATTATCGAAAGGCATATCGATATTGCCAATCAAAATATATAGTGGTTCATCTAATTCCAAACTATATAAATCTTTATTTAGAACGCCGAGCATATTGTCGATATGAGATTCTAAATCAAGATGAACATCGCTTTCCGGAACTAGTGGGAATGTTCCATTATGAGGAATTCCTAATTTATCTAATTGATTATAGATTTCTTTGACGATGTAATAGCCAGGAAAATGGGACATATTAGACCTATCATTAAAATTAATGAAGATCTTGTTTCCTTCCTTCTTTTGTAAGGCATTTTTAAAAGCAAAGTTTTTCCCGACTGGCGCGTTGGAATACACTAAAAGAGCTTGCCTATTAGTTTCTTCTAGCGCGATGATTTGTTCGACCTCTTCATTTAAGCAAGGGGTTTCCACAAAAAACTTGTTATTTTTTAATAAATCTTTTTCAAATGCTTGCATAAAATACCCTCGCTAATCGAACATCACACGAGGATTGAGCATTGATGGGGAAGACCAATTAATACCTTTTTCGGCGAGGTATTTTTCTTTCAGTTCCCAAACTTCAAAGCATGAGCCCATACCACGCATTGTGCGATTCTTTTCAATCTTTTCTTCCACTTCATCAATAACCGCTAAATAGGCATCAGTCATTTCTACTGGATCGCTCTTTAATGAACGGCGAGATTTAAGTCTATTAGCCCATGTTTTATCAATGTAAGTTTCAGCAATCATCTTTGTTTCTCTAGCAAGTTTTACAACATCATCGCAATCATCATTGACATAGTAGTTACGATCCCTTAATAAGTTGTAGAACACTCCATCGACATCTTCTAATTTGCCATAGCCACATAAGCCATAAGCTTTTGCTATTTCTAAAGCTTTGAAACGGTATTTTGCAGCGAGGGAAAAACGACCCATTTCGGTATATGATTGAGCGATGTAATAGTAGCAAGTATAAGCGATATTTAATGTATCTTTATCGTTAGTTAAACTCTTTTCAATTAAAGATTCGATTTCTTTTAAATCAAAGACATCGCGATAAGTGGCCCCTCTATTATCGTTTGTTTTACGGCCCTCAATTGATTTAATTAACTCTTGGATTTTTTTGTTGCTTTCTTGACTTAGCATTAGGAAATATCCTCCACTAATTTGACTTTGTCAAAGTTCTTCATATCTTCATCGAAGAAGAAATAGATGAAACCATCCAAGATATTCAAAATACCCATCTCTGGATCCGCTAATGGGTCGAGTTGGAATAATAATCTTTCTGGTTCTTGTGCGTATTGCCAATCACTTGGACAACCGAGTAATTTGTTGCCATCTGCATCTTCTTCGCACTTTTCAAATTCAATTAAGAAGTCGTGAGTGTATTCCTCAAAACCCTCAACAATTTCATTAAATCCTTCGATGTGGTGTGTGGGTTCTTCTTTGACGTATTTAACAATTGGTTTCAAACTATATAAACCATCTTCTGTATCTAAGAAGAAGTATAGATAGCCTTCATGTGGCAAGAGATTTTCTTCATCTAACTCTTTGATGTCTTCTAATCTAATTTGCATTAAGAACATCGCGGTTTGCGGAAGAGAGTCTGCGAGTGCTTCTGGAAGAACAGGATCACCGAGCATCTTTGACGCTCCGACATCGTATTTTCCTTCTGCTTTTTTGGTTTTAATTCTGATTCCGTACATAATGTATCCTCCTTTATTGCACATCATCTAATGGATCTTTAATCTCGGTATTTATATCAATCTTTGGATATTTGACATCATCTAACGGATCCTTTTTGCCATAAGGATTATTTGGTAATTCCATATCCAAATCTTTTTTCTTCTTTTTATTACCTCTTTTGAAGTAGATTTTGATAATGTTGAAAAGTCTTAAATGTTCTTCCGCTTGGAATGATAGTTCACTAATATTGGCTTCAGAAGCTGAAACTGGATAATAGTAGTGTTCATTTTCTTCATTGTCTGTGCTCATACTGTCGATGACTGCAAACATACCTTCCTCATTAAAGATAAAGATTTGGTAGATGTTATCACAAACCTCAATAACGCCTTCTTCCTTTTTCGGAGTTAATAATTCAAGCGAGCCAAAAGCGGAATCAACTTCCTTTCTAGTTTCCATTTCTAACATCTTATCTTCCACCATGATTGTGTGATTTTCACAATTCTCGGCAATTTTATAATATTTGAGTACAAATCTCACAAATCCCTGCATTTTGCCGAGATTTTTATGTATATGATTTAATTTGAATTCAGCTTCTTCGTTGAGTTTTAATTGTAATTTCTTGTCCTTAAGGACTTCGATTTCCGCAACTTCATCAGTTGGGTTGAAATTAATTAATTTGAATAATTTGCCAGCGACAGGTACTGCAGCTTCTTCAACACTTTCGCCGAGTGCGGTGCAGAATAATGGATAACAATATTTGCCTTTGAGGTGGTTCTTTCTTTTGCTCTGTGGGAAATCAATATCGACATCCATTTCCACGATATAATTCATCATTTCTTCCGTTTCATCTTCATCATCTTCATAATCACCTGGTTCATAGGCTTCTTCGGGTGTGGTTTCCATATCTTCTTGATGATGTGCTTCCTTTTCAGGCACGGCGTCATTAAGGAATCCGATATGGATGACATCTTTAGCGTTATAAATAATGACTTTGTCTTCATCATCTTCATCATCCCAAACCGCCTCAATCAGGATGTTATAAGCTTGACCGCTTTCCATTAAACAGTTGATGTAATAATCACCATCTGGAGAGCGATGAACACCATTTCTAATATCTTTAAAGCCCGCGATCATTCTTGAGGATAGTTCAAATAAGGCTAATCCTAATTCCTCTAATTGTTTATCGGTGGCTTCTGCAAGATCATATCTCGCTAAGAGAACATATGGAATATCTTCCCTCCAATAATATTTTGGTTTTAAAGAAATATTTAATAGTGGTGGATTAATCGGATATCTTTTGAAGAATTCTTCCGCACCATTTGTGTCAGCGGCGGTAAGTATCTTCCCTTCGGTTAAATAAGTATAAACACACTCCAACTCTTTTTCGGTAAATGGTAAGGCATTAAGTTTATCGTCCGCTTTACAAAGAAGCATAAAGCTTCCTAAATAATCATATCCTGAAATATGACATGCTTTGTCGTTATTGATATCGTTGCCCTCTCTATCCACAAAACCCATCAAGTGAATACCAAGCAACTCGGAAATCTCTTGCGTCTTTTTAGTGTGTATGGTGCTAACCCTTTTCGCATCAATAGCCTTATAGATGTTATCTATGTCAGAAAAATCTACGTAGACCTTAATAATATCCAAAGGTCTTACAATAAGCGCATTTTCTTTCATTGCTTTTCCTCCTTATCAAAAACGATATGGTCTGAACCCATGTTAACGTAAACACCCTGTTTTACATCTTCAGGGGTAAATTTTCTTATGTTGGAATAATCTTGTTCCACGCCTATTTGCGGAACGGCTTTCATTAACTCTATTGTATATGCGTGTGTAGGCTTAGTAAAGATAGCATCGTTAGTGCCATACTCTATGAGCCGTCCGTGGCAAAAAACTCCGACATGGTCTGCAATATATTTCACAACGCTTAAATCATGAGCGATAAAGATAATCGATATTCCTCTCTCCTTCTTTAACCTAACAAATAAATGAATAACGCTTGCTTGAATAGAGACATCTAAATCACTGACTGGTTCATCGGCGATTAAGATAGAGGGTGAAACCGCGAGAGCGCGAGCAATTTGCACTCTTTGTCTTTGGCCACCGGAAAGCATATATGGATATCTATCTAATATGGATTCATCAAGCTCTACCTCTTTAAGTAGTTCTTTGACTTTAGTCATTATTTCTTCTTTTGAATATTTCTTTTGAATTTCTAATCCTTCTGCGATGCATTCGAAAATGGTCATTCTGGAATTCAGTGCACTGGAAGAATCTTGGAATATCATCTGAATATCTTTGCGTTTAGAGAAGTCATATTTATATTTGCCATTATTAACTTGACTGAGCACCTTATTTTTAAGAACGATTTCACCTTTGTCTTGTTTAGTTAATCCAACGATAATTCTTGCTAATGTGGTTTTACCACTTCCTGACGCTCCGACGATACACAAGATTTCTTTCTCATATAATTTCAAATTCACATCTTTTAATGCTTCAGTAGTGCCGTGTCTTGTATAGAAGGATCTTTCAATTCCCTTCATTTCTAAAACCACTTTCTCGCCAAAAGAATTCTCCTCTTTTTCTTTATCCGGCAGCACTTCGTCTTGCAATTTGGGAGCGTATTCATGGAGCAGCCATGTTCTGGCATAATGTCCTTTTTCCACTTCAAAGAGTGGCGGTTCTTGTTTGAAATCAATTTCTAATGGTTGAGTGTTACGATAAGCAAATTGATCCATATCTTTTACATCAATTAATGTCGGTGTAGTTCCTGGTATAGCATATAGTTTTTTGTTGCCAGTCATTGATGGTAGCGCCTTAAAAAGCGCTTTGGTATATGGATGGGTCGGATTGTTATAGACTTGTTCAATAGAACCAGATTCTAAAATCTTACCCGCATACATCACTAACACACGTTTCGCGATTTTAGAAATAACCGCTAAATTGTGAGAAATAAAGATAAGGGAGAAACGTTTCTTTTCTTGTAGCTTCTTAATCAAATCAATTATCTGTGCTTGTGTGGACACATCTAATGCAGTAGTAGGTTCATCAAAGATAACTACTTTTGGGTTACCACTTAGCGCAATCGCAATAATCACTCTTTGCTGCATGCCGCCTGATAATTCAAACGGATATTGATCATATACCCTTTCTGGATAATCAATCCCCACTTCACTGAGACTTGTTAATATCTCTTCTTTGATTGCGTGTTTAGAGATTTTTGTTTTATATATTTCTAGCGACTTCATCAATGATTCGTTATTTTTATATTCTTCAGGGCATTCATTCTTAAATAGATTGACACCGATACTTTTGGAAATCACTTTTAAATGATGCTTTGCTAATGATTTAAGATATTGTTTTCTTGCTAATATCGCATCAAACATCAAACGGCCGATTTTAATAATTGGATTTAAGTTATTGGAAGGATTTTGATTGATAATTGCGATTTGATTACCGCGGATATAGGCCATCGCTTTTTGACTAACGGTAGCAATGTCGACACCATCAAAAACAACCCTTCCACTCATTGAAGCATTTTCAGGAAGCAATTTAATGATGGCTTTTGTGGTCATTGATTTACCAGAACCAGATTCTCCAACAATACCTAAAGAATCATTTTTAAATAAATCAAAATCAACGCCTCTAACTGCGTGAAGTGTGCCTTCTTCCACTTCAATATTCACCATTAAATCTCTCACTGATAGAATTGGTTTCATTTCTTTTTCCTCTTTGTGGAGACGTCATTGTCAAAAGCTTCTCTTAAACCATTTCCAATTAAGTTGAAGGCAATCATTAATATGGAAATAACTAATGCCGGAAGCAAAATTACATGTGGGTAATTAGATACACACGATTGCCCGTTAGCAATGAGTGTACCCAAGGAAGTAAAACCGTTTCCGTTGAAGTCGACGATACCGAGATACGACAAAGCGGTTTCATTAAAGATAATCGCAGGTATATAAAGAATTAACGAAGTTATTAGTGAAGAAATAGCGTGTGGATAAATGTGTTTAGCGACAATATGAACATCCTTGCTTCCTAATAAACGAGAAGCAAGAACAAACTCACGGTTTTTAAAACGATAAACTTGTCTTCTAGTATGGGACGCTACAGTTATCCATCCAGTAAGGACAAACGCTAACATGAGCCCAACAAATGTGCTGAGTGTTCCTTTGACAATAAAATGCTGCACAAATATCGTTGCTAATACTATAAATGGAATGGCCTTTAAGATTTCTGAGAAGTGGAAGAGGATGTTATCGACAACCCCACCATAATATCCCTCGATGATTCCATATATTGTTCCGATGATAAAGTTGATGATAAAAACCACAAACGATAACAGGAGTGATAATCTTATACCACTGGACGTTCTTAATAAAACATCGTAGCCTTGTGTATCTGTACCAAAAACACATGATGGAGAGGCGTGATAATTCTTCCCTCCATAAGTTAGCCAATATTCAAATTGATAGAAGTGATAATAGAAGACTCTAACTTTATATGAATCACCTGCTTTAATTGTGTAAACAGGCTTATTTTCACTATCTAACAAGTAGTTTGGATAGATTGTTAATTCTACTTCTTTTGGATTGGTAACAGCATCATTTGTCTTGTGATTAATAAACTCTCCAGAAGCATTGCAAGGATATAGTCCATTAGAAAAATAGAAGAGATTTGCGTCGTTTTCATCCTCTAAATACGTTTTTGAGGTATCAATAAGTGGGTATAAAACTTGTGTATTACTGAGTGATTGATATTCTAATAACTTTTGATATTTGTCTTCGCTGAGATAGTCATAAACAAACCCAACTTCATAATAACTATCAATTCTCACTTTACGATGTTTGGTGTTTTCGACAACGTATTCTTTTAATTCTTTTTTGATGGGATTATATTTGCTTTCTTTGTATCTATCTTGGTTAAAGCTTTGACCATCTTTATCGAAATATTCCGCACCCATAGCGACAAGATAGTAATAACGTTTATCAGAAATATTAGCTTCATAACTACCATCCCAGAATCCACTTCCTTCAAAACCATCTACTTTTGGTAAAGCGTAAGCATAAAGACTATCTTTGTAGTTGGCGGACTTCTTGCTCACTAGTGGAGGGATAAAGGCTAATAAGAGGACAAGGAAAAGCATTGATAACCCGACAATTGAAGAAGGATTCTTAATGAATCTCTTAGCTACCTTTGTAGAGGACTTCACTTCTTTAGCGGTGTTAATTTGTTCCACTAAATGGTCTTGCTTATTTGCAAGAACAAAATCTTCTTTACGAACCAAAGGAGTTTTATCTTCCATGACTCTTTCCTCCTCCAATTCGTATACGTGGATCGACTATCGTATAAGTGATATCTATTAGTAAACCGGTTAACAAACCGATAAATGTATAAAACATCGCGCAAACCATAAAGACGTCATAATCGAGTTTTTCAATTGAATTGACCATCAATAGACCCGCACCAGGGATTGAGAATACTCTTTCAATGATAATTGAACCAGCAAAGATACCGGTGATAAGGCCAATTATCATTGGAAGCATAGGTACTAAAGCATTCTTTAAAGCGTAGTGGAAAATGATTTTCTTTTCCGGAACTCCTACGGAACGGGCAAAATTTACATTCTCGCTATGGAGCGATTCAATCATTTCCGCACGGGTAAATCTCGATAAAGCGGCAAAGCTAGGTATGAATAACGCTAATACTGGAAGTATCTGTGATACTAACATTGGAAAGGAAAAGAAACTTCCCCCGGCATCATATAGACTTGATGTAGTCATTGGTAAACCAGCTTTATAACCAAGCACATACTGAAGAACTAACGCAATGATGAAAGATGGTAGTGAAATTAGAATCATCACCACAACATTAAGAATGGTGTCAACTACTTTATTTTTATGAAGGGCTTGGAATATACCCATCAATATTCCTAAAGGAATAATCAAAATAACCGCATATATATTAATTAGTATTGTGTAAGGTAAGGCAGACACAAATAGAGCGTTTGCATCTTTGAGATAAGCAATTTTCCAAGATGTTCCAAAATCCCATTTTGTAATGATGTTTTTATAAAAAATAAATAATTGTTCAATGACTGGTTTATTGTATCCAAGTGCTTCTCTTCTGGCGATTTCTAATTCCATTTCTGCGCCATAGGAAGTAATTGGAGGAACAAGGCTTCTAATCAAAAGAAAAAGGATTGTGGTGATGAGAAAAAACGTCAGTAAAAGTAACCCAATCCTTTTTAAAATATAGATTAGTATCTGTCTGTTTCTTTTAAACCAATCAGAAACTCTATGCATAATTTATTTGATTATTGTTTTGTTTTACGTAATTGGCCCATTCGGCGTCGTTATAGTTATAAGTAATATATGGGAGCCCACCGAAACCATAATATAAGTTATAGTCTTTGGTGCCTTGATTAATCTTCTTGCTGTTTAAGAAGACATTGCATCTGCTGTATAAAGGAATGTTGACATAGTTATCTAAAAGATATTGTTCAATCTTTGATAAAATCATCACTCTAAGAGCCATGTCATTACCATACTCCCTATCCGCTCTGATACTCTTTGACCAATCGAGAATAGTTTTAGTGACTTCTTCTCCATTGATAGTAAGGGTCATGGTTTCAGTGTTTGGATCATATGCGGCAATTTCTGGAACAGTGTAATTACCTTTATTTGTGTATTTTTCAATTTGGGTAAATGGGGATGTTTCTTGTCCGCTTTTTTGGGTGAGAATCATTTCCACTTTACCATCTGCGAAGTTCTTGTTCATATTTTGGTCCGTGGAAACCATAAACTTAATAGAAATTTTATTTTCAAATCCAGTGCCTTTTGTCGCCGCATCAATATATTCGTTCAAAAGGTTTTGTTGCATGATCTTTTCCTCGTTTAATGTGGTTTGATCAGATGCCACACAATTGAGTTTGATTAATTGACCATCAGTGTAGTTACCATCTGCTTTCATAGCTTCATATGTTTGTTGGAACAACGCTGTTGCTTTAGCAAGATTAAAACCATTAATACTTTGATAAGCCTCTTCTAGAGTCTTATATTGTGCGCTTGGTCCGTACTCCACTTTATAGTGATCGACGATTGCTTTCATACCATTTTCACTAGTTCTATAAATACTAGATGGATCATTTTTGGCGTCATAGTAATACAAAGTATTAAATAAGCCATATTGGACCTTGCTACCCGCAGTACCTTCATTAACAAAGTTCAATCTATTGATTGAGTATGATAAAGCTTCTTTGAATGTTTTATACGCACCGACACGTTTATTGCTTCCATCACCCGCTGCGGTTTCTAATTCCTGAAGTTTGGCGAGGTTGCTATTCATACTTAAATAGAATATAAATGATTCATCTGCTTTTAAGAGATGATCGCTGAACTTATATGTTTTCATATCGGCCGCTGTTAAAGCGGTCTTTTCAATCTTCCCACTGAGGAAAGCGTTTAATTCTGTTTCATGAGAAGGAATCACATCATAGATGACTTGTGTGGTTTGATACATTCCTTGGTGTTTATTATCGCTATACCCATACCACTTATCGTTCTTTTTAAAGACCATTTGTTTTCCGGCTTCGAAAGAAACAAGTTTATATGGTCCAAAGGACATATATGTATCAACCGATGTTCCGTAGTTCGTGGCCAATAAACCTTGTCTTGTGGTTTTGCCATCTTCATATAAAGGTTGATAAACTAAGAAGCTGCTAGAGAAATATGGGTATAAATCTTCTAAATCACAACCCGATTTTAAGTAATATCTTAAAGTGTAATCATTCACTTTAACAAAACCGACATCATCCCATGTAGCATGGTATTGGCTTTGCATTAGGACCGGAATGAACCAATAGTCTTCGCTGCCAAAAATACCCGCCATAAAAACTTTTAGATTAGCAATCGCTGAAGCGGTTAATGGTATAAAACCATCATCATTTGGGGTGGCGAGAAGGTTTTGATAGACTTCATCAGACATGAATCCTTGTTCGTGACAATATTCTAATGTCCACCCACCAAAATCTGGAATTGGTTCTGCCATTGAATAGAATAACTGTTTACCATCGTAGTAATAGTAACCATCAGATTCTGTAACATTATCTTTTTCTTGAGCGGCCAAAAACTCATAATGGTTTATACCGTTATACATATATTCTTTTGCATTAAAGATAGCTGGTTTTCCTTCAATATATTGCGCAGCTTTTGCGTTCTTCAAATCATAGTTGAGGAGCTGTTGCATGGAATAGATATAATCATCCGCGGTTATCTTTGTGCCATTTTCCCACGCGGCATTTTGGTTGAGTTTTATTTCATAAGCTTGTTTGGAATCCCCATCAATACCATATTTATTCCTTTCTTCAGTAGGAAGTTCGGAAGTGATGTCGGTGATTGAATCCGCCATCTCGTTAAGCCAGGTATATTCTTTATTAGCTTTCATACCCATTGATACCCAACCAATCGTAGATAAAGAATGGACGGATGTTGATGCATCTTGCCCAAGAATGTGTGGGTTCCACTCTGATGGAGTTGCGCCAAAAGCTTCGTGATAAGTGTATTCGTTTTCAGAAGTTTTCTTGTTGCTACAACTTGCTATAGCAAAAACGCAGACACACGCCGTAGCAATTTTGATTATCTTTTTCATATATGCGTATATCCTCTCATACAACCGATGGTTACATTCATTATCACATATATACAGGCATATATACATATAGAAAAATAAAAAAGACCAGGGCTGGTCTCTTTTTTCGCATTTTGTTAATAACTAATGTTTATACCCATTGCGTGGAGGTAACTCATAATTAATATTGATGCGATATGAACAATGAGAATAGTGCTGACAATCGCTCCAGTGATAGCCCCACCCATCATCTTACGATTTACTTTTCGGGCAATAAATATCGCACCCCAATTGGTTCCTAAACCAAGGAAAAAACCACGCCAAAAGTAGATGGAGGATTCACTTTGATAAGTTGAACTCGAGGAAGAGTTTCTTTTTGGTTGAGGTTTCTCTTTGATTTCTTTCCCATAGAAATCATATCTCTTGTTCGGCTCCTCATACATCCTGTTACAAACAGGACACCTTCCATTAACAGTGTATCTTCGACAGTAATAACACCACGCCATAGTTTATTTCTAACTATATTTTACGATAAACATAAATAAGTAAAAAGATATGATAACATCAGAGTATTGTGCTTGAAAAAAAGAGAGGTCTAAGCCTGTGCCATAAAAAGTATTGGTTTCACCGATACCGAAAAACATTTTATTCATCCATTCACATATAATACCATTATTGTAGTAGTGTCTTTGTAAGAATCATGTTTGATAAAAATATTGATGCAAAGGAGAAAAAGATATGAAAAGAATTAAATTGAGCATTAACGAACAATACACAGATGGTCGACAATACGATCACTTTTATGATGAGGGTTATTTAGAACCAGATTGTAACTCATTGTCCACAAAGGATCTGTCGTCTTACATATTGATTAAACATATTAATTTCCAAAGTGGTGAAATTGAAATCGATAATGGTGACGTTATGCAGTCTGGTGTTCCATATGAAATTAAAAAGAGTTTTATGGTGACAACAGTTTGTTATGTCATGGAAGACGATGATATTCATTGTAACGAAGACACTTTATATTTAAATGTAAAATGCACTAATAGTCTTAATCACAAAACACAAACCGTTAGTCTTCCATATAACAAAGGCGTTTATATCAAAATGGAACCTCATCCATATGAAGTAACGATATTAGATACTAATAACGAAGAAGTGACTGTGGAAATTAAAGATGATAAGAAGACCACAACTCATCTTGTTCAACTTTATAATGGTGTAAGTAGAAGTGATGAATTCTGGTATGCCACAGGTAATCCAAACGATCCAGCTGACCAAGCGGGACCAGTCATCTATCTCACACTAATGAGAAAATAGATAATGAAAGACGTTATTATTGAAAACAATCAATTAAGCATTAAAAGAATGGATGAATCTATGTATTACGATATTTATCGTAACTCATTAGATGAAGATAATCGGAAATATGTTCCGGATGAAGTTTTTGAATCATTAGAAGAAGCTAAAGAAGTGGTGGATCAAATAATCAAAAACTACGACTCTGAAGATGGCCCATTTGTCTATGCAATTATCAGAAAAGACGACAAAGCAAATATTGGATATGTACAGTTAGTAAAAATAGATGATGGTTGGGAGATTGGCTATCACATCGCAAAAGAATATACGAGATGCGGATACGCTACTGAAGCGGTAAATTTATTCTTAGAATATTTGAAAAATAATACTGATTTAAAAGAGATATATGGTATCGCTCTAGCGGATAATAAAGCCAGCCGTCGAGTGTTAGAAAAATGTGGCTTTAAATTGATTTTTGAAGGTAGTGGAATGTACCAAGGAAAAATCAGACCAATTATTAAAACAATTAAAACGCTATAAAAATAAAGGCAAAAATGAATAAGATGAACAATAGATTTATTGGAATTGATAGCACAATAAAACCCCCATTTAAATCAACTTCTTTGTTATTAAGACGAACCTTTAATATTAGAAACACTGATCACCAGTTTTATTTAGAAGTGATTGGACTAGGGATTGCCATCTATTATTTGAACGGACAGCGAATTACCGATAGTGTTTTGTGCACCCCAAATAGTGATTATTCAAAAACTCTTTATGTAGAAAGATATGATGTTACTAAATTTATTAGAAAAGGCAAAAATGTCATCTCTATTGAGTTAGGAAACGGTTTCTATAACGAATCATTAGAAACAGTATGGAAGATCAATAAAGCTCATTGGAGAGGAGAAAAGTGTCTCTTATTAAAACTAAAGGCAGATGATAAAGTCATTGTTCGTAGTGACGAGAAATTCAAAACTCTTTATTCTCCCTATATGACATATAACGAATTACGAGCTGGTGAATGTTTTGATCAAAGAAAATTCATAGAATTTTATCAACTCTCTTTTGATGACTCTAACTGGAGCAATGCAGTTTTTATCAAGAATCAACCAAAAGGGAAAATTAAAGATAATATTTGCCCCCCAATCAAAGAGTTTGAGCATCTGACACCTCACAATATTATCAAAAGTAAAAACGGGTATATCTTTGATTTTGGAAGAAACATTTCAGGATATATTAGTGCGAAGATTACTGCGCCAGCTAATAAAGAAATTGTTTTTAAATACGTAGAAGATATTCGCGATAACGAATTGGAGCTGCATGGTTTGGACTGTTATCAAAAAGGTGAACCGTTTCAAACTGATAAATGCATCTCCAATGGAGAAACTTTTATATATAAACCCAGATTTACATATCATGGCTTTCAATATGTTGAAGTCACCGGAATTGATAGTGTGGATGAGATATCCATTGAAGCTATTTTTATCCACCAAGACATCAAATACTTCAAACCTCAAAAAGCATTAGATGAGATGTATCAAAAAATATTTGATGCGGGAATCAATTCAATCTTATCTAATACTTACTATGGTTTTACCGATTGTCCAACGCGCGAAAAGCTCAATTGGCTTAATGATTTTTCGGCTTCTCTTCCAGTCATTATGAAATATTTTGATGTTAAAGATTTGTTAGGCAAGGTTTATCAAGACATCTTAGATACACAAGATAATAGTGGAAATATATCAGGTATTGCTCCATCTCCAAAATGGGGATATGAATATGGACCAGTTTGTAATAATGTGATGATTACCTTGCCTTATTTATTTTATAAACAGTATGGTGACAGATCTTTGTTTGATAATTATCTCAAGAACATCAAAAAGTATTATCGTTTTGTGAAAAAGAACACTAACTCTAATTATTTCATTTTGGGTGATTGGACTGGTGCTACTAATCATTTAAAGACACCCATTAAATTTGTTTTAGATACCTATATGTTTATCTTTGATAAGATTCTAAATGAAATGACTAATTCTAATGATTATTCAAAAGACTTATCTTTACGAGAAAAGCGCCTGTTGTCATATAAACTTGATGGTCAAACCATTCCATCTGTTCTTTTGACTTTAGGAATTGGTAGTAGTGATGATAACTTAAACTTTTTAATTAAAGACATTGAAAACAATGACTATCACTTTGATGTTGGAATGTTTGGTTTTCAATATCTATTTAGATCCCTTTTCGATAACGGTAGAGAAGATATTATCCGTAAAATGGTCTGTAATGAAAAAGCACCATCATTCAAGGTTTGGATTGATAATGGTGCCACAACATTCTACGAAACTTTTGGTGAGACTTGGTCACTATCCATGAACCACCATATGTATTCCTGTGTGGTTCAATACTTAAAGTAGTGTTATAAATTTTTATAAAATTTAATGAATGACTCAATCCATCCTTCTGGTTCGAGTCTTTTTCCGATACTCCACCCATGTTGTCCAGTTTCAAAAAGAATTAACTGACTAGGAATATTATTTTTTCTAAGAGCCTTATACAAATTCATGGATTGAGTGCAAGGCACACAAGTATCATCTTTGCTATGAACCATAAATGTGGCAGGGAATGTTTCTTTTGTGTGATTGGTTATTGAGTATTTATTTTCCAAATATCTCGATGGATTTTTCCCTATAACTATTTCTTTAATGTTTGGCTCTGGAACGCGGAAATCAACAATCGGATATAATAAGCCAAGGCATTTTGGCTTTGGATTATTAAATTTGATATATCCTCTATTATTTGAACAATAAGATGCTGCTACATAAGCACCAGCAGAACCACCCATTAAAATGAAATCATTGATATCAACATTGAGCCTGTCTTGATTTTTAACTATGAAGGAAATGGCGTTATTGATATCGATAGTGGTGTTGTTTAAAGAGGCATCTTCTCTTAAACGATAAGTCAATAAGAAGACATCAAATCCTTTGTCAAAAAGCTCTTTGCCAATTGCTATTCCTTCGTGTGCTGTGGCGATATTAACTAGACCGCCACCAGACACGATAAATGCGATTTTAGCCCGGTTTTGATGGGAAATTTGTATTAAATTAAGGTTTTTACGGTGTTTATCAAAATGCCAAATAGAAGTTTTTCCTTCAAGCATTTTGTCATAAAACCAATTGATGGCATTTCGGGCATACCAGCTGGTATCATCTATTCTTTTCTTAATTATTTTTTCGGGGAATCTGTAATAAAAATACTCTGAGTAATCTTTCAACTCTTTATCATTCAACACATCTTGAATCGTGGTATTTTTATCAAAGTGATTCACGAGCCCTATTTCCTTTCTTTTTTAAATAGTCTTTGCGGAATTGTAGTGGGGTCTTACCTGTTGCTTCTTTGAAGATGTGATTTAAATGAGAGACTGATGAGAAACCTAATAGGGATGATATTTCAGAGATGCTGAGACTGGAGTGTTTTAGATAATCTGTGGCGAAAGAGATCTTCACCTTTCTTAAATACTCCACGATAGAGCAACCAAAATATTTTTTAAACTCTCTAATCAAATGTACATGACTGTAATTAGAATAATTAACAACATCGATTACGGTCCAGGAGATATGCTCTTGACGGTGCATTTCTGCGATTAAATCTAATAGCCATCTCGGTTTATCACTAACCATGTTAAAGAGTTGGTCAATAATGGTGGTGAAAATGAGACTAGTGATATAGTTCATAATCACCAGTTGTTTTTGTTCATCAGCGTTATTGTATAAAAGACAATATGTTTCGATTTTATTAATATAAACATCACTCATTGAGATACTTAATTCATCATTGCTTAATAAACTATTAAAGAATGTATCAGAATAATTATTGGCCCATCTCTCAATAGCTTCGCATTTCGCCATGATGTTTAGGTGAGAGGCACTATTGGTGATTTGTTCTAACTTATGTAGATCATCTGGCCTTATAACAATAATTTGTCCTCTATGAATCAATTCTTCTTTTCCATTAAAGGTGTGCTTATATTCACCAGAAAGGACAATTAAAAACTCCCAGTAATTATGAGTGTGTAAAATAGGGAAGTCGTGATATAAGAGATTGTACGCAAAATCTTTGTTTGGATTTGCGAAAGCATCAACATATAAATTTTTCATAGATTTATTATTTTAGGAAATATAAAAAAATACAAGTTTTAGGAAATTTTAAATTATGTATTGTCTATTGATGAGTAGTAAAATAACAATTGGTAGAACTTTATGAGTGAATTAGTGAACAATAAACACATTTCTAACGTCCCTTTTATTGAAATAAAAAATCTTAAAGTTTCTTATCATAATAACTCTCAAGAAGTAGTGGCATTAGATGATGTTAACGTCACTTTTAATAATGGGAGAATAACCGCAATTGTCGGTCCTTCTGGGTGTGGTAAGAGCACCTTAATTAGAACCATTTGTGGTTTTCTTGATTATGAAGGAACAATCCTTTTTAATAATGAGAACTATGCGACAATTAATTATAAAAAAAGAAACATTTCTTATGTTGATCAATCAATCACTTTAAACCCTCATTTAGATGTTTATAACAACATTGCTTCTCCTTTAATTATTAACAAAGTTAATAGACAAGAGATTGATAGGAGAATTAAAAAGGTATTAGCGAATTTAAATATCAGCAAATGTTTATCGTTATTTCCGTCGCAGTTATCGGTCGGACAAGCGCAATTAGTCCTATTAGCAAAAACTATTATTAAACATCCTGATTTGTTGCTACTAGATGAAGCGTTTAGTAATCTGGACCAAACTAATAAGAATCAGTTTTTTGAATTAATCAAAGAACAACAAAAAGAACACCCCACAACAATTCTATATATCACTCATAAATATGAAGAAGTATTTCCTCTCGCTGATAGTGTGCTGATTATGGAACAAGGAAAAGTTAAAGAAGTTATCGATAAAAACGATAAAGAATTTACCTTTATGAAAGAAATAATGGAAAATAATGGTTATGAGTTCTAATCTTCCAACCACTAGAAAAAGCCAATTTAAACACATTATCAAATATCGTTGGAAATATTTATTTTTGATGGGTGGAATTCTCATCCTTTTTGCGATCCCGTTATTAGTTTCACTATTTATCAAAGACCTAAAGGCAATATCCATTGTTAGTGTTTCAGAAGGCAATGAAACATCTGCATTATTTATTAATGACTTATTCTATGCGGTATTCATTATTCCGTCTTCCGTCATCTTCTTTGTTGGTTTATCGGGCATTTATCGCACTATGCGAAATTACATATGGGCGGAAGGCGTAATCTTTAAATCTGATTTCATTATTGGCATTAAACGAAACTGGCTGCACTTTGCAATTACAGGATTTCTTTTCTCTCTGTTGTTTTATGGCTTATATCTAGCAACAGTTTATATCTCAACACCATTTG
Source organism: Bacilli bacterium (assembly GCA_045130875.1). Lineage (GTDB taxonomy): Bacteria > Bacillota_I > Bacilli_A > RFN20 > CAG-826 > RUG13091. The sequence goes on along the minus strand of JBGUQI010000011.1, from coordinate 186,878 downwards.
TGAGATACCTTCCCTTAGCGATTTGTTTCATTGTTATTTATCCAGTATTTTTAGTACATATGAATCTTACAGTTATTTATAAAAATAACTACTTCATACAATTCAAGAATGGATTTGTTTTATATGTGGAGAGATTTTATATCTATTTGCCATTCTTCTTATTAGTGGTAGCGGTTCCTCTTGTCTTCATGATTTTTTCAATTCCTCTGATCATTAAATATGTGGTTTTATTTGCGTTTATTTATTTGTTTATTCCGTTCTATGTTTTGGTGATTAGTGAATATTCTATGCATGTATTTGACGAGAACATCAATAAGACCAGACACCCAGATTTATATAAAAAAGGACTCTTTGACTAATAGTCCCATGATAAAAAAATACAAGAAATTGATATCCTGATTAACTTTAAACGCGTGTGTGCATCGTTTATAATAAACTCATATACATAGAAACTTTTCGTTTTGGAGATTTGCTTTATGAAAACTGGAATGAATATTTCACGGATTCTCATCGCTATTGTGTGCTCATGTTGTTTAACAAGTATTTCCGCATGCAAAAAGAATAAGGGCATGCCCCATTCTAAAGATGGGAAAGCTGTTATTAACATTGGCACTTATGATGGTGGTGTTGGCTATGAATGGATTAACACAATATGCGCGAAATTCAATGAACAATTCGCCGATTATACTGACCCAACACTTGAAGAAATGGGATTAAAGGGTGTCGAGTTTAGGGTGGATCCTAACGAGAGTTATTATGGTGAAAATTTAGAAAGTGGTTTAACCGCGGATATTTATTTCACAGAAATGGTCGACTATGCCTATTACGCGAGAAAAGGCCTTTTCTTAGATATTACTGATGTTGTTACTTCTGACTTATCTGATTGCGGCGACACCGGTTCTATTGAAGATAAATTAGACGATAACTTTAAGTCTTTCTTAAAATGCATCGATAACAAATATTATGGTTTGCCATTCTACGAAGGTTTCTATAATTTGATGTACGATGTCGATTTATTTGATAGCGAACAACTATTTTTTGATGAAGACGGCATCATCGGTGAAACCAGTAGCAGCACGAATCTTTCCAAAGGTCCAGATAATGTTGCAGGTACTTGGGATGATGGCTTACCCCGCACATATGAAGAATTTGATGTTTTGATGGATAACTTAAGCGGTAGATATACACCAATCGTTTTAACTGGTGGCACCACAAGTTATGTGAATAGATATATTCAAAATCATTTTGTTAATTACGAAGGTAAAGAACAAGCTTTGTTAAATTATACATTTAATGGTTCTGCCAAGAACTTAGGTACTGTTGAACAAAATGGTGCGGATGTTGTTATCACTAAAGATGCTAATGCAACAAACATTAATCAATATAGCGAAGGCGCAGAACTTCAAAGACAACTTGGTAAATACTACGCACTCGACTTCTTAAAGAATCATATGATGAACGGAAGTTTGAGAACTGCTTCTAACCACAAAGAGGCTCAAAAAGATTTCATCTCCACCAAATATGGCAACAATAGAAAGGATTATGCTTATGGTCTTATCGTTGAAGGTTCCTGGTGGGAAAATGAGGCCTCGACATATTTAAAGGCCGATGAATCTAAGGGTGGTGGAAAGCTTAATCGTCGTTTCGGCATCCTTCCAATTCCAAAAGTTTCTGAAGAACAATTAGGTGAAAAACAAACCGTTATTTCTCTTAACTCTTCTTTCTGTTTTGTGGCGAAAAACACTGTATATCCTGAACTTTCTAAGCAAGTTTTGAAGTTTTTCCACACAAATAAATCATTATCTTCATTTACTACAAGTACCTCTACAACTAGAGCGTTCTCATACACAATAGAAGAATCTGATGCTCCAAACTGCTCATATTTTGCACGTCAGTTAATTGAAATGAAAAAGACATGCGATATCGTTTATCCATATTCATCCGATAGTCATGTTTTGGATAAGAAAACATATTTCTCAATGGATAAATATCCTTGGTCTATTGGCGTGACCACATCCAACGTTTTTGATCAATTTAATAACAATATGGAAACACCGGTTTCCTATTTCAAAAAGATGTATACTTACGCGAATAACTGGTGGAACAAATAGCGATCTATGACTAAGGCACTACTTGGTGGTTATAATCGAAGTAACAAAGTAAAATCTGGCACTAAAGATGCGATATTTTTCTATGCGTTACTCATCCTCCCGGTATTGCAATTTATTATCTTTTACATTTATGTAAACTTTAATAGTATCTTAATGAGTTTTCAAAGATACGATAGCACCCAAGCGAGCTTTGTCTTTTTAACTGATAACGCATTTAAAAACTTCCAAGGTGTTTTTGAATTAACGAGTCTCGGTTTGGATTTGGGTAGGCTCGCTCTTAACTCACTTATCTTGTGGTTGTGTATTGTTATCTTTGGTACAATCCCTGCAATTATATTTTCTTATTATATCTATCGCAAAAGAGCTCTTTGTCATTTCTTTAAGTTCTTTTTATTCTTGCCTAGCATTATTCCATCAATCCTATTAACAACTATCTTTAAAGGTTTTATGATTGACTGCATTTCAAATATAATGCAAGTTTTTGGTGTAACCTTTAAAACTAGTAATGGTCTATTAGACCCATATTCCAATACTGCATTTCCAATCCTGCTTGCTTATTACATTTGGATTTCTTTTGGTTCGCAAGTGTTGTTCTACACAAATGCGATGGCACAAGTATCGCCATCACTAGTGGAAGCCAGCCAATTAGATGGTTGCGGTGAATCGAGAATACTACTACATGTTGTCTTGCCGGGAATCCTCCCGACCGTTAAAACATTTATTATTGCCAGCATTGCTGGATTATTTACTAATCAGATGATGCTATTCAATTTCTACGGCGTTATTGATAACGCACCAAGAATTGCTACGATTGGTTACTTTATTTATTCAATGGCCGCTCCTGGGCCTTCAAATTATGATAATTATCCACTTATGGCAGCTTTTGGTCTTTGCTGTTCCGTGCTTGCTATCGGTGCGATTTTTGGCATCAATCAATTATTTAAGAGGTTTGAAAAATGATGAGAAGAGAAAGTGCAAAAACCCATCGTAAAACAAGCCCTCTATTTGTTATTGTTTTTGTTGTCCTCATTATTTATGTAGTGGTGTTATTGGTTCCTTTAATTTGGGGCTTATTCATCTCCTTTGTTTCTAGAGATGCCTATAGTGAATATTTGCACAATCCATTAGTGTTACCAACCAGTTATTCATTTATGAATTATATCAATGGTTTCAATGACTTTAACATCAAACCAGTTGGTTCATATACCGAGCAGAACATCTTCGAAATCTTAGGACAGACTTTGATATATTCAATTAGTTGTTCTTTAGCGGCCACAATCGTTCCTTGCGTATGTGCTTATGCTGCGGCGAGATATAACTTCAAGTTTGGGAAAGTTATCTACGGTATTGTGATTGTTACTATGGCGATCCCAATTGTCGGTAACTTACCATCCGAAATCGTGGTGGCGCAGAGATTAGGAATCTTTGATAACCTATGGTTATTCTGGATTATGAAGGCTAATTTCTTGAGTATTTATTTCTTGCTGTTCCATTCCATCTTTAAAGGAATTCCAATGGCATATACAGAAGCCGCGAAGATTGATGGTGCTGGTAATTTTAAGATCATGATTAATTGCATTATGCCATTTGCATTAGGAACAATTGGCATTGTGTTCTTACTTAACTTTATTAACTTCTGGAACGACTACCAAATCCCTTACTACTATTTACCATCCTATCCAGTAGTGGGAACTGCTGTGTTTAATTTCTCACTTCACTCTGAAAAGTTTGGTGGTATTCCTCAACTTATCGCAATGATATTTATCGTGGCTATTCCAATTATTGCTTTAGCAATTGCCTTTAATAAAAAACTTATGAGCAATTTATCTGATGGAGGCATTAAAGAATGAGAAAGAGAGTTTTGACTATCGCTGTAGCTTTAACTTCTTTTGCCTTTTTAGCATTTGCTCCAGTGATGAGTTATAAGTTAATCGTAGAAGCAGGTGTTGCCGTTCCTAATGAAGTGACGATTGGAACAAATATCAATGTGGCAATGATTGATATTGAACATAATGGTGTAACAAAGCCCGCTACATCATGTTTGGTTCGCACTCCATCTGGGGCAGTAATCAATTCCACAAAGATTAGTTTCACCGAACCAGGTAAATATATCTTTGAATTCTCAGCTATGTTTGGTGATGAAAGAGTGACTAAAACTGTTGAAACCATTTCAGTGCGCACTCCAGTCAGTATGTTCTCCGCTTCTAACGCGACTATCACCCAAGATTCTTTTGCTTATAATGATAAATTGGATGCATCTGTTGGTGTTGTTGATTATAAAGGCTTAAAAGTTAATTCTCGCGATGGTGGAACCGTGACGTTTAATAAGGTTTTAGATTTCACAAACTCCGCAAAAACCGATCCTTTTATTGATTTTATTGTCGAACCATCCACTTTAGGAGCCTACGATGTTGGCGAGATTATCGTGACTCTAACTGATGCCGATAATCCAAATAACAAAGTTGATATTAGATATGTTGATGGCTTGGCGGGTTCTGGCAATCAAATGCGTTTAACATATGCCACCGCCAGAGCGAGTGGGCAATATTATGCCGGTTATGAAAACTGGTCTGGTCAGTGGCATATCAACAATGATCAAACTGGTACGGCCACTTTCTTATCATTAAGAGGCCTTGATGACCAAATCATCACCTCTTTTGGAACAGGATATTTAAACTCACAGCTTTTCTTTGATTATTCATCAAAACAAATTCTTGTGAAGTCGGAATATTCAGTTGTTGATAGCACGATTCTTATTAATGATTTGGATAACACTAATATTTATCCAACAAATCCGTGGTCGGGATTTACAAATAATCGTGCGATTTTATCGATTACCACTAAAGATGTATCTGGTACTGGTGGTAAATACATTATCAAATCCATCTTTGGTTATGACTTATCTCAAGAATTATTAAGAGACTTAGAAGCGCCAAAACTATCCATCGACTTTGATGGTAATAGTAGAGAGAATTTGCCGCTTGCTAAAAAGAATAATACCTACCCAATATTCAAAGCTGATTCCTTTGATAATTTTGATGACAACTTATTATTAAAAACCAATGTCCAATTCTATGACAAAGGTAGCCATGAATACATGAACATTAAGAACGATGGTAAGAGGTTTACCGTTAGTTATTATGGTAAATATTTAGTCTCATACTATTGTAGTGATAGAACAGGAAATGTTGTTGAAGACTCTTATGAAGTCAATTGTTCTGCTGCTGTTCAAGATATGGTGATTACCGTTCCTGAGGATGGTGACACTCATCGTGCATTTGAAAAAATAGAGCTTTGCTCAATGGATGATGTTGTTATTAGTAATGGCCAAGGAAGAGTTATTTTAAATAGATATTTAATTGATCCAAACGAAAACACCACTGAACTGAAAAATGATTTCTTTGTTCCTGATATGATTGGCACATATAAAGTTAAATATGTTGCTAACGATATTTACGATAGTCCAGTGACTAAAGTAGTTAGTTATAGCATTCAAAATATTGAGCACCCAATTATTATTGATAAAATCAATTTACCTGCTGTGATGGTTAAGGGTCAGTATTATGACATCCCATCTATTTCGTGCAAATATCCAAATGGCAATTCCATTCTAGATGGTGATGTTTCTATCTATGTTAATGGAGCGCTTTTCACTGACGATAAACTATATGTCGAATCACTGAATGACATTGTCATTGATTTTGTCCCTCAATCATCTGTGGAGCACAAACAATCATTCACCATAAGGGTGGTGGAAGGTAATGATGCGGATGGAAAGATTATTAAGAGTAACTATTTCTATTCTGAAGATTCTAATTATGCAGCGGAAAACATTAAAAACAAAGCCATGCAATTCACCACTAGTAGTGAAGCAAAGATTAACTTCATCAAATCCATATCTTCAAATGATTTATCGTTATCGTTTGGTTTAGATGAAGAAACAATTACTAACTATGATAGCTTTGATATCGAAATTAAAGATAAGAATTATCCCGATAATATAGTGACATTAAAAGTCGTTCCTAGCGGTAATGGTCTTAAGCTCTATACACCTTATGAAGCCATATCTCGTGATTTATCATGTGATAGTAATAAGCAATTCGAACTATATTATCGTCCTTATAACAAAGCCTTACGTGATATTAATTACAAGGATATTTGTCAGATTAAATATTTTGATAATGGTGATGATTTTACCGGTTTTTCCGATGAAGTTTATGTTTCTTTTGGCTTTAATAATCTTATTGGTGAATCAATTGTTTCATTGCTTTTCATCAACAATCAATCCTTTAAAACATCAATTGTAAAAGATAATGCCGGCCCACAAATAATTACTGATAGCAATTTGAATTGGGCAAATGAACTAGGTGAAGAAATAACTATTTCTAAAGCCAAGGCCTATGATGTTCTTTCTTATGTTGAATACTTGTCTGTAACAATGACTGATAGCGTAGGAAGAAAGATCTTGGATAACGCTGACGCATCAAAGGATTATAAAGTTACTTTAAGTAAATATGGTAATTATCGAATTGAGTATAGTTCTAGAGACGGCAATGGCAGAACATCTATTCGCTCATTTACGATTTGCTGTATTGAAAATGAGAAACCAGAATTGACAGTCAATCTAACAATTAAAGACGAATACGCTGTTGGATTTGTTTTTGCCCTTCCTACATATTCGTTTGATGACAATTCAAAGAATTGTACTTTAGATATTTCTCTTTACCTACCAAGTGGTCAAGGCATCGCCATTGAACACGCAGAAATGAGAGACGGAGAAATCTATAAAGAGAATTATTTGGATGTTGATCATTATTCAAGTGATTTAATACAAAGCAATAATTCCATCAAATTATATATGGCCGGTAAGTATATACTTAGATATTTGGTAGTGGATGCTTATGGCAATGTGAATTTGAAAGAATTCATTTTGAATGTGAGGTAATGGTGTTATGAAGTATAGTCTTAACAAATTATTATTTATTCCATTACTCAGCATGATTTTGGTTTCCTGCAACAAGACGACCACCTCTTATGAATATAATGTTGTCGAAAAAGTGAAACTCGTTTCAAACAATGTTTCGGATTATCAATTGGTAATACCAAATTCTCAAAACGAATATATTGGTATGGCTGTTAGTGAATTCGCTAGTGTCATTGAAATGGCTAGTGGAGCTTCTTTTGAATTAATTGATGAATCTAAGGAAGATGTTAATAAGTCATTACCATATATTTCCTTTGGAAAAACTTCTTTGAGTGTTGAAAACAATGTTTCAATGCCTACCGATCAAGAATACCTTAATAGTGGATATTATTTATTGAACAAAAATAACAATGTCTATATTCTCGCTGATGAAAACTACGACCTTGAAGGTGTTTTATATGGTACATATAGACTATTAGAAATCCTCGTTGATTATAAGGCTTACGCTGACGATGAAATCTACGTAAAGGAATGCGATGATGTTTATCTACCCGCAATCGATGAATCTTATATTCCAACATTTGATGAGCGTGAATTAGGATATAAAGAACTTATTACAAATAAGACCTTAGCGTCTCGTTTGAGATTATTTAATAAAGAAACTGATAACAGATGGGCATTACATGGCCATACCTCGACAAATAAATATCATAATTTATTGAACCAAGAAAAGTATCACGATGAACATCCTGAATGGTTTGCTGATGCCTCTGCTGATACATTCTATCAACTTTGTTATACCGCACATGGTATTGATTATGATGGCATGGTCAGTGAGATGGCTAACAACTTATATAACAACTACATAACCAAAAACCCAACCGCCAAATACTTTATGATTGGCCAAGAAGATAATAGAGCGTTTTGTACTTGTGAAGCTTGTGAAGCTAAGAGTCATGAATATGGCTGTGATGGCAAGGTTAGCGGTCTTATTGTTTTGTTCTTAAATGATGTTATTGAAAAAGTCGAAAGCATCATGAGAGAGAATAATGATACGAACAATCTTAATAGAGACATCAGATATGTTTTCTTTGGATACTTCCAATCCATCAAACCTTTCAAGAGCAAATTAATCGTGCCAAACAAGAAGCTTTATATCGAATTTGCGCCAATTGAACTTGATTTTGCTAAGGATTTTCATACTGGAGCAACCAACAGTGAACTCTCATCTTGCCTTGAGCAGTGGGACGAAATACTTGATGGAAGAATCATCGTTTATTCCTATGATGTGAACTTTAAGAACTTCTTGATGAACTTCAACAACTTTGGTTCCTTCAAACCATATTTAGAAGAATATCAAAAGCATCATGTGAAGTATTTCTATTCCCAAGGCGCAGTTATTAATAACGTGACTGGTTTAACCAACATGCGTTTATATGTGGAAAGCCAATTGCTTTGGAACATCGATCAAAACTATGAAGACCTCGTTCATGAGTTTATGGAACATTACTATAAAGATGCCGCTGAAAGTCTTGAACTCTATTACAAAATTACTAGAGATAGATACACATATTATGTGAATAGCACTCAAACGGTATGTGGCATTAAGAGCGAAATAGTGGATAATCTCGAATGTTGGAATAAACCAACCATTGATGCTTTGCATAATGCCTTAAATCAAGGATTGAAAGCAATTGAGAAATATCAAGGTATCGATGATGAGTTATATACAAAGTTATACTATCGAATCAAACGAGAAATGATTACCACATATTATGTGTTAATTAGTTATTATTCTGATTTCTTCAGTCAGGATGCTCTAGAAGAAATGAAAGCCGATTTCAATTCTTTGGTTAATTATTTTAAATTAACTAAGATATCAGAAGCGGGTTCAGGAATTGAATTTTAATGGATGGTGAATGATATGAATAAAATAATTAAAGCCGTCTCACTATTCATCCTTACCACAATGCTTTCATGCTGCTCTAATAAAGTCGAAATTATCCATGAAGATATTTTGGATCCGGTCGATATCATTTTAAGTGATAAAGAAAAGACTATGGCGATAGGTGATACCTATCAAATTAATGCGACATATTTTGTCGAAGAAGGAAAAGAACAAAAAGTTGCTTTCTCATACCTTAGTTTGAATCCGGATGTTGCTATTGTTTCTGATACCGGTTTAGTGGAAGCGGTTGGTCTTGGCGAAGCAATCATTCAAATAACATACGATAAATCAAAGTCATTATTAAAAATAATCGTGGAAGAAAAAACAGAATCATCCCTATTAGGATTAAATATTTATGATGATTTTATTTCATTATATGAAGACGATCAGTATGAATTCAGATATGAAGCAAGATTAAATGGCCAAACAATCGATTTAACCGCAGTTTATTCTGAATATGATAATTCAATCATCAGCATCAATAACAATGTTATTACGGCCTTAAATGCCGGTTCTACATCAGGGAAGATTTCTGTTTCTTATGGTGAGATTGTGGCTGAAGAAACATTTACTGTTTCAGTTAGAAAGCCATCATATTATTTGTCATGCAATTATGAAAGTACGCAAGTGGTGGTTGGTGAGGAAAACCTCGTAGTCACCTATTGCTTGAATTATGGTTCTGGCTTTGTCAGAAATCTTTCGTTAAGTGAATTACATCCAGATATCTCTGATGATGAAATCGCTGTCATTGAAAATAACGCAATTAAAGGTTTGAAGAAAGGCTATTTTGATTTAGGTGTTTGGTATAATGTTCCCGAGAATGGTACAACCATCGTTTCCACCGATTCATTTAGATGTAGAGAAAGATATAGTGTGGATTCTATTGATTTAGACGAAACCATTTATGTTCTTGATGGCGACAAGATTAACTATGTTCCCATTAGTCCAAACCCCGAACTTATCTTTGATACATGGATTAAAGATGGCAAAGAATTTGATGAACCTGTAGAAAATGATTTGCGATTGGGTGTTAGATGGAAGATTAATGAATTTAATTTTGCCCAAGATACAAGAGGAGCGAAATCTTTTGCTCCGAGTGAAGGCGAACATGGAGAAACTATCGATGCTGTTTACTATAACGACAATGATGTTTTTGCTAATGGATTGAAATATGATTTGTCAAAGAATTGCCACGATGGTAACGCCACAGAAGATATTATTGCCCATATTTATTTACCAAAAATGGATTACAGAAAAGCCACAAAAGTGACATATTTCTGGAAAACTAATGGTTATATCACCATTGACTTAGAACATTGGTATGGTGGTGCGATGGCAATGGGTGGAACCATTGATGTGACATATGATGGTCGCTCATTAACTCAAACAATTACCCAAACATATGACATTAGTGATCCATTCAACGGAAGAAGCTACAAAAATGTTACTCGCACAGTGACATGTGATGATCAGGAAGTTGTTCAAGGAAGGGAGAATTTCCAATCGATTTCTTATTGGGCTTATGAATCAATCACCACCACAAGTTGTATTTATTTATCTAATCCCAACATTTATATTTCACACGATTATTTGCCATACATCAGACTAGGTAATTACACCGGAACAGCATTCTATACAGAAGATCCTAATGCACATTACGATAGTGAATATAAGAAACCAACAATCATTCCAAACGTTTCTAGTGATGGTGACACAAACAACGATTATTTGTATTATTACCAAGACCGTCAGTATAGTGAAGAAATGGGTTATACACATTGCCGTGCTGACTATACACTAACAGTTCCTGCTATTAACTTTAAAAAGCAAGATGCCACAGTCATCATGCCTTATAACATCGAAGGTGGTTTCTATATTGGTTTTGATGCAAATAAAGTAACCACTGATTGTACAGGGCAAATCCATTTTGAATACAAAGAAGCAACTGGACTTATTATTTCATTACGTTCGGATAATGGTGAACTAAGATACAGTTACACTTGTAGTGATACCGATGTCATAAATGGTGTTACTGGATTTACTTTCCCAGTGTGTTATTCAACGCATTGTTTCCAAAGAGGTGTGATGATTTATCAACCGAGATTTAAAGAAAAATGTACTGACCATAACTATGTTATCAGCACAGAAACAATCGGTGTTAAAGTGTGTTCTAACTGCGGAGAAGCAGTTGATTATCATGCGTCTTTAGATGAGATCGATTTCACAGTTGCTACATATGGAGCAGAAGGTGGCAGATGGGCGACTGAAATGCAGCCAACCGAGAAAACAATGACTTATGAAATCACCGCTGGTGGTGAGGAAAATGAAATTAAATTACCGAAGATTAACTTCAACGCATTTTCTACTATTGTCTTTAATTTATCAGGCAATGCTTGGGAATCGAGAGTGGGATTACAATCAGGTTCATATGCTTTCCCAGAAAATTACAATGCTGGAAATCCACATACCGGTGTTTTGACTCTTACCAAAAATAACGATCAAGTGGTTGTTTCATTGACTTGCGTAACAGGCACCAATCAATCTCTTACCATCACCGATTCTGAGATTATTAATGGTTCGAAATCCATCTCCTTATATATGTATTCAACAATTGCATATAGGACCATTATCGCGGAACTAACCACTCTAAATTAGTTTTAAAAAAATGTAATAATTTATCATTTTTTTGTCTTTTTTATTTTTATTAAATAATATAAGATTATTTTGTAACGCCTATGAAAAAGTTAGATGAGTTTATTTACGCCACACAGTACTATCGTTCTCCTACTCCTTTAGAAGATGAATGGGATTACGATTTAAATAACTTAGGTAAATATAATTTAAATACCATTCAGATTCGTATTAACTGGAGAAATAACGAGAGAAAAGAAGATGAATACGACTTCTCCGATGTCGATAAACTTTTAGAATTAGCGAAGAAGCATCATAAAAAAGTATTTATGAAGTTCCTTTTAGAATGCGCTCCTCAATATATCTTTGATAAATACGGGGCAAATAGAATTGGACCTAAAGGTGAAATTCTTAGAGGTGGTTACCACGGTGCCTTCTATGGTGGTTGGTTGCCTTGCTATAGCAAAGATGTTGTCCGTGAACGTATGGCGAAGTTTGTTCGTAAAGTAGTGGAGAGATATGTTAATAATCCCAACATCATTCTATGGAATGCCTGGAACGAACCGAGAAATAAACCATTTGAAGAATGCTTCTGCGATGATTGTAGAAGAAGATACGGTAGATTCCTTAAAGATAAATATCACACCATTGAAAACCTCAATAAGTTTTATGGTGCTTCTGAAGAGAGCTTTGATAATATCTCCTTACCGAGCACACCTCATGGATATTGGGATACCTTTGAATTTAAAAAGTTTAAATCAGAACAAGCGATTTTCGACAATTTAAAACTTGTTTACGATTCTATTAGGGAAATAGACAAGGTTCGTCCAATCGTCTCTCACGTTGGCTATACATCAGCGTTCCAGTTCACTATAAGTGATTGTATCAATGATGACTTTGCTTCCAAGGCCGTTGATTACTGGGGAACATCAGTGCCATGCGACACTAATATGAGCACAAATGAAAAGAGATTAGATTTTGCTATGCTCAATGATTATCTGCAATCCATTTGTAAAGATTATCTACTCTATGAGTTATATCCAGGATTAGGAAGTTATAAATATGGTTATGACACTAACTGGGATATGAAATACAAATTATTCACCTCTTTAGGCAGTGGGGCTAAGGCAATTAATTTCTGGCAATATCGCGCCGAAAGAATCGGTCATGAAAGTGACTGCGCTGGTTTAGCGAGATCCGATGGTTCGCCAAGAAAAGTCTTAAACGAAGTTAAAGCGTTTGGGGATATTGTTAATGTTATAGGAAAAGATATTTATAGTTTCTATAAAAAGCAAAGTGATGTCGCGATAGTCTTTGACTATGATTCAAGTTTATTAAGTGAGATTGAAGATAGCTGTGGACCAGATTATAAATTCGACATGTATTGGTGGATTCTTTACTATAGGAACGCTCACGCAGGCTTCTATCGTTTGATGAAACGCAATAACTATGAAGTTGATTATATTCAATCTAGTAATATCAAAGATATTCATAAATATAAAGTCGTCTATATGCCTTATTACACGATGATTAAGGAAGAGGTCGCTAAAGAATTAGAATTATTTGTCTCTAATGGCGGTATCTTACTCGCTGATGAAGGCTTTGGCTTAAGAGATTTGAATACTTGGGTTAATCCATATGACATTAGATGCCATGGACTATTTAAGGGCCGTGTATTTGAAAGAAGAAAAGATGATAGACCTGTTATTTTTAATGGTCATGAATTCTTATCCAAAGGATATCACACCGTATATACTGTCTCTAATAGTGAAACCATTGCTACATTTAAAGATGGAAGCCCATCCATTCAAAAGATTAATCATGGGAAAGGTTATACATATCTATTTGGTTTCTCCTTGGGATATGATGCCTATCAATTAGAAGATGAAACACTAGTGAAGATATTTGAAGAGTGCACTAAAGGTGCGGATATTAAACCAGTTAAGTATTCGGATTATAAAAACGGATTAGAAGTAAAACAATTAACAAAACAAGATGAATCTTATTACACATTCTTAAATTCATCTGATAAAGAAGTAGTGGTTAACTTTGAAGAAAAGATCCTAGACACCTATGGCGATATTAAAAACCAATCTAACAAGATTGTTATCTCTCCATTAGGATGTGGAATTATTAAAAGCACTAAGTGTCTATAGAAAACAAGCGTTGTTCATGCTGGTGATTTGTTAGCAACATCACTAGCTTTTTATATCTTCGTTTAAATGAATATCATTATTACTATGTAATAATTTGGCACTCCATGTACCATGCCACAAAAGAATGGGTTGAAATTCAATTCTTCTCTTGGACAGATCGCACAGATGATTTCAGACATAAATAATATAAATCTATTTGCTTATAGAGCCGCCATATTGGCGGTTTTCTTATTCAAGAATTTGTGTAATAAGAATTATAATTATCGTAGAGGTAAAGTATATGAATGTTGTTGCTATTATTGGGTGTGGAAGAATTGCTAATTATGCCCATTTTCCAGCATTAGAAAGACTGGATAATGTAAGAATCAAATATGCCTGTGACATTATTATTGAAAAAGCAGAAAAAGCTAAAAAAGATTATTCTAAAGTCGAGAATGTTATTATAGATTATCATGATGCTTTGAATGATCCAGAAGTGGACACCGTGTTTGTTTTGGTGCCCAATTATGAGCACAAAAGAATTACCATAGATGCTTTAAGAGCGGGTAAGAATGTCCTATGTGAAAAACCAATCGCCTTGAATTATAAAGACGCTTTAGAAATGCAAAAAGAAGCGCAAAAAGCGAATAAAATACTAAATATCGGCGTAAATAACCGCTATAACGCTGCAGTTAATCAAGTAAAGAAATATTGTGAAGATGGTGTTCTTGGACGTGTCTATCATGTAGAAGCCCATTTCTTTACGACTAGATCTATTCCCGGTTTAGGTGGACCATTTACGACTAAGAAATTATCTGGTGGTGGAGTTCTTATCGATTGGGGAGTTCATATTTTAGATTTGATTCAATATATTGTGGGTCACCAAGAACTCAAGAGTGTTAGTGCTTCCGCAAAAACTGAGTTAGCGAGGAATATGAAAGAATATAAGTATGGCAATATGTGGGCGGAAGATACCGCGGATATTGAACACGGCACCAATGATGTTGAAGAGTTTATCTCTTGCTTTGCAAGATATACTGGATACACCTTATCATTAACTGGTGGATGGGCAACTAATATTCCTGCTGATGAATTCTATCTTGATATCTATGGTTCAAAAGCTGGTATTAGACTATTCTTCAACACTCAGAAATATAAGATTTTCTCAGGTGACACATTAGAAGTCACTGAAAGTGATGTGGCTTTTGAAAACCATTATGACATCGAAGATAAGATGTTTATTGAGTCAGTGGAAAATGGTGTTCCTAATAGAGGACACATCGATGAAGTTATCGATATCGAAAAACTCATTGATTTGATTTATCAATCTGCAGAAGAAGAAAAGGAAATTAGATTATGAAAAGAATTGGTTTAATTGATTACTATATCAATGAATGGCATGCTTTAAACTATCCAGCATTTTTAAAAAATGTCAAAGGCGATGTTGATAAAGAATTTGAGATAACTGATTTTTATGCTGAGATAGATCACCCAGATTTATCATCTGATGAATATGAGAAACAGTATGGTGTTCATAAATGTTCTTCTTTAGAAGAATTATGTAATAAATGCGATTATTTAATGGTTTTATATCCTGATAATCCAGAAAGAAAATTCGAAGTAATTAAAAAGGTTATTCCATTTAAGAAACCCATCTTTGTGGATAAGACCTTTATGAACAATTATCAAGAAGCCAGGGCCACTTTTGAGTTAGCGGATAAATATGGCACACCTTTATTTACCTCTTCTTCTTTAAGATACGCGAATGAAGTTGTGGCATTAGAAAATGTTGATTCGCTTTTAGTTGTTGCTCCTAGTGTTCACTTAAGTGATTATTGGATTCACCCATTAGAAATTGTTGTTTCTAAGATGGGTGCTGGCGCATTAAGGGCCAAACTATCTAAAAGCGGTGTTCATCACATGTTAAACATTGAATACCCAAATAATAAAACCGCTTTAATCGTTATTGCGGAAGGTGGAAATGCTCAAGATTTCTTTGTCAGCGGGAATGGTAAGTTTAAACAAAACTTTGTGAGATGTACATCCCCATATTTCGAAAATGAAATGAGAGATATTCTTCGCTTCTTTGTTTCACAAAAACCATCATTCTCTTATCTCGAATCATTGGAGGCTATGAAGCTTCGTGATATTGCTTTAATGAATAAGTTTGATGAGTGGGTTGATGTTTTATAGAAAGAACAAATATATTGATTGTCCGCATCATGAAATAATTAAAATAAGGAGAAACCCCCATGACTGAAAATGAATATGTAATCGCCTATTCCTATAAAGGCCAAAGAAGATACGAGCACATCTTTGCGAGAAGTCCAGAAGAAGCTAAAGACTTGTTTAGAGGACGTCATTCTGAACACATCGATAGTGTGGCTTTAGCTAAATATTCAACCCATAAGTTGAAATAAAAAAAGAATAAAGAATTAAGAGAAGAGACCCATTAACTGTGAGAGTACCATATAAAAACAAAGGCTATTATCAAGCCACACAGAAACTCATCGTCGCCTATAACGAAGATGAAAACAGTATGGTATCAATACACTTTATTAAGGTGTAGATATTGAATATATTAATAAGAAGACCTAAAATTAGGTCTTTTTAATTATTTTTGGGGTCTCTTGTGATATTGAAATTATCACTCTTATTTTTTAAAATAAAATAATCTAATATGCCAAATATTGAATTAGAAAATCTTTCCGTTACTTATCTAGATAGAAAACGTAATGAATATCCGGTTTTGAAAAATATCTCCGGATGTTTTGAAAGCGGGAGCATAAACATCATCACCGGTGCTTCTGGTACTGGTAAGACTACTTTGTTAAGAGCGATAGCGGGTCAACTTGATTTTGATGGCACTGTTCGCTTTGATGGAAAGGATGTTTCAACCCCATCATCAGCCTATAAAGAAAACATTGCTTATATCGATCAGCAAAACTTTCTTTTCCAGAATAAAATCATTTATGACATCTTGGCATTCCCTTTAAAGCAACAGTATAAAAAAGCCAACGAAATCGACGAAAAAGTGAAAAAAATAGCGGTTTTGCTTGGAATTTCTGACCTTTTAACGAGAAAACCGGGACAATTATCACCAGGACAAATACAAAAGGTTGCTCTTGGTAAAGCGCTTATTAAAGATCCGAAAGTTTGTCTATTTGATGAACCTTTTTCTAACCTTGATGAAGAGTCTAAAAAGTACTGCTTACATCTTCTTCTTAAGTTAGTAAAAGAAAAGGACATCACTGTTATTCTTGTATCTCATTCGGATAAAGAAGCCGATATTCTTGGCGCTGCTGTGTACTCATTAAATGAAAAAGGTTTAGTGAAAATTAGTGATGCCGTTGAAGTAGATGTTCCTAAAGAAAAACAACAAGAAGAGATACCTGTTGAACACGCTAAACTTCCTATTAATAGGAAGCAACTATTTAAAGACATTCTAAAAAACCGTTATCGTGTCGTGTTTTTAATGGGTATGATGCTCTTCCTTTTCATGCTTCCGCTAATTGCGATTTCTTTATTCAACGACCTTACACTTGTGTCGTTCTTTGCCGACTCAAATAACTATGTTGGTGGTGCGATGACAGAAACAGGAAAACCCTTATATCAGAGCATAGTTTTAAACTTTACCCTTTTCTATAGTCTTTGTCTTCTTGTTTTAAGTGTAGGTCTAGCAGGTGTATCTCGTATAATTAGACAACTATGTTGGGGAGAAGGTATTCAGTTCTTTAATTCTTTTGGACAAGGAATAAAACAAAATGTTGTTCGCTTCCTTATTTTGACTGTCTTCATTGATATTGTATTTGTTGCTTCCTCACTTTTATTTATTGTGGCGGATATCTTGTGGGCCGGAATTGTAGTGGCAGCGATTGGAATATTTGTTTTGCTGCCTATCATCTTCTTCTCATTTGGATATTCAGCAATATATGTGAATCCATTCTTCAAAGCATTCGGTAATAGCGCAATACTTGCAATTAAAAATTATCCAATTGGTTTTCTCTTTTCATTGGTGTTTATGCTACCAATTTTAATTGGCTTTATTCCCTATGGTTTATCCATAGTGAAAACAGTTGTTCTTGCTATATTTGCGATATTCCTTTTACCGCTTCTATTATTAGTTGCGGGATTGGTAATGAATCATGTATTTGATAAAGAAATCAATGTGAAAAACCACAAAGAGATTTATCGCAAGGGTTTATTTTAAACCCTTTTTCTTATACTTCATCGGTGTATAGTAATATTTACTTTTAAAGTTTCTAATAAAAGCAGAAGAAGAGGAATAACCAACGGCCTCGATGATTTCTTGTAAGTTCATGTCACTTGTTTGAAGAAGGCTCTCTGCGTAGCGGAGTTTACAATCAATAAGAAAATCATGTGGTGTTGTATTTAAATATTTTTTCATTAACCTGTTCATCTGAGGTCTGGAATAATCCATAGCTTCACATAAACCCTCAACGTTCAATTTAATAAAATTGGGAGAACGCATTTTTGTGTATAGTTCCGCGATCCAACCACTTCCTTTATCACTTTTATGTGAATAGTCTAAAAGGAAATGAAGGATGACAAATAAAGCGGAACACACCATATCGTTATACAAATCATAATTATCTTTTTCGATTAATTTGATGCGGTGGAGAACATTCTCTATTTCCATTTCAAATGGATCTGGGAAGGAATGAACCTCCTTATCGTGTTTCAAAAATGAAATAAAAGAAGGAGAGAAAGCCTCTAATAATTTATAGAGTCTACTCTGTCTCACAATGATATTGATATAGCGGAGCTTATCACCATCTTCTGGTCCGCTTTTAATTAAGCAATGGACATCGTCAGGAGTGGAAATAAATAAAGAGTTAGGACCGCATTCTAAATCCCCATGATTGCTTTTATTGATGATTTTTCCACCAGTCACTAAAGTGAATTCCCAATAATCCTTATGCGAATGAACAAGAGGAAAGTCACTGGTGTTGATATGATAAGTAAAATCAATTTTACTCTGAAAATTCATTGTGTATGAGTTGTTATTATCGTTATCAAAAGTGAGAATTCTCATACTTAAATTATAAGCAAAATGAAACAAAAACGAAATTTTTAGAAATAAAATACAAATTTAATAAATTAAATATATTTGTTACAATGGAAATGAACACATAGCTATGAAATTTAACAAATACGAAAACAATCCCATCCTTTTGCCTATGAAGGATCATCCTTGGGAAAATTTCTGCGTGCTTAATCCCGGGGTTATTTATGATGAACAAAGCCATAAATTCATCATGCTTTATCGCGCCGCAGGAGATGATATCAAACACAAGATTTGTCTTGGGTTAGCCACAAGTGATGATGGCTTCAATTTTACTCGTTGTTCTGATGAGCCCGCACTCAATCCACCAGAAGGTGAAATTGATGGTGGATGTGTTGAGGATCCACGTATTGTAAAAATTGATGATTATTTTTATATAACCTATGCCGCAAGAGCGTTTTGTCCAGGTAGATATTGGTTACCCACTTTTAAAGAAGAAAGGACCGCCTGGTTTAAACCTCAAAAAGACAGCGTCCCTTCTTTCTATCGCATCAATCACACAGTCACATATCTTGCGATGACAAAAGATTTTGTTAATTATGTCCGTCTAGGAAGAATAACTGACTGCAGAATTGATGACCGCGATGTTGTTATTTTCCCAAGAAGAATCAATGGAAAGTTTGTGAGAATCTCCAGACCAGCGATTAACAATGAATATGTTATGAAGATTTCTTTCAGTGATGATCTCCTTGAATGGGGAGAAACTGAAACCCTTTATAAAGGCGTTGAAGACTGGGAAAACTATAAGGTTGGAGCGGGTTGTCCTCCAATTGAAATTGAAGAAGGTTGGTTATTCATCTATCATGGTGTTAGGAAAGAAGACCAAAGATACCGTACCGGTATTCTCCTTCTTGATAAAAACAACCCCAAAAAGATTCTTGCTAGAACCAAGGATTATGTGATGGAACCAGATCAACCATATGAATGTAGTGGTGGTCTCTATGATGGATGTGTCTTCCCTACAGGAGCAGTATTAAAAGATGGAATCCTCTATGTTTATTATGGTTGCGCAGATAAATATGTATCCGTAGCTACCATTTCATTAGATGAAATACGCAAAGAGTTGAAAACTCAATAAGGAGTATAAATATGAAATCAAAGAAGTTATTGTTAGTCAGTGTTGTCACACTAGCCTCTGTAGCCACATTAATGGGCTGTGGAAAAAGAGATACTGAAGAAGAGGATGAAACTAAAACCCAACTTCGTATTAAATACACTAATGGTGGATTTAGAAGCGAATGGTTAGATAAGCTTTGTGATGAATTCACAGAAGCGTTCTCTGAAGTATCCTTCCAAGAGGGTCGTAAAGGTGTTCAAATCATCAAAGAATATGACAAGAAGAATACTGGTTATGAAAGTGTCCGCGGAAACTCCAACCATGTCTTCATTCAAGAAGATACAGATTACTATACCTTTATCGCTAAGGGTGTGACTAAAGACATTACCGATATAGTGAATGATTATGCTGTTACAGGTAACGAGACCAAAGAGACAGAACGTAAGATTTCTGACAAAATGAGCGAATTATACCGTGGTTTTTACGAATATAATGGCAAATATTATGGCATTCCTCTATTCGAAACTAATGTTGGCCTCCAATATAACGTTTCTGTTTTTGAAAAGAAAAACCTATTCTTCAGAAGGGGTGCTAGTGCGGATGAATTCTCAGAATCTGATTACAACAATCCTGATAAACTCTATGACCTCTTTGTTGATAGTGCGACCGCTGAGCGTTCCTATGGTCCAGATGGAAAGACCGGAACTATCGAAGGCGTGAATTATTCTGTCGATGATGGTTTACCAGCCACTTATAAAGACTTCCGCGCTCTTCTTGCGATGATGAAGAACAGCAGTGTTACTCCATTCATTTGGAATTCTACTTGTACTGATTATTTAACAAGTCTTCTCAATGATGTTTGGGCCACTAACGAAGGTGCTGAAGAATTCATCTATAACCTCAAACTTGAAGGTAATGCGACAAACTTAGTAAAACTAAGTGGTAATTCTATTGTTCGTGATGGTGATGGTAATCCAGTTACTGAATCCAAGACTATCGGCGCGAATAACTACGCTGAATTACATCTTCAAAAAGGAAAACTCGAAGCTTTAGACTTCGCTCAATTCCTTGCCCAAGATGGTAACTATTATTCCAAATCCTGGCAGACCAGTTATTCTGATGCCCAAGAATATTTCATCAATCCTCAAAACCATAAAACCATCGGTGATATCGGTTTCATCGTTGAAGGTGGTTGGTGGTTCCGCGAAGCGAGTGATTTCTTCTCTCCTGGAACACAAAAGGACGCGAAGTTCTCTCCATATATTCTTCCTAAAGCCACTAAAGATAAAATTGGAACACCAAATGTTCGCGTTAGCGATAGAAGATCATTCATGTTTATTAATAACTACATTCCAGAAGAGAATTTAGTGGTTGCTAAAGCATTTGTTTCCTTCCTTCAATCTGATCACGCTTTAGAAACCTATACCCTTTACACAAGTTCTAAACGTGCGATGGAATATGAACTTTCTGAAGAAACCCTCGCTAATATGTCCTATTATGGCAAAGCAGCATGGGAAATTTCAGAAAACACAAATACAATTACCATTCCATGGCTCCCACTTTCTAATTTTGCTAAAGAGCACGTTCTTGAATTAGATTATATGTCCTATGGCTATGCCATTAATTCTGGTGATGGCAATCCCGTTATGAATCTCAATGACTGGGCCAAAAAAGGAACTCCCAAAACTTCTGAACAATACTTTATCGATATTTATAACTACAAGAAATAACAAAGTTTTATGAGATTAACTGCGACGAGAACAGTTACAAAAACCACAAAAAAGAAGATGGATAGACACGCCAAAGCTTTCTTTTGGGTGATGGTCTCTCTTCCTCTTCTCCAATTTTTAATTTTCTATGTCGTTGTTAACTTCAATAGTATCTTGATGGCTTTTCAGGAATATAACACCCTGACCTTCAAGACCACATTCTCTTTATCTAACTTCTCAGGATGGTTTTCTAAACAGACATTACCCACATTAGGTGTCTGTCTTAAAAACTCCCTTATATATTTTGGGGTAACTTTGTTAACGGTCCCCATTTCTCTATGTATTTCTTATTATATTTATAAGAAATTCCATCTATCTCAATTCTTTAAGATTATATCTTTCATCCCCAGTATCATTTGTATTTCCGCCTTGGCTATCATGTACAAGGCTTTTGTCAATTATGGGATGTCCGCAATCTTCCCAACCGCTCCAATATCATTAGAATATAGTGCGGCTCGTCAGCCGATGCTCATCGTCTTCTATCTATTAGTAAATTTCTCAGGCAATATTTTGCTCTATATCAATGCGATGAGTCAGGTTTCTCCTTCAGTAGTGGAAGCTGCGAAAATCGATGGAGCATCTGAATTCCGCATCTTTATCCACGTTATTATTCCTCAGATTTGGGGAACAATTGTTTCGTTATTAATTATCTTTATGGCGGGTATTGTCACTAACCAAGCCTATCTCTTTACATTCTTTGGTATTAACGCTCCTACAGAATTACAAACCCTTGGTTATTACATCTTCCGCAATATTCAAGAAGGAGCCACTCCAAGCGTGGAAGCTTCCTATTATCAAACATCCGCTTTAGGTATCATGCTAACTCTCGTATTAGCGCCTCTTACTATTTTGGTGAGAAATTTGATGCTTAAATATGGACCGAGGGAGGACTAGACCAGTATGGTAAAAGCATCACGCAAACCGTCTAGAATCTCCGTCTTTGAAATTGTTATTTTCGCGGTGCTCACCGTGTTTTCTATAACTCTTATTACTCTCTTCTTGTGGGGACTTATTTCTTCTTTCCGCAAGCATTACGGAGTTATTGAAGAACCCTTTAAATTATTTGATGGATTGACATTAGATAATTACAAATCATTATTTAATGATTTCTACTTTAAGAGCGGCAAGATGAAATACTCCATCTATGATCTCTTTGGAGATTCATTCCTCTATTCTATCGGGGGAGCCTTAGCTCAAACATTTGCCACTGCCGTGATGGCATATTGTACAGCGAAATATCCAGGTAAGATTTCAACATTTATTAATTACCTAGTTATCGTTGTTACCATTCTTCCTATCGTTGGTAACTTGTCCTCTATGATTATTGTCACTAGAGATGTTTTACATATCTATAACACATTATTTGGAACCTGGATCATGAAGTTTGGTTTCTGTAATGTTTATTATTTTATCTTCTACGCTGCATTCAGGAAGATTCCTTGGGAATATGCGGAAGCCGCATTTATTGATGGTTCCAATCATTTCCGTGTGTTCTTTACCATTATGTTACCTTTGGTGGGAACATTATTTGGCACCGTCTTCCTTTTGAACTTCATCGTCTATTGGAATGACTTTGAAACTCCATATATGTTCTTAAAATCCAACCCAACAGCATCTGTTGGTCTATATGGTTTATTAACCAATAATGGTGTGCCTGAAAAACTAGCGAACTCTGTTCCAGTTATTCTTGGTGCTTCATTTGCAGTATTTATCCCCATCCTCATTTTATTCCTCTGTGTGAGAAACAAAATCATGGGTAACCTCACTGATGGAGGTATCAAAGGCTGATGAAAAAGAATATCCTTACTGGTTTCTCCATTGCCTTTGTTTTAGCCTTAGCGGGTTGCTCGGCAAATCTATCTTTAAATAATATCAATCGTTTTAATCATATTTTCGATGAGTCCACAGCCTCTTTAAAAACCAAGGCTGGTTATGCAGATGAAAAGGGCAATAAAGGACTACTTCTTTATGGATATGATAATGGAGCGTCAATCAACTTCGGTTGCTCCTATTCTGGTGTCTTTACCGCATCTGTTAAACCGGTGAAAAATGACTTCGGAAACATCGATTTAAAGGAATTTTCCTTGCTTTTTACGGAGAAATCCACAAAAGAGCAGTTCTCTATTAAGACTTTTATTTACTCAAATTATTACTATGTCGCTATTTGTTATGATGGACAAGTTGCGGGTAATAATTACTACGAAAGTGAGTGGTCTACCGGTAAGCAATATGGTTTTACCGGAATCGCCAATAATGAAGGCCGTTACACTAAAGTTGATGCTGATAAAAACATCGAATTGTTATTTGATCCGGCAGCAATGAAAGTTCAAACCAAACTCAACGACGATGATTATCATGATGTTTGGGATTTCACTAAACCATATAACGATGGCAAATATCTTAGAAACACTCTTTCTTCATTTGATGATTATGACATCTCCATCATCTTCGATAGTGTAAGTGCGAATGGATGTGGAGATTTACTACTCTATTCTTTTGCTGGTTACAATCTTTCTAATGAAACACTTAATAGTGTCTCTCCAATTATCACTACCCACATTAAGACCAACGCTATCGTGGGACAGATTTATAATGTGCCAATGCCCTCTATTGTTTCTCCAGTGGATGGAGAATTAGATGGAAATGATATTCATATTTCTGTATACGATAGAAACGGTAATACAGTCACCCTTTCTGATAGAAAATTCATCCCTTCAACAAGAGGGGAGTATTTCCTTTATTATAAATATAATAAGAACGGTCTTTCCGCTTCTACTTACATCAAGATTATGGCGATGAACGCGGGAGAAGCTTCTTTTGAATTTAGTGATGTATATTTCCCCTCACATTATGGATTAGGACAAATAATCATTGTTCCTGACGCCACAATTGAAACAAGTTTAGGAACTCATAACTCTTCCTTTAACTGTGATGTCACCATCAGAAAAGATGGAAGTGTTTATAATGATCACTTTAAAGAGAAGACTGGTCAAGAATTCACATTTACTGAAAAGGGTACTTATACCTTTACTTATTCCAACGATGCTTTTGAAACCACAATGGTAAAAACTGTCATCATAGATGGAAGACTTGCTATTAATGAAAGCGAAACACCAGTATTTCGTATCGGTGAAGCCTTTAAGGTTCCAGAAATTGAATTCATCAAAGGTGGCAGAACAGCGGGCTATACCACGAAAGTCTATTCACCTCTTTCTATATTAATGGAAGCCCCATTCATCATTGAACAAGAGGGTTATTACACTGTGGAATATGATATTGAATCAGAAGCCACACCTTTAGTTCGTTCTTATATCGTTCAAAAGAATGTTACTTCATATTTTAATTCTGAGGATTCTACTTTTGGTCCAATGACCACGAATAATGAAATTAAAGGTTTAAAGATTTCTTTAAAGAATAATGAAGTAGTGCGTTATAACAAAGTTATTAACTTAAATGATTATGCTTATGATAATAATCTTTCCGATCCTTCTTTAAATAAGGAAGTCGCAAGATTCTATATACAACCAAAAACCCAAGGGTTAAATGATTTAGATGCTTTCTATATTCAATTAACTGACGCTCATGATGAGAATAATTACATCACCATTCGTCTCCGTTATTTGAACTATTTCAATGGTGGATGTTTTGTCCGTGCGAAAGCTTCCACACAAGGAACATATGTTGGTTACAATTACAATTTCCGCACTACAAAGATAAGTGTGGATAATGCTTCATCACATGAAGAAGGTGGATTCCAGAGTTATTGTAATTTCACCTCTCATGTCAATGGTGCGGAATATAAAGATATGGGCTTCCCACTTTATTTTGATAACAATACTGGTTGTTTATATTCTCGTCCCGCATGGTTAACTGGACACAACGAAGAACCCGGAGATGATTATGAAGGCTTAATCGTTCCCTGGCTTGTCTATAATTTCAAAACCGATGACGCTACACGTAATGGTGGTAATAGTCCATGGAAAGGATTTAAAAATGGCCAAGTTTACCTCAGTTTTTATGGCAAAGGTATTTCTAATTCTGCGGATATATTTGTCACCAATATCGATGGCAATGAACTAAATAGTGAATTCATCAATGATACTGAAAAACCAGTAATCAATATTGACCATAGTGCATTCTCTTATAATTCTGTAACTGAAAGTTATATTGCGCCAGACGCAAAGATAGGTAGTTCCTATCCTCTATTTGATTTCACTGCTGAAGATTCTTCTTCTACCATCGGTAGTAAATCGATTGAAGTCTATGATCCAGATGGTCAACAAGTAGTGGTTACTAATAATGAATTTACACCCACAAAAATTGGTAATTATCGAATCGTTTATATTGCCAAAGATGTCTTTAATAATGAAGCAAGAGAAGAAGTGATAGTGAACGCCACTGATGCTTTAACACCCATTTCTGTATCTTTAAATTCTCCACTTCCATCAGAAATTATTTATGGCCGTGAAGTCATACTTCCTAAAGCCACTTATAGTGGTGGTAGTGGCAAATTATCATTAGATGTCAAAGTTACTTCTTTAGACGGAAAGAATATTCCAGTTAATAATATGAAGTTCCAGGCTTTAGAGCCTTCCTCTTCTTACGTTATAGATTATGCGGTTACCGATTATATCGGAAACGTTGAGCACTTAACACAAACCATTGCCGTTCGTAGAAGCGAAGAGATTATCTATAATGAAAACCTCTTGGTATTACCAAGCGCATTTGTTAAAGGTGATCCATTTAGATTCAATGCGATTAGCGGTGTTTATTATGATGAGAATTATAATGCTCATGTTGTTCCCGCAACTATCTCTATAAGAGATGCGAGTGGAGATAAGACTATTGGCAGTGATTTAATTTACATTCCTTCCTATAGTGACACTAATAACACAGCACAGATTAATATTTCCTTCTCTTATGGAAGTCATTTCTCTTCTTCTACTTATGAAGTACCAATTATTCAGCCAAGAACTAATAGTTCTAGTTATATAAGCTCCTTCTTCTTAAGCGAACATGCGAATGTATCCGCCTCTTCAACGGGACTACTTTTCTCCTCTGATGGTGCGGATTCTATGTCCTTTGAATTTGTTCGTCAAATCGATGCTTCAGATCTCCTCATCGATATGAATCTATTTGAAGATAAATCATCTGTCTCTAATATGGTGGTTCATCTCCGTGATGCGGGTAACGCTAATGAGACCGTGAAGCTTACATATAGTTATCATTACGATGCTTCTCTTGGTATTGATCGTCTCTTCTGCTCGATTAATGATTCCTCAGAAGAATATATCGTTAATACAGGAAGCGAGAACATTTTAAGGATTTCCTATAACAACAATACTCATGAATTACGCGATGCGACAGGAACAGTGGTCACAAATATCCTAAATTATGAAAATGAAGAGGTTTTTGCGGGATTTTCTTCCGGAAATGTGTATTTCTCCTTTGAAGCTAATGACATTACTGATGGTAATTTTGAGATCATGATGACTCGTATCAATAACCAAGGTACGAATATTTCCCGTAATGACTATCAAGAACCAGATATCATCGTCAATGGTGTTATCGTTTCTCGTGTCCCACAAGGAACAACAGTCGAACTACCCACCGCTTTCTGTTATGACGTGCTTAACGCTGTTGGAGAACTCACTGTCAGTGTGAGGGATGAAAGTGGTAAGGTCATCCTTCCGGAAACAGATTGTAATAGTGTACATTCTGTTAAACTCGATGACTGTGGAACCTATGTTGTGACTTATAGTGTAGAAGACGCAAACGGCAATGCTGCGGAACGTGTCTATGTCATCACAGTTTATGATGATGTGAAACCCACACTTAACTTCAAATCCGCAATGCCAGAAAAAGTGAAGACTGGTAGTACGGTTAAATTACCGGAATACACAATCGTTGATAATGATGATCCATCCACAGTTACTGTGAACTGCTACTTATACTGTCCTGATGGAACAGTTAAAGATGTGAAGAACAATAGTGTTACTTTCCTTGAAAGTGGACTTTATATATTGACTTACTTGGTGACGGATATTAATGGGAATACCACCCTTTATACTTTCCGCATTACTGCGAAATAGGAGGAATAGATATGAAACG
Source organism: Bacilli bacterium (assembly GCA_045130875.1). Classification (GTDB taxonomy): domain Bacteria; phylum Bacillota_I; class Bacilli_A; order RFN20; family CAG-826; genus RUG13091. The sequence continues at coordinate 159,106 of JBGUQI010000011.1, read as the reverse complement.
TTCTATATTTAAAATATTAAGTATCGCTCTTATCTCCTCTATGCTTTTCGCATGTAAGCATTCTAAGAATGAAGAAGAAAAAGAAAACAACATTCCAAAGGAAACTGGTATAAATCTCGTAGAAGAAGGTAATACTAGTTATCGTATCATCTATGAAAAAGGCGCTTCCGCGAATATCGTGTCCGCGGCTAGCGAATTATCTTCTTTCATCGAACAATCTTCCGGCACTTTAATTCCTTATGAAGCTGATTCTGGTGAAGACTTTAATCCTTCTAACAAAGTTATTTCTCTCGGCAATACTGAAGTCTTTAAACAATCGGGACTCGAGATTACTGAAGATATGCATAAGACCGGTTATTATCTCAAAAGATTTGGAAATACATTAATTATTAATGCGAAGAATAGTAATGGTGTATCCGCAGCGGTATACGACATGTTGAACTATACCATCGGTTTAGAGTGCTATGCCTCTGATGAGATGGAATTTGAGAAAAAGGAAACAGTTCCTCTTCTTGATTTCGATATTCAATTTAATCCATTTATTGATGTCCGTGACATCTTACATAAGAGCCTAACTTCCCAATATAGAAGACGTATGCGTTTATTTGTGGGAGAAGGAAAAGGACACTGGATTACATTTGCCCACACAGTTATCACTGAGTATTTACCAGTGAGTACCTATGGTACCGCTCATCCAGATTGGTATAATGCTTCTAAGACACAAGTATGTTACTCCAATGAAGAAATGCGTCATGAGATGGCAAGACAGATTATCGACCGCATAACACAAAATGAAACTGGTCAATATGTGATGATTGGTCATGAAGATAACTGGGATATGTGTAACTGTGAGGCTTGCCAAGCAGAGCAAGAACTCTATGGTGGTTATTCTGGACAAGAACTCCATTTTACCAACGAGATTTCTAAAGAAGTTGATGAATGGATTAGCAATAATCAACCCGGCAGAAGAGTGGAATATGTCTTCTTTGCTTATCAAACCAGCCAAAATCCACCTATCAAGACCAAGATGGAAAACGGTAAAGAAGTTCCTGTGAAGGATGCAAACGACCAATATATTCCTTATTACGATAATTTCAACATTAGAGATGATGTCATTGTCATCTATTGTCCAATTGATGCGGATTTCTCTCTTAATTTCAGTGAAACGGAGAATTCCTCACAGTTCTATCAACTCAAAGGTTGGAGTGATATTTTCCATAAATCCAATCTATTTAACAACATTTTGATTTGGTCTTATTCTTTGGCCACACGTGATTATATGGTGCCATTCAATAGCTTTGGGGCATTCCGTAAACAAGCACAGTTCTATAAAGATTTAGGAGCTTGTTATGTGATGGATCAAGGAAACCATGACTCTGGCATTTCATGTTTTGAATCCTTAAAGATTTATACCGAAAGTAAATTGATGTATGACAATGATTTAGATTACAACGTTTTAGCGGAAGACTTTATCGACCATTACTATGGTCCTGCCGCAGAACACTTCAAAGAATACTTCTATTTCATCCGTTCACATTATCGTAAACACAGTGTGTCTGGCTCTATTTGGGCCACTTTAAGTGGTTCTTCTCTCTGGTCATTAGAAACTCTTGATTTGATGATGAGTTATTTTAATAACTGCTTAAACGATATCGAATCATTAAAAGAAGTAGATCCAGAACGTTATTCATTATTAAATGATCGTCTAAGAAGAGAACGTTTAACTCCGATTTATCTACTATTAAAACTCTATTTCACTTATCTAACTCAAGAACAAAAAGAAGAATATATCGAAGATATGTTTAAGTATACCGATAAATATGGCATCACTGAAACTGGTGAAGGTCAGAACAATATGGATGCTTTAATCGAGGAATGGAAGAACTCCATTTATGGGGCATAGGGAGGATAGAAGAATGAGAAAACATCTTTTAGCTATCACCGTTATGACCCTTGCCACAACTTTACTTTTAGGATGTAAACAATCTTTCAAGAAGGAGAAAGGTTATCTCCGCCTTGATAATTATGAATGCACATTATTTGAAGATGAGACATTTGTTTTAAATGGCACCACTAATGTAAGTGGTACGATTTCCTATAGTAGTGAAAATAACCGTATTGCGTCAGTTTCTTCTTCTGGACGAGTTATCGCTAAAAAGGAAGGCCAAACTCGTATTATGGCCTCAATTGAGACACTTAAAGTCTATTGTCATTTGATTGTTAAATCTATTTCTGAAAAAGATGGTGATTATATCACCTTTGAAGAAGATAACTTCGCTATTGGATTAAATGAAAATCAGACTTATCAGATTAATCCTTCTTATCATTCCGGTGATTCAGTAGTGGAAAGATCTTTCAACTTTACTAGTGAAGATGAAACTATCGCAAGAGTGAATGAATCTGGAATTATCACTCCAGTGAAAGAAGGAAACACTTCGGTGATTGTTTCCTCTAATGATGTTTCCGCAGTGGTTTATCTCGATATTTATAATATAAAAATTAACACTCCCGAAGAATGGATGACTATGCTTGCCACGACAGGTAATAAAGAAGCGAGATTCTATCTCAATCAAGACATTGATATGACTGGAATCGCTTATGAACCCGCGACTTCTTATGGCACTTATCTAATGGGTGAATTAAATGGTAATTATCATTCTGTTAAAAACATCACTATAAAAGAGAATTTGCCTGAACAATCTATCTTTGGCTTTGCCACGGCATTTAATCTTTATAATATCGCTTTTGAAAATACAACATTTACAGCCTCTAATGTTGATAATAACTGCGGTTTATTTATTTCCTATATGCATCACATCACCGAAAATGGTGTGAATGTTGTCTATTCCGCGGTCATTAATACTGTTCTCTGTGATTTTAAATACACTCAAGGATCTGGATATCTTATTGCTAAGAACTTCTATGGCGGTATTATCCAGGATGTCTTTGGATATATGAGAGATATTAATGGGTTGCCACTAACAGAAGAGCATTCTTATGCGATAGCGAAACAGTTCTATCTCTGGTGGGATCCAAATTCTATTTCTAATGTCATCTGCTATGTACCTAGTGGAGATATTTCTATTCGCCCAGCTTCTGAATCAACAGGTCTTCCTATATCCTTTGATGGTATCTATAAGACGGATTCTTTAATTGAAGCGGATTATCTCGCCAGTAACTATTTTGATATGAATGTCTGGGATGTTTCTCCTAATGAAATCCCATCGTTTAAATAGAAAATAAGGAGATTTTGCATATGAAATTACTAAAATGCTTATCGATTTTATTCCTTAGTGCTCCTCTATTTGTGTCCTGCCAACAAGGACATAAACACAGTTATGATTTTGAAAATGGTAAGTGGTTTTGGAGCGAAACCGAAACTGGTTACGCTGCATCCTTTACTGTTTTCTGTAATAAATGTGATGAAGAAGAGGATGGACACCGCCTTGAATTAGAAGCTTCTATTGATATCAGTGTGAATGAACCCACTTGTGTTCATGATGGAGTAACCATTTATACCGCCTCAGTGGAGTATGGCAAAAAGACATATACAGACACTAAATTAGTTTCTATTGAAGCGACGGGACATCAATATACCTCAATGACTGTGGAAGGTGATTATCCCAAAACATATCATGCTTTTGATCAATTTGATGATTCTGGATTAACTGTGAAAGCAGTGTGTGGTACCTGTGGAGATGAATTTGTCATTCCTCACGATGAGTATTTCATCGTTTATAACGTATTTGGCATGGATCATCTTTCCGTGGGAGATACCTCTGTCGCTATTTCTTATCATGGACAAAAGGTAGTCTTAGATGGATTAACTGTGACACCCATTACCGTTAATGTTCCCGCACAAGATGCATCATCATTCACTTATGATGGTGAAGAAAAGGTCTACGCTGTTCAAGAATCTGAATACTATACCGTTACTGGTAATAGAGTGACTAACGCAGGTGATTATGATGTTGTCATCTCTTTAAAAGATAAAACAAACTATGTTTGGAGTAGTGGTGGTAACGAAGATATCATCTATCACTTCACCGTTAATAAAGCGGCGAACGAAATCACTGGTTTCTTAGATAGTTACAACACAACCTGTGGTATTCATCCAGATTTCAGTGGTGTGACAAGTACTGCGAATGATTTAGTGGTGACTTACTATAGAGACGCTGCGATGACTGATGAAGTTCAAGAAAGTGAATTGTCCGTTGGTAATTATTATCTAAAAGCCATCAGTGGTGGAGCGAACTATGTTCAAGTAGTGAAGACTGCAACTTTAACCGTGAGCCATTCCTTTGAACATGAAGTCCAAGAAGAAAGATATATTAAGACTGCCGCTACAGAAGATGAAAATGCTGTCTATTATAAATCCTGTGCTTGTGGCTTAGCTTCTAGTACCGCGACATTTGTAGCGGAAGGCACCAAACTTCCATCATTAATTGCGACATCTAGTTATGAACCTTCCGAAATAGTGAATGAAGTTGCACCAGAAGGATATTCAATGGTGAGTAAAGGAACCATTTCTTATACACAAGATCCTCAAGGTAATGAGTTCTTAAATAATATTGATATTAAAAACTACTCTACTGTCCGTTACGCATTTAAAACAATGAATCGCCGTTTCTGCGATTCTAATTGGAATAATCCAATCCCTGTTAATGCATGGCATTTTGTGACTATCACAAGGAACCAAGATGGCACTTATAAAGCCGTTATTAAAAATGCTGCTGGTAGTATTTTGATTTATAACAATTCCGCGACTTCATTTAGAAACACATTCCCTTATTACAACTGGGATGGTGACCAGCCATTTATGGATTGGTATAGTACTGAAGTACTTGGTATTAAACTTGACCCAGTCGGAACCTTTGTTGCGGCCTCTAGTGTCTCTCCTTATGACAATGTGGGTGGACCATCTCCGCTTGGTTATAATTCCGTCACCAAGAAAACACTTTCTTACGCAGATGGAACGGATCCTCAAGGCAAGTCATTCTTAAATAATATCGACATCAGTGCTTATGCTTCTGTATTCTTTGCTTTTAAAACTATGAATCGTGCATTCTGTCACTACCCAACTTGGGGTTCTGCATTAACTATTGGTGAATGGTATTTCGTCACTATCACAAATAACAATGATGGTACTTATACCAGTGTGATTAAAGATGGTAATGGAACCACTAAGTTTGGCTATGAAAACAAAGCTTCTTTTGCGGATTCCTTAATATATTGTCATTATGATGGTCCGACATACATGGACTGGTATAGCACAGAGGTGCGTGGAATCCTCAAATAATTGTAGAAATGCGCAAAATATATAAGAATTGTAGGCTTTTTCCATTAAAAATATATGAAACCAAGAGATGATAAGAAATCATTTTATGAGTTTGATGATGTAAATAACGAGATTGTATTTCATCGTCATGATATGCCCACACCATGGATGAACTATTTAACCAATGGTGAATTCTTTACGATGATTAGCCACGCTGGTGGTAACCTCAGCTGGTATAAGTCATCAGAGATATGGAGAATCGGGCGGTATGGGTTTTACAACATCCCCACAGACAAACAGGGATTATTTATCTATGTGAAAGATTTATCAACTGGTAAAGTTTGGAATCCCAATGTTATTCCAGTAGATACTGAATTAGATTATTTTGAATCTCGTCATGGACTTGGCTATTCCCGTTATATCGGTGTAAAAGACGGTATACGTGTTTGTGTAACCGCTTTTGTGGGTAAAGATAACGCTTTGATATATAAAGTTAGTGTTGTTTCTAATACTGATAGAAAGATTCAGATATTCACTGCGAAAGAAATGGGTAATATGGAATATCTCCGCGAGACGCAGTGGCAATGTTATACAAAACAATCCAATGATATTTACTATAACAAGAGAGAAGACGCTTTAATTTATAACTACTTTATTGATTTCCAACCTCGTCCCGAGGAGACTCCGGATGTCTTTATGACATCCACTTTATCTTCTTCCTCTTTTTCAGGGGTAAGAAAACACTTTTTAGGAGCCTATAGGGATTTATCTAATCCCCTTTCTATTGAACAAGGGAAATGCTCGAATACAGAACTAAAAGGTGGAGAGGGAATCTTTGCATTCTCCTATGATTTATCTCTAAGCAAGAACAAAGAAGAAGTCTTTGCAATTACACTAGGAACAATTAACCAAGATGAAAAGCAAGATGAAGTAATTCATAAGTTTAAATCTATGGAATATATCAATTCTTTAGAAGAAGGATTGAAAGAGAAGTGGGCTATTAGAAGAAGCCGTTTCAATGTGAAAACTAATGATCCAGACTTGGATCGTATGGCTAATGTCTGGAATCCCTATCAGGCCTATATTAATTTCTTGGTCTGTAGAGGAATATCTTTCTACGCAACTGGGTGCATTCGTGGTTTTGGCGTGCGTGATACTTCTCAAGACTGTATGAGTGCGGTTCTCAATGATTCAAAATTAGCCATTGAACGCATCAAAGAAGTGATGACCGAACAATTCAAAGAAGGCAAGACCACTCATTATTATTATCATCTTGAAAAGAGAGAATCTCTCATCAGTGATAGAAGCGATGATCATCTTTGGATGATTTATGCAGTTCATGAACTGATTATGGAAAATGGAGACACTTCTTTCTTGAATGATATTGTTCCTTATTATGATGGGGGAAGTGGAACTATTTTAGAACATTTAAAAGCCTCAATTGAATTCACCAAGAATCATATGGGACAGCACAATATCCCGTTGATGTTAAATAGTGATTGGAATGACTGCCTAAATACTGTCTGTCGAAAAGGAAAAGGCGAATCTGTTATGGCCGCGGAACAATATGTTTTGGCTTGCCATATGATGGCGGAAATCTTAACTATCCTTGGTGAAGATGGTTCATATTATGAAGAATTAGCTAAAGAACAAACCCGTGTTCTTAATGAAACGATGTTTGAGGGCGACCATTATATACGGGCGATAACCGATTCTGGTGTTCGTATCGGTGGAACAGGGGAAGAATGCGCTAGATATTGGATTAATTCCAATTCCTGGGCCATCTTAAGCGGTGTTGCAGATGAAGAAAAAGGTAACAAAGTTTTAGATGCGATTATGAAAAATAATCTCACGGATTATGGTCTAGTGATTCAACATCCTCCACTTCATAGGAATTATCCAAGTGCAGAAGAAGAAATTTCTTTTGCCACACCCGGAATTGGTGAGAATGGTGGAATTTTCTGCCATGCAAATACATGGGCCATAATGGCATGTGCCATGATGAATCGTGGAGATGATGCTTATAAAGTTTATTACAATATCATGCCGGACCACATTGTTAGTAAGATTGGTGTGGATGCTTATTGCACAGAACCTTATGTCTATTCCTCCAATGTGCGTGCTCCATATGTTGATCGTGGAGGAGAAGCTGCGGTTAGTTGGTTAACCGGTACCGCAACTTGGATGAATATTGCGGTGTCACAATTTATTTTTGGCATCAAACCAACTTATAATGGATTATCAATTAATCCAAAACTACCAAGTCATATTAAAGAAGCGGATATTGAAAGAATCTATCGTGGGACAAAATATATTATTCATGTCATCAATAAAGGACATAAAAATAAATACCCATCATTATTTATTAATAATGAAAAACAAGAAGGACATATTGTTTCTTCAAAAGAAAAACAGGTAATCATCACCTGTATTTGTGAATAATAAAATCCAAAATAACCGATAGACCATAAAACGCAACAAAAAGGAATTTTTTTGCAAAATAAAAACATGTGGGTTTCCATAAAGGAAAAAAGATAACAAATGTAACCAAAAATATATTTATTATTTTATAAAATAAAGTTAAAATGTATTTAATTATGAAAGGAATATACCTATGAAGAAAAAGAATGTATTTGTTTTAATTTCTTTTGTTTCTGTGGCTTTATCTTGTTCAGTAGCCTTTGTTTCAACCAAAATTGGTAAAGGCTTTAGAGTGGTTAAGGCAGATTGCCCTCATACCCACGTTGAACACTATAAGGTCTATCCAACCACAACTGACGTGGGAAGAATTGAACACTGGGCATGCTGTGAATGCGGAACAGCTTGGTACGATGCAGCTAAGACCCAAGAAGTTCTTGATCGTAATGATTTAAATATTCCAGTTTCAACTGAAGTTTCTGAAGTTGATAAGAGAGAAGTTCAAGTTGACGATATTTTAACCATCTATGATCAAGGCGACAAAACCAAATGTCTCGACCAAACCAATTGGGGTGAAAGCAATACTCCAAAGAGCACAGGAACCTACAAGTATTATGAGGTCGATGGAAGACGTGCTCTAAAAGTTTCTGCTGTAGAATTGACCGACGCTCAAAGAGAACTTATTTATAACGGCGCTAATAGTGGATTCAGTGAATGGAGATTTGCGAAAACAGTTTCTACTAATAAAGTGACATTTGATTATAAGTACTGGGATGTAAACACCCAAAATTATAGCGACGGAACTATTAATGCTCACTGTGGAGCACAGTTCTATGCTGGTGGCTATAATAATGCAAGCATGGATTTAATTAATGATAATGCTTGGCATTCAATGACTGTTACCGCTGACCAAGTTTATAACATAACATACTTTGTTATGAAGATTTACCACTTTGAAGGTGTGTTATATATCTCCAATTTAGTTATTGGTGATGCACCAGCGGTTGACTTTACTGTAAGTCGTTCTGGAGCCACTTTATATAACGTTTCTTCATCCGTAGATGTTTCTGATTGGGGTGGCGGTTACAATGGTGGCAACAAAGTTAATTGCTTTGGCACAAATTCTATCGCCTATGCTTACTACGCGATGAGCACATTCGAAGCGCGTCTCCCACGCATTGACTATCGCAAATATTCTGAAGTTACATTTGATTTAGAAAATGTTGAAGTTACTTCTGGCGCTTCAATAGTCAACACTTGGGAATTTAGACTTGGATTTGATACCACCAATTGGGTTCAATATGCTGGTGCTGATGCAACCAAAGTCCCAGTTACGGGTGGAAAACTTACAATTATGCCATTTGCTGGTAAACTTGTGGCTAGAATTACCTCATTTGCCGGCATTACAAATTTAAGAGCAGAAATTACTGATACCGATATTATTCGCGGATACAAACCATTTGTTTTATATCTCTCAAGCGGATGCGGTGGCTCTGATTCCTTTGCTCTCATAGTTAAGAATCTAACATTCCAAACCGAAAATGGTTTATATGGTTTATCCAAAGTTGCTGAATGTGCTGGCGATACTTCATTTGCCAACACAGACTTCACTCCAAATGTCTTTGGATTTAAGAACCTTTATAACAGAGTTGGCATTGCTTATGGACAAAACTTCTTCTTGAACAATGTTAATCTTGATCAATATGATACTTTAGTATTTGGTGTCCATATTGAAGGTAGTGATAATGATACTAGTTATGCTTATTTCTTTAGTGGAGGTTCAGATGCAGCCATTGTTTGGAATAATGGTTATGGCGTTATGAAACTTCAAAAGAATGCCTCTGGTAAATGGGATAGCTTTACTAAAGAATACCATCTCTTGAATGGTGCTTGGACAGCAAAAATTGGTAATCTTGAAAAATCCAATCTCAATGCATTTACAGTGGTTAACTGGGCAACCGGTGGCGATGAAACCGTTAAGATTGGCTTAACCGAATTATACGCAAAATAATTATTGTTCTATAATTTAAACACAATAAAAGGACTAGGGGTCTTAAAGCCCTTAGTCTTTTTTTATAAAAAACTAAAATATAAATCTATTTTTATAATAAAATGTAATCATGAGAAGACAATATTTTTATTGGACATATCTAGTAATTGCAATCGTGTTAACCACTTATGGTGGCTATTCAGTCATATATAATCTCGCTAATCATAAAGAGGTACCGATATTGGGTTGGATATTCCTCATTCTTGGTGGAACCTTAATCGTTGTTTTTCTCATTCTTCTTGTTATCTCTCTTATTCAAAGAAAGATTAGAAAATCTAAAGAAATCATCATTGAGGCTGAAGAAGTTAAAGAGGAACCTCAACTTAAAGAAGAATCAATTGAAGAAGAAATAGAGATTGATGATGAACCAGAAGAGGAAGAAGAAAAAGAAGATACAGTAGCATACTCTAAACAGGATGATGTGGTTTATGAAAGAGTGAGACCATCAAGAAGTTATAGTGGTGGATCTGCATATATTAAGAAAGTTGGTTATGGACCTGTATTAAGAGTTAATAATGGCGAGATACTAGATATGCGTAATAATACTTATTATCGTATTGAAGACCATATGGTAAAGCAGGATGGTTATGGACCAGCCTTTGAAATATCAAATAACCGGATTAGGGCAGCCTTTGGCAGCTATTTATATGAAATATCCGGTGGCAATGTAAACAAAGTTTATGGTGGCTATTTTGCCTCTATTAGCGATGGATATATCCAGGTTTATGATCTAAGTGAGAAATATGAAATATCTGGCGACCTCAATTTAGAACAAAAACTCGCGGTTGTAGCTCTATTATTTGGGAAATATTAATACCATTTATATAACAATCAATGAATTGTAAAAATTATTATCAGTATTGAGTGAAATATAAAAATAAATAATTAATAAAAAATGAACACACGAAAATAAACAATATATTAAAATAATATAAGAGGTTATTGTTATGGAAATCATTAAAGTTCAAAAAGGTTATTTAACTATTCTTACTGGTAAGACAGACATGGGTAAAAGTACGATTACCGTGTTTGACTGTGGTGAGAATTTAAAAGTGGGCAACAAAGTTGTCTTCTTCTCTTATGAATACTGCCAATCAATCATTTATAACAAATTGATTTCCCACTTCCACTTGAGTTGGGCTCAACTATTTAATTTAGATATCGTTGATGCTTCCAATTTAAACTTACATAACATAGTGACTATCGCGAAAGCTAAGAAAGGCAATGTCGATATCATCTATGTTGACTATTTGGATTTACTGAAAAAAGCCTCATTCCCCAAAGCTAACGGTGATGGTGAAGAATTACCACAAATACAGGAGATTTGCCGTGTTTTAGCGGAATTAGCAAGAGAATTAGATGTTCCAATTATCCTTTTAAGTCAAACCGGTTCCTCCACTGACTTTGAAAAGATGGTGGCCAGATTAAATGCCTTCACCGAAACAGTGGAACACAAGAACTCCATTAAGATGTTTATCGGAAAGGGCAATGTCATCGATGCCCGTATCGATTATTCCGACATCGTTCATGTCATCTTGGTGGATGGCTATGATCTTAGATATTTCTCCTCTATCAATATCAAAGAAATTTACGGCGACAAGTAGTGGTCGCCTTTTTAAATAACCACCAAATTTTTGTATTTTTACAACTGAGTTTAAAAAATGTGATTTTTTCATACTTTTTTGGCCTGGTTATATTGTATAAAAGAGCGAAAATATGATACAATGACTTTGATTTTGGATTTGCGAATTCTTAACTATAAGGAGAAGCCTTTTTATGCCAGAGGTCAAATTAAACAAATATGGAATTATGAACGTCAAAGAAGTCGTTTATAACCCATCTTATGACTTGCTTTTTAGCGAGGAAACAAAAGGGGATTTAGAAGGATTTGAAATGGGTCAACTTACAGAATTAAACGCTGTTAATGTCATGACTGGAATCTACACCGGTAGATCACCAAAAGACAAATACATCGTCATAGACGAAAATAGCAAAGATACGGTTTGGTGGACCACTCCAGAATATCCAAATGATAACCATCCAATGTCCGAAGAAGTTTGGACAAAAGTTAAAGCTCTTGCACAGAAAGAACTCTCCGGTAAAAAGCTATATGTCGTCGATGCCTTCTGTGGTGCGAATAAAGACACCAGAATGGCGGTCCGCTTCATTATGGAAGTCGCTTGGCAAGCACATTTCGTGAGAAACATGTTTATTAAACCAAACGAAGAAGAATTAAAAAATTTCGAACCAGACTTTATTGTTTATACCGCTTCTAAAGCGAAAGTGGAAAACTTTAAAGAATTAGGTTTAAATAGTGAAACCTGTGTGGCATTCAATATTACAAGCAGAGAACAAGTCATCTTAAATACTTGGTATGGTGGTGAGATGAAAAAAGGTATGTTCTCTATGATGAACTATTATTTACCACTTAAAGGTATTGCCAGCATGCACTGTTCCGCGAACACCGATATGAATGGTGAGAATACCGCGATTTTCTTTGGTTTAAGTGGAACTGGTAAAACCACATTATCCACCGATCCTAAGAGATTATTAATCGGTGATGACGAGCATGGTTGGGATGACAATGGTGTCTTCAACCTCGAAGGTGGTTGCTACGCAAAAGTCATTAACTTAGATAAAGAAAGTGAACCAGATATCTATAATGCGATTAGAAGAGACGCCTTATTAGAAAACGTTACCGTTGATAAAGATGGCAAAATCAACTTTGCGGATAAATCTGTCACCGAAAATACTCGTGTTAGCTATCCAATCAATCATATTGAAAAGATTGTTAAACCCATTAGCCATGGCCCACACGCTAAGAACGTTATCTTCTTAAGTGCGGATGCTTTTGGTGTCTTACCTCCAGTAAGCATTCTTACTCCAGAACAAACCCAATATTATTTCTTAAGTGGTTTTACCGCGAAGTTAGCGGGCACTGAAAGAGGGATTACTGAACCCACACCGACATTCTCCGCTTGCTTTGGACAAGCCTTCTTAGAATTACATCCCACAAAATATGCGGAAGAATTAGTGAAGAAGATGAAAGTCAGTGGTGCAAAAGCCTATTTAGTCAACACTGGTTGGAATGGAACGGGTAAGAGAATCTCTATTAAAGATACCCGTGGTATTATCGATGCCATCTTAGATGGCTCTATCAATAAAGCACAAACCAAGAAGATTCCAATCTTCAACTTAGAAGTTCCTCTTGCTTTACCAGGTGTTGATCCAAACATCTTAGATCCTAGAGACACATACCAAGATGGTAGTGAATGGGATAGAAAAGCCGAAGATTTAGCTTCTAGATTTATTAAGAACTTCAAGAAATATGAAAATAATAAAGCCGGCAAAGCATTAGTCAAAGCCGGACCAGAATCAAAGTAGGAATCTTTATGGGAGTTAAAGTAGTTGAAACCAGTCTAAGAGATGGTCATCAGTCTTTGTTCGCCACAAGGATGAACACTGATGAAGTTCTTCTCGCTCTTCAAGAATTGGATCAAGTTGGCTATCACGCCATCGAAATTTGGGGAGGAGCGACATTTGATTCTTGCTTGCGCTTCCTCAATGAAGATCCCTGGGAGAGATTAAGAAAAGCCAAAAAGATTTGTAAACACACCAAATTACAAATGCTTTTTAGAGGACAAAACATCCTTGGATATCGTCACTACGCTGATGATGTCGTGGAGAAGTTTGTCGAAAAATCTATTAAAAACGGCATTGATATCATTCGTATTTTCGATGCTCTTAATGATATTAGAAATTTAGAGTGTGCAGTTAAAGCCACGAAGAAATATGGTGGAGAATGCCAGATTGCTTTAAGTTATACAACTTCACCAGTTCACACCGTTCAATACTATGTTGAACTCGCTAAAGAAATTGAAAAATTAGGTGCTGATAGTATCTGTATCAAAGATATGGCGGGTGTTTTATTACCCACAGCCGCATATGAACTCATCAGCGCTTTAAAGAAAAATACTAAATTACCTATCGAATTACATAGCCACTGCACCGGTGGTCTTTGTGAGATGACCTATCTCAAGGCCATTGAAGCTGGTGTTGATATTGTGGACTGCGCTTTATCACCACTTAGTGGTGGTACATCTCAACCCTGTACCGAATCTTTGAACTTTGCTTTACAAGGTACAGAATATGATCCCAAACTCAATGTCGAGATGCTTAATGCCGCGGCCAATAAGATGCAGGCTGTAAGAAGCAAGTATTTAACTAATGGATTATTAAATCCAAAAGTTTTATCCGTGAACGCAAACATCATTAAATATCAAGTTCCTGGTGGAATGCTCTCTAACTTAATTACTCAATTAAAACAACAAGGTGCTTCCGATAAACTCGACGAAGTTTTAAAAGAAGTTCCTAATGTGAGAAAAGATTTAGGATATCCTCCATTAGTGACACCTTTATCTCAAATGGTGGGCACTCAAGCCGTGCTTAATGTCATTGCTGGAGAAAGATATAAGATGGTGCCAAAAGAGATTAATGATTATCTCCATGGTAAATACGGAAAATCACCCGCACCTGTGGATGAAGAAGTGCGTAAGAAGATTATTGGAGATGATCCAGTAATTACTTATCGTCCCGCGGATGATTTAAAACCAGAATTCCAAGAATTAAAGAAACAATATAAGAATATCGCTAAAAGCGATGAGGATGTTTTATCCATCGCTTTATTCGGTGATGTCGCCATTAAATTCTTAGAGAAAAGAATAGAAGATTCTAAACCGACAAAGATTCGTGTTGAGGTTTAATTATGATCTTAGATGCAATATGGGAAAATTGGGAATCTATCGGTGTTGGTGAAGCGTTTTTGATTGCGCTTATCGCTATAGTTATCGTTTTTGCGGTAATCACCATCATTATTTTAATCACCACATTAATCCAAAAGACCATGACTGCCATCGATAAGAAAACCACAATCATGCCGAGAAAAGAAAACGCTATTTTAAATGAAGATAAAGATGCTGTTGTAGCGGTGTTAGTCGCCACAATTGAATTCCATAAGGAAACCGGAAAAGATGCCAAAGTTATCTCTATTAAGAGAGTGGAGGATTAAATATGAAGATTTACAAAATCAAAGTTAATGGAAAGACCTATCGCGTAGAAGTAGAAGCCATTGAAGAAGATGGTGCTCCTGCTCCAAAAGAAGCTCCTAAACACGAAGAACCAAAAAAAGTTGCGGCTCCTAGTAACGATGCTCAACCAGTCCTCTCTCCAATTCAAGGAACAGTGGTTAACTTAAAAGTTAAACCAGGAGATAAGATTAAAAAAGGCGATGTCCTTTTAATTATTGAAGCAATGAAGTTAGAGAACGAAGTTCCATCCCCATTTGATGGTGAAGTCGTGGAAGTTCTCGTTTCCAAAGGCCAAAACGTCGCCGCAAAGGATGTCATAGTTACTATTAAGTAAGGTAATCAAATGGATAAGTTTTGGGAAACCATTAAAGCATTCTTTTTAAACTCAGGTATCGCTGGGTTCTTTCAAGATGGTGGTTGGCTCAATCTCATCATGCTTTTAATCGCTGGAGTTTTAATCTTCCTCGCTATCAAAAAGAAATTTGAACCTTATCTTTTATTACCCATCGCTTTTGGTATGTTGTTAGTCAACTTACCATTTGTCGGTAAAGAAATTTTCGCTAAGGGTGCAACTGAATATAATAAGAATTCCTTTGCTTCTTTAGCGGGATTAACCGCTGAACAAAGTGAGTATATTTTCACTCAATTAGGAACTACTAGTGCGAGTACAAAAAGTATCTATAATTTAGTAAATAATGCAGATTTCCTCGCAAATTGCCCACAAAATCTCGGATTTACTGCAGAAGTAGTATCTAATATTAAGAATGTTTATTCCAATGACTATACTGGTATTTTTGGCTTCCTCTACTATGGTGTTAAGTGGGGAATATACCCCTGTCTAATATTCCTCTGTATTGGAGCCACTACAGATTTTGGGCCACTTATCGCTAATAAGAAAACTATGTTACTCGGTGCTGCTGCACAATTAGGTATCTTTATTACCTTTGTGGGTGCTATCGTTCTTGGCAAAAATGTCTTAGGTATTACCCAATTCGATGCTCGTATTGCTTCTGCGATTGGTATTATCGGTGGTGCGGATGGTCCTACCGCGATTTTAGTTACTTCTAAGTTAGCCCCTGAATACTTATCATCTATCGCTATTGTGGCATATTCCTATATGGCATTAGTGCCAGTTATTCAACCTCCTATTATTAGACTTCTTACTACAAAGAAAGAACGTCAGATTCGTATGGAAGCTCCAAGAGAGGTTTCAAAGAAAGAAAAGATATTATTCCCGATTATCGTTACTGTTATAACCATATTAATCGTTCCAAGTGCTGCGCCATTAATTGGTTGTTTGATGCTTGGTAATTTAATTAAAGAAAGCGGCGTGGTTCCAAAAATCACTGAAACACTCTCTAATAGTTTGATGTATATTGTCACCATTTTATTAGGCGTGTGCGTTGGTTGTACCGCGGATGCCGCGACATTCTTAAGACTTGATACATTATTAATCTTCGCTTTAGGTATCTTCGCTTTTGCTTTAGCAACTGGCTTTGGTGTCTTAGGTGGAAAACTCATGTGCTTAATCACCAAAGGCAAAGTCAATCCAATGATTGGCGCTGCTGGTGTTTCCGCAGTTCCGATGGCGGCACGTGTTGTCCATAAAGAAGGATTAAGAGAAGATCCTAATAACTTCTTATTGATGCATGCGATGGGACCTAATGTCGCAGGGGTTATTGGTTCCGCAGTTGCGGCAGGTATATTACTCCTCTTATTCTTGTAATAATAACGAGCTCAAGGCTCGTTTTTACTAACTATATATGAAATATAAAACTATACATTTTTCTAGCATCGATTCCACGAATACCTATCTCAAAGAACACTTTGAAGAATTAGATGATTTTACTTTTGTCTCTACGGATTATCAAACTCGTGGTAAAGGAAGAAATAAACGTGTTTGGCTATCTAATGATAAAGAAAACCTTTTGTTCTCTTTATTAGTTAAAAACAAAGACATTGTTTCCGCTGGCGGATTTTTATCTGTTGTAGCTGTGGTCAGTGTTTGCCAAGCACTAGAAAAATATAATTTTAAATTTGTTCAAATCAAATGGCCTAATGACATCTTTGTTAATGGCAAAAAAATGGTGGGCATTCTTTTGGAAGGAAGAATACCAGACTATGTTGTCATTGGAGTGGGTATGAATGTTAATCAAAAAATATTCAAAGGTAGATATCGTAAACCACCGACATCACTGGCTTTAGAAACAGGTTATGACATTAACATCGCTGAATTAAAAAAAGATGTCTATAAAAGACTATTTAATAATTTAAATAGTTATTCATCTAAAGAAAAAGAGTTTCTGGATTATTATTATGCTCATGACTATTTAATTGATGGTGAAGTAAGGTTTCGTTTTGATAACGCTGTTTTAAGTGGAACAGTGAAAGGGATAGATGAAAAGTTTAATATCATTATTGATAGTGATGGAGAAGAAAGACACATCTCTAGTGGTGAAGTCGAATTATTAAGAAAACATCATGAATAGAAATAATGTGGTCAATAGAATATGTAAGAACGCTATTTTGTTAGCGGTAATGTGCATCGTCGGGATGTTTGCTATTCCTCTAGGAGCGAACATCAAAATATCTCTTCAACTTTTAATGGTGTTTTTGATTTGCTTAATATCTGATAACTTTGTTGATTGTTTGATCATCACTTCTCTATATCTCCTATTAGGTTTATTCCTTCCATTCTATGCTGGATTCAGCATGGGTATATCTCCCACATTTGGATTTGTAATTTCTTTTGTGGTTATTTCTCCAATAGTGTTCTTCTTGAATAAGATTCCTAAGATTCCCGCTTCATTAAGGATGTTTATTGCTTGTTTTGTGGGATTGATTGTTTGTTATTTAATTGGATCATTATTTATGATGTTCTATCTCAAATGGGATTTTGTGACCACGTTATCAGTATCCATCATTCCTTATATTCCATTTGATATTGGAAAGATAGTTATCGCTATTTTAGTGGTATCTTTTCTTCCAGAAAGTATCAAAAGTCAAAAAAGAAAAGAAGCTAGTTAATAATCAATTTTGATTAATCTATACTATAAGTATGTTTCCAGGAAATAAAAGAAAAGCCTTAACATTCTCCTTCGATGATGGAGTGACACAAGATAGACGTTTAGTGGCGTTATTTAATAAATATGGTTTTAAGTGTACATGGAATATCAATTCCGCTTTATTAGGTGCGACTGGTGAGATATCTAATGGTCAAGCAACAGTGAATTATTCCAAGATAAGTCCTAATGAACTTAAAGCCTTATATGAAGGTCACGAAGTAGCGGTTCATACCTTATACCATCCAGACCTATGTAAAGAAAGTGAAGAGACTATAATTCAAAACATCGAAGATGACAGAATCGCTTTAGAAAAACTAGTTGGTTATCACATTGTCGGTATGGCATATCCATGTGGCACCTTCGATGATAGAGTGGTCAATATTATTAAAAATAAAACCGCGATTAAATACTCCCGCACAATCATGCATTCATTTAATTTTGATCGTCAGGAAGACTTATTGAGGTTTATGCCAACAGTCTATTGTTTGGATTTAGAAAGATTATCTAAACTCATTGATGAATTTATCGCATTAGAACCAGATGAAGATAAAATCTTATATATCTGGGGACATGCCTATGACTTAGACTTCAATGATTCCTGGGATAAGTTTGAAGAGTTAATTAAAAAGCTCGCTAATAGAGATGACATCTTCTATGGCACGAATAAAGAAGTGCTAATTGATGGTTTAAAATAAACGCCTCTTATGCGTTTTATTCATTCATTAAAAAGAAAAGAGCATAAAGGGTCTATAAAATAGATCCTTTTCTTTTATCACATTCACGTATTATGTATGAGTGTGCTAAACTAAATTTAAATATGGATGAAGTAAAAGTATATATTCTTCACATCTCATTAGTAAAAGAAAATATTTCTTTTATTTACCCTTTTGTTGACACAAAGAGAAAAGAAAAAGCAGAAAGATATGTTCATGAAAAAGACCAACTCCTTTCTTTTGGAGCGGGTTATTTATTAAAGAAATATCTTCCTAATGAAGAAATCAAAATTACTAATAGTGGGAAACCGTATCTCGAAAATGGCCCATATTTTAATATCTCCCATTCTGGTGATTATGTTTTGTTAGCGGTACATCCAAAAAGAGATGTAGGTGCAGATATCGAAATTATCAATGAGAAAAAGATAGATGGCATTCGTTATATCTTAAATGAAGAAGAAAAGAAGATAACTGACTTAAATACTTTATTTTTAATTTGGTCTAATAAAGAAAGCTTAGTGAAGTGCTTATCTACCGGAATTAAAGATATGAAAGAAGTGAGTGGACTTCCTTTAGATGGCTTAAGAACTTTTAAAGATTATGAGTATTACTCTAAATCTATGATTTATGAGGGATATTCGTTATCAGTTACATTAAAAGGAAAAGAACCATTTGATATGAATATCAAAAGAGTAGATAGTCTAGAAGAATAATTATTTCAATATATCTAGTAATAATTTGCGCACTGTCTGTGAATACATCGATGGTGCGTTTTTCTTTATATATTCAAAATCACAATTACTATCACTGGTTGTATAAATCTTATAAAAACCCTTGTTTTGCAGATTATTTTCTATAGTTCCACATACACAAATAGTGGGAATGTGCTTTGAATTTGTGTGTTTTAATACTCCGCTTATTAGTTTCCCATCAAAGGATTGTGAATCTAGTTTTCCCTCTCCAGTAATCACATAATCAGCACCCTCAATAATGTCATCGAAGTTGATGATGTTTAATATGGTTTCAATTCCTGAGACAATCTCTGAATTTAGATAGGCAAGCATTCCCGCAGATGTAGCACCCGCTGCTCCGGAACCAGGAACATCTTCTATATGTTTGCCTGTGTGTTTTATAAACAATTCGCTTAGGTATCTTAGATTTCTATCAAGCACTTCTATCTCTTCTTCATTAGCTCCTTTTTGCTTTGCAAAAGTATAGGCAGCACCTTTAGGACCAAACATTGGATTAGAGACATCAGAGAGAATGGTGAATCTAGCATCTTTCACCTTTAATCCAGTTTCATCAATAGTTTTTATTATAGATAAAGTTCCGCCTACAGGAATAAATGGTTCATTCTCTTGGTTATAGAATTTAATTCCTAAAGCGGATAATAAACCACAGCCTCCATCAGTCGTGGAGCTTCCGCCTAGAGAAACATAGAAATGACGATAGCCTTTGTTATAGGCATCTAATATCAATTCACCCACTCCATAAGTAGTGGTTACCATCGGATTTTTCGGATTAGATAGAGTTAATCCAGCAGCTTCCGCTAACTCGATGACAGCATATTTATCATATGTATAATATTTAGCGGTAACTTTTTTAAAGTTAGGACCTGTTACTTCTAACTGATAGTATTTACCATTTGGGAAGTTAGAACTAAAAACTTCAAGAGTGTTTTCTCCTCCATCACCAAGAACAACTTTTTCTAATTTAGTATCTAGAGATGTTGCTTTTAGTTGTTCTTCAAATAAAGAGGCTATTTCTCTTGAAGACAATGTTCCTTTAAAAGAATCGCTAGCGATAACTAATTTCTTCATATCGTAATTTTATATTTATTTCTGTTAACACGCAAAAGCAAGAGAAAATATCATGTTTTTTGTATCTAACAAAAATTATGATATTATGAAATTAGAAATACGAGAGGTAGATAGTTATGAAACGCATTTTATTAGTGGGTGCCGCGTTGGCTTTAGGACTTGGAGCTTTTTCTATGGCTCCAAAACAAGAAAGAGTAAAAGCGGTTACCGTCAATGATATGACTACAGTGATGCAAAAATATATTGCTACGGGTGGAAGGTATACCAAAAAATCTAAAATCTTTGTCAAAAAAGATGTTGATGGATATGACGCAAAAATCTTCCACGCAGAACACGACGTATTGGAAAGAACAACCTATTATAAGACTGGTGTTTTATTAATGTGTAACCTTGATGGTACATTTGGTCCAATCAATAGCGGCTATGCGAATAGTGGTGATGACATGATCCATTTCCGTAGTGAAGATGGTGTTGGTGCATTAGTAAGTGAAGATGCTAGAACCATCGACTATACAGTTCCTGGTAAACAGATGTCTGATTACTTCTTCGTGTTAGAAGATTTGATTACAAATTTCGATAGCACTAAATGGGTATATGAAGAAGAACAAACCCAATTTAAACATGAAATTGATACCTTAGCAGTGGATGAAAATGGTGATTATGTAGATACAGTTTTAAAACAATATCAATATTTCGCCGCACCAATGCTATTACAAGATGGAGCAGAACATTATCTCTCTCCCTCATCCATTATTGTTAAAGAAGAGAGCGGAGCTTTAAATATTCGTATTTATGCAAGTTCATCTGATAGTGGAAAACTAACCAGAGAAGATAACCTTTTAGCAGAATCTCGTGTCTATGCCGGTATTGTTACTCCTGGTTATTATTTAGTCGGTGAATTTGGCGGTAGCTATGATTGGCAAATGGAGGGTGGTCGTGTGATGCAACCTCAAGGTACAAACCTAGCCCAAATTGAAAACGTTCCTCTCAGTGCTGGCAAATTCCAAGTTTGCCAATTAAAGGCTGATGGCGAAACCGTATGGTTCCATGATCTAGATGGCCAAACATATGCCTTTGCTGAATTAGATGGAAATGATATTTCCATTAAATATAATGGAACATTCAGTTTCTATCTCAATGAAAGTGGCAAAGTCTATTTAACCAGAAACGATTATAAGAGCGTTTCCTTCAAATTCGTTTTAGCGGATTCTTCATTAAGTATTTGGAATCCCGCCGCTTATGGATTTGCCGTTCATTTAACCACTGACCAAGATGGCGCAGTTGGTACTTGGGGTGGAGATAACGAGAAACTTGCTGAAGACAATGGTGTCTATACTTTAGATGTTCACTTCCATGGCACAGTTAATGGTGTATGGTTCTACTTCTATCAAAGTGGTGGTGAAAAGAAAACCGAGAACATTTTGGGTTCGACACTTATTAGAAACTTAGATGAATATGAAATCGTTGTTGGTTCATTATCTTGGGATGGCGGTGTCATCACCAGCGGTGTTTCACTAGTTGCTCAATAATATCAAAAAATCATAAATTACCAGGTTTTTGCCTGGTTTTTTATAATAATTAGCTAATATGTGTATGAAAATTAAAGGTTTTTTATTGATGACTCTATTGATAAGCATGCCTCTTTTCTCATGCTCAAATAAATCAAATAATAGTGGGTCATCATCTTCATCTGAGGATTATATCAATCCATCATCGGATATTAGTGAATCAGAAGAACCAGAAGATGCAGAACCAGTCTATGATGAGGAACCTGATAGCCTTGATGGTGTGGATGCTAATGACTTGTCTCAACTATATAATGCCTTTAATAATTTTGGTGATAATTACACATCCATAGTGAAGGGCTATTTCAATGAAGATGGTAGTTATGATTATTATCGCCATTATCAAAAGAACTATGTTTTAGATAAGACAAATTATTATCTAGAAGATGTCCAATATACAATGCCAGAGAACGATGCTTATCTATCGGTGTGTAATGATGGGCTCATTAATTTAAACAATAACTATTATCATTTTTCTTTAAATGGTTCTTCTAAGGAAGAAAGACTTGGTAGTGTGATTACCTCAAATGACTTAAAAAATGAAGTTGTTGGTAAGAAGTATCAAGATGATTTATTCACTTTAAATGATTTGAATGAAGACTATTTTGTAAGTAATGGTTTTATTCGTATCAGTGGTAATAAATATCAATATGCATCTATAGATACGGACACAGTCTACTCTAACTTTATAGATATATGCGCTCCAGGGTTAATCAACACTGGTTATTATTTAACTTTTTCTAGAATAACCATAGAACTTAATCCTATAAGAATTAGATTATATGTATCCACAACTCAATCAGGAAAATTGATTGACTCTCATAATGATCAAGTGAATAAACCTAATTGGTATATGTTGTTTTCTGAAGCTTATATCTCCCAAGTTGGAACAACAATGTTTGAACCAGCCGAAGAAATCTTAAAATAAAGGTCCAAAAATCATTTTTTAAATATTTTTTCTTATAATTTTGTTTTTTTGATATATGCCTTTAATTAATTAGACAATAATTAATAAGTTTAATAAACTATAGTTAATCCCTTATCTACAGAAAGGAATTTTTATGAAAGCTAGTTTTAGCAAATTTATTGTGTTATTGGGAATAGTTCCCGCTTTTTTGGTTGGCTGTGCTAAACAAGCCAAAAATGACAATCCATTTGCTCATGAAACCGTCATTTATAACAATAGAGGCGAACAAGTTAATACTAACCCTACTATTGATGTATCAGTAAAGAACGGTCAAGAAGTATCAATACTTCCCACTGAATGGATGTCATTAAAAGATAATTTCTCAGATTACAAAAATGCTGAGAATTATCGTGTTGAGGGAGTAGAGAATACTACACCCAAATCCGTTGATATCACTTGGACCAGTGAAAGTGGCGCTCTTTATTATTTAGTGGTTCTATCTTTGAACCAGAATATGACAGATTCATCGTCTATCTTTAGAGATGAGCAAAGCGTTTCTTTGAAAGATTTATTCGCTGGTTCACATTACTATTATCAAATCCATGCTTACTATAGTGATAAGACCATCATCTCAAGAAGATTTGATTTTAAAACCGTCGACTTCTTTAGACTCATCTCTATTGATGGTGTCCAAAATGGGAGAGACTTAGGTAATAAGAAAACCACAGATGGTGCTAAGAGAATCAAACAAGGTTTAGTCTATAGAACCGCTTATCTTGATCCGGTTACCGAACAAGGTAAAGCTCAAGCCAAGGTCGGATACGGCATTAAAACCGACTTAGACTTAAGAGAACCAAATTACACAACCACACCTTTAGGTGAAGGTGTTAACTATGTTAACAATGGTGTCGGTAATGCCGGTTCGCCATATTATGTCAATTCTGACCATGGTGTTAATGCGACAGCTTATCAACCTGCGATGAGGGATAACTTAAAAGTATTTGCTAATATGAATAATTATCCTATCGTCTTCCACTGTGCAGTGGGTAGAGATAGAACTGGCACTTTAGCGGTTGTTCTCGAATTACTTTGTGGTGTTGATATGGAACAAATTAAACAAGACTACATTGTTTATGTCTTCACTAGTATTTGTAATTCCACACCAGTGAGCACAATGGCTGCAAGCTTCGAAGCTTTGCTCAATTACTTTTATAGCTATGGAGGTTACTCCGATTACTATCAAGGAGCAGAAAAATACTGCTTAGATATTGGAGTTACATCTTCAGAAATAAATACTATTAGAAATATTCTTTTGGAGGACGTTGCTTTATGAAAAAAGGAATATTAGGTATTATTGCCGCGGGATTTCTCATCGCTTTGGCCGCACCTCTAGGCAATAAACAAATTCAACAAGTTAAAGCGGATGACGACTATGTCGTATATAAGAATGCCGACCTAGGGTTAGAGGATTATGGCGATGTATATACCTATAATTCTGATGGATCGGTGGATTACTATTTTGGTAATGATTTATCGCCAAAATCAGAGTTACAACTCCGTTACCGCAATAGCGGGGTTGGAGAAGATTCAAACTATTGGATTGGTGTGGGTGATTATGCCGTCTATGTCTCTGCATCTGCGACAATTAGATATTTATATCTAAATGATGATAATTTAGAACCCGGAAACGCCAATAGGTTTAGAAGAACTCCTCAAATTTCTAATCTAGTTATGAAAGCCGAAGATGGCACAGTCTTAACAAGTTTAATGCCAAACGGAAAGATTTTTGATGATTACATTGATGCTACGATTAGATTCGATTTAACTGGTACTTATGGAAAAGTTGAATTCTCCGTTCAATATAATGGCAAGACATTCTATCCATATAATGGAACAAGTAAAGTTGACTCTTGTACTTATACTGCCAAAGGCAATATCACAGATAACAAATTCAGAATGGCTACCGCTAATGGTATTGGAAACAATGGTAAAATCGTGACTTTCAAAAGCCAAGACGAAATCATTCCTAATGAATTTACTAATAATGGTGAATTTGAATACTCTGCATCTAATGGTGCTACTGGCACATTAATTGCATCTTCTAAGTGTGCTGCACAAGGTGTTCCAACTGGTAATGTTGGTTCTGTCCTTAAAATTGTTGGTCACAACGATGATGTTATTAGTTTTAATTTCGAACCTGGTCAATTTAAGATTACCGAAATGGCCTCAATCGTTTTAAGAGTTTACGCTCAAGCGACTGTTAGTGGTACATATCCAGAAATCAGATTAAAGAATAAATCAGGTTCCTGGGCATTCAATGGTACTGGCGACTTTGCTGGTGCGGGTGGTTATTCTTTAAAGACTGTTGCTAATCAATGGTATGACGTAGTCATCAGCTCTCAATACTTCATTAATAATACAGCGTGGAATGATTGGGCCGCTTCTTCTAACCCAAATATCTTAGGCACAATCGATGTTCGTTATAGATGTCCTGCCGCAACTGATGTTCTTTATATCGATAGTGTGACAATTAATACAAACTCCGTTGATGATTTTACTCACAACGATCAATTCTCATTCACATTATTAGATGGTGCTAGCTATGTCTTCCCACACGATGCAGCATATGCTTCTATTCCTACTGGTGGAAGTGGCACAATCTTAAGAATGACTGGCACCACAAACGACAAATATAGTATCGATTACACCGCTAGCGAAATTCCTCTAGCTTTAGTTAATAGCATCGATTTTAGAATCTATGCTCAAGCTTCTGCTAGTGGCACTTATCCTGAATTTAGATTGCAAAACCCGGATTATTCTTCAAGAAATCTCGATTTATGGCCATTCATCAATAATGGTGGTGCCGGCGGTTATTCCCTCGTCGATGGATTAAATGCTTGGAGAACATTAAGCGTTAATAGCAACACAATTACTGGTGCTCATGGTTGGAGCAACTTTGCGGGTCTTGATGATCCTACAATCCTTGGTTACTTCCAAGTCTTATTCAGAACTAATACCTCCTCTGATAGCTTATATATTGATTCCATTACCTTAGACTTAAAAGCTAACGATAATGTTGGACCAGTCATCACTTGTCCATATAACAGCATGACTGTTCCTGCAAGCTCCCTTATCGACTTAAAAGCAACTGCTTTTGATGCTCAAGATAATCGAAATGTGGCAATCACATATGATTGGGATGGCATGACATTTGATGCCAATAACAAAGTTACCTCTCAAGGTACCTTCAATGTTGTCTTAACTGCAAAAGACTATTATGGAAACACTACCACAAAGACAGTTCAAATCACTGTTGGTGCGGAAGACCATGATGCTCCAGTTATCAATATTCCATATAGCTCCATTACATTACCTACCGGTGCTCTCTTTGAATTCGATGTTTCTCATTACATCACAGATGCTTATGACTTCACTTATGAAGTGGTTTATTCAAATGGCACAATGGATGAATTACATCATCTCTTAGTGGGTACCCACACAATGACCATTACCGCGACAGACTCCTCTGGTAATAGCGCAAACAAAGTGGTGGTTATCAACGTTGTTGATGACTATTCTCCAGAAGGAACAGTTATTGATGAACAATACCTCGATGACTATGCCGCAGTTTATGAATTCTGTGTGAATTCTCTCAAGATGGCTGCTATTCCAACAAGTGATAACACCGATACCGGTGCATGCTTGAATTACTATGGTCCAGCTAAGCAAGCATATAATGCTTTGACACAAAGTCAAAAACAAATCTTCTTAACTTCACAAGACTTCGACGATATGGTGGATAGAATGTGTGCATGGGCTATTGCCAATGGCGAGACATTCGATGCCACATTAGGTGGTTTCTCCTCCAACTTAACTCCAAATGTTGCTCAAGTTAGCAATGTGGTGATTTGGATTGCAGTAGCGGTTATCATCTCCTTCTCTTCATTCGCGGTTGTTTTCGTGATTAAGAAAAGACGTCATAATTAATATTTAATTAAACGCTTAAAAAGGCGACCTTCAAAAGTCGTCTTTTTTTGTGTTTTAGATGTGGTTGTGCCACAATATATCCATGAGTATCGTATCTTATTTATATAAGAAACAATTTGTCTGTCGTTATGATAAAGAAGTAGGAGTTCCTTATTATTCCTATTCAGATTTTAAAGGCCTAAAACAAGAAGTTAACTCTTTTACCAACTCCATAGGAATAGAAATTAAATATTTCTTCTATTATTACGATAACTATAGAAAAGATAAGATTGTTCTTTTCTTACATGGCTTAGGACCAGGGCATACAGCTTATTTAAAAGAAATTGAGTTTTTAGCGAAAGCGGGATACAAAGTTTTAACTTTGGATTATATGGGCTGTGCGGAATCAAAAGGAAAGAATATGAGATCCTTAAATGAACCCACAAGAGATGTTAATGATTTATTGGATTATCTAAAATTAGATAAACCCATTGTGTTAGTGGGCCACTCATTAGGGGGATATACCGCTTTGAATATCATCAATTTAAGAAACGAAATATCTAAAGCAGTGATAATGTCCGGATTCTTATCTATCGAGTCTCTAATGAGTGTTTTTGTGAAATCTAAATTTATTTATAAAGGCGTTGTTAAATATGAAAAGAAGATGGAGCCAGATTATTATATAAGTAATAATCTTGAATACCTTAAGACCACTAAAGATGATATCTTCTTTATCCAATCTGATGATGACCAAATGGTGCCCTATAATATTGCTCTAAAAGAAGTAGAACAAATTGATAACCCTCGTATTAAAACATTGAGAGTAACTGGTAAGAAACATAACCCTAATTACTCTTTAGATGCAGTTAATTATATGAATGAGGTATTTGATGAATATAACGAATTATTAAAAAAGAAAAAGATTCGTACCGATGAGGATAGAATCAATTTCTTTAAAGATGTCTCCCTTACTCGTTTAACGGAGCAAGATGAGGATATTATCTCCGCAATTTGCGGATTTATTGGCTAATTTTCTTATTTTTTAAACCAAGCAGTAAGCACGGAATTATTGTTCCAGTGTTTTCCTAGTGAAGCATAATCTTTTACGATAATCTTCTTATCATTGATTCTGCCTTCTAGAGTGACAAAGTCGCCCGTTTTGTTATTACTGACTTTCATATCTTTAATTTCAGAGAATCTTACACTCTCTAAATCAATATTTGGATTAGATTCATCATCAAACCCCAAAGTGATATCGCCATAAGTTAGAGCGACACAATCTTCTAGATAGTGGACTTTAATGCCTAAATCAAATTTGATTTCAAAAGAAGATTCGTCTCCTAAAAGATGATATCCAGTTTCATTGATTTCTTTTCCATTAATGATTGTTCGTTTGGACCACTCAGGAATGCGAATCTTAATTCTCTTATTGGTTTGAATATCTAAATTAACTATTCCAGTATTGAAATAATCACCATTAATGGTGATGGATGTGGTTTCAGAAACCATCTGACCATTGAAGTATTCATTTATATAAACGAATTTATCATCTTCTGTGATAGAGAGGTTCGCTAACAAACCCGCACCTGCTGCACCGATACAAGCACAACAACCATAAGAAGATCCATCTTTAAAGAAGTTTAATCCTCCGGTTGAAAGACCGCGGCGATTAAATAGAAGTGGAGAATAACTATCAAATGGCAGTGGTTCAGTCTCCACTTTCAAGTAGTATTCATATCCCTTTTGATTTTGATAATTTAAACTTCCATAGAAACAATTAAGCCCTGCCTTTATGAATCTTTCATAGTATTTGATATCACCAGTATCTAAGAATAGCTTTGCGCATATTCTCATCCAGGTTACAACCACACAGGTTTCCTGCATGAATTTAGACTGTTTAGTTAATTGGTTGATAACCGTATCAGAAAAGCACTCTTCGTTAGTGCCGGCATTACCGATGATAGATATTTCATTTTTATTGACATCTTCAAAGAATAGTAATGAGGTATTTAACAAATCTTTATCATGAATTATTTTGCTATATTCATATATTCCTTCAAAGAAGGACATAGTTTCATAAGCCTTTTGTTCTGGGTATTCACTGGGTTTATATTTTCTGCTTTTAACCATCTCAATGAGATTACCATCTTTAATACCGCCTTCATTAACAATGTAAGTGGCAAAATCTAAATACTTTTTGTCATTGGTTTTCTTATACAAAACAGTGACGGGCTCTAAGATTGATGAAGAATTAACTCCTAACCAGAAATCACTGGTGTCAGTTATTCTTTTTTGATCTGGTTTATTACCTATTTTATCTATTAGATAATCAACGTGCTTACACGCTGCCAATAATATTTGATTATTAAATATTGGATCCTCTTCAACATCATAGAAATGTAATAGCCCCACTAAAACATATTTACGGCACCAGATATCCCAAGATTTAAACTCATTATCAACTTTATAAGTAGATATTCTTCCTAGTTCATCTTGAGTTGATAATAAATCGATAACTGTTTCCTTTAAGATGTCATAAATTTCTTTTGATCTATTGAACTGGTAGAGGAGACAGGCGCCTCGCATGGTCTTACCAAAGTATTCACCCCTCCATCTCAAATCCTCATTATCAGTTTTATCTTTAAAGACTTCAATAAAGTTCTTCCACATTGCGCGGTTTAAAATTTGAGTTTGTGTAACAAAATCAACCATCTTTGATATTTGGTTGTGATAAACAATCTTATGATTATTTAAAAATCTCATAACTATATTTTCTATCGTGTAGCAACTTTAATTCAATAATTGAAGGGCAAATATTTGTTATTGAAACAACAAAACACTGAATATTTATGAAAAGTTAATATACAATATATCGAGAGCGATATATGAATCTTTGGTTAGCTATTGCGTTAGTTATAGGAGTTGTCACCATCTATCTATTTACGATAGAAATCTTTTCCGTGGCTTTTAAACTCACTGGACTTGCCACTAGTAAGATTAGATTCCAAGTTGGCTCCTTATTTACTGGCGCGGGTTATACCACCGCGGAAAGTGAACTTGTCACTCATGATGAGAAGAGAAGAAAGATTGCGTTAGCTTGTATGTATACTGGTCACATTTTCTCCGTGGCATTTATGGGTTTGATTATCAACGTCTTGTTCTCCATCTCCATGTTGCTTTTAGATAACAACATCAATTTACCTCCAGTTACTGATGCTTCCTTTATAGTTTTATGTGTCACAGCGGGATTATTTATCTTGATGTTATTTATCAAAATTCCCCCAATTAACAAGAGATTTCAAAGGTTTTTAGAGAATATTGCCATTAATTCATCTAGGAAAAAGAGAAACACAAACATCATCACTGTCTTAGATTTATATGGTAAATACGCAATCGCGGAAGTGGTGTTAAATAACGTTCCTGAATTTGCTAAAGAAACATCCTTAATTGATATGGGATTAACTAGAAATTATTCCATCAATGTCTTATCCATTAAAAGAGGAGCGAGAATCATTGAAGTCACTAAAGACACGATGTTCCGTAAAGGTGATGTCTTAGTTATCTATGGTTTAATCAATGATATCAAAGAAGTCTTTGTTAATTCTCTTAAGAAAGACAAAGAGATTGTTCCTATTGAAAGAATTAACGAAATCACTTTAGTGAACAACTACGGCTCCAATGCTTTAGTGGAAGTCTATGTTGATGAAGTACCAGCAGAACTTGATGGAGTGAAGATGCAGAACACCCCATTAAAAGACAAATACAATATCACTATTGGATTTATTAAAAGAAAAGATAAATATGTCGTCGTGGATAAGGACACAATCGTGGAGAAAGGTGATCTCCTCACCCTCTTTGGACCTTATAAGAGTATTAAATTATTATTTAATAACGACGAAAAAGACAATAAATAAAATGGACTATTGACCTAGCCCATTTTTTATTGATGACTTTAATTACTTACCATTAATCCAAAGAATCTCTTTAGGACCGACGGTGATTTCTTTTTTGTTTCCTTTAATATCGTAGAAATCAGTGGTGACAGTGGTAATCCCGCTGTTGAAGATTGCGTAGCTATTTGATTTTTCATAATAGTAACAATCTGTGGTGATATCTTTAGATAAGGCTCTTTCATATAAGTTCTCTTTATGAGAAGCCCATAATAGAGATTTATAGATTAATCTATAAGATTCAAAACAATCTAATAGTGAGGAGATAAATACCGCTCTTCCTTTGCCAAATTCATTGGTGGATAAGAAGACATCCCCACCAGTTAATAATCTTGTGGTTTCATTGAAGTTATTTGGGGAGCTAGCTAAGACATTCGCGGTTAAAGGATAAACTCCATAACCTTGAGGACCAAATCTAATCTTATTGACATCATAGTCATTGATAATCCAATGCTTCAAATCTTTTTCTGGGAAGAATTTGTTTCTAGGATAGGTGAAACCAACTTCTTTTTGTACACCAAGGACATCTTCTAATTGGAAATACTTGCCTTGATATTTATATCCAGATGGTTCGCCGATACCGATAAAGCCACCTCCATTTGCGACAAACTCTCTAATTCTAGAGAGAAGCTTTTCATTCTTCCAATAATAATCACCTTGGAAGGCGGATCCTGGTAAACCAGTATTCACCAAAACATCATACTTAGATAAATCACCATTCATTACTTCATCAAAGGAAATGAAACTAACATCCACAGGTTGACCACAGACTGCGTTAAAGAATGTATTGTAACCAATGGTTTCTGGTTTTGTGTCATCAGTGAATGTGCCGTTAGTCATCCAGGAGAATAATCTTCCCCAATAGGAAATGACAGCAATCTTCACATGAGAGTAGGCGCCTTCTTTGCCAACATGTTCTTTGATTAATCTAAATTCATCACAGACATCTTTGATGAGCTTGCAGAAATTTGGATAAGTATCCGCGAGGCGGAGATAACCACCGAAGCCAATTCTATCGATGCACTTCTTTAGAAGACCTCTCTTCTCACTGTTCCAGTTATTCGTGAGGAACTTCACACCCTCTGCATCACTTGGACATTCATTGGGGAAGAAATAAGGATTCAATCTACCTTCTGTGTATTTGATGCCTGTCATATCGGTTAATAAACGGATATATGGCCCACTGTGAGGGGCACCGACAACCGCATCTAATCCGATTGAGGCAAAATAGGGATTATATGGTTCTGTACCAATACGATGGTCGCCATCAAACATCATTGCTTTCTTGTTATATTTATGAACGATATCGACGAATTGTTTGGCCCATCTGCAGCATAGTTTTTGCACTAAATCGATGTATTTCCTGGTCTTTTCGCTGGGAATTTCGAATTTTGAAGCATATGTTCCGCCGGTGACAACATCCTCTAATGTGACATCGAAATCGAATTCTTTTTTGAGATAGTCAAACATCTCAGGAGAGGCACTCATCGCGTAGGTATGCCAATCCCAATATCCCTGGGTTAAACCAGTGACATAGACGATGAAGAAGTTATAGAAGAAAGTGGTGAATCTAACTACAGTGACTTCTGGATGAGCAATACACCAATCTTCCATTCTCTTTAACATATGGTTTAAAGCTTCTGGATATATAGGGTCTAAATCCAAATCTTTAGGAACATCTTTCCAATTGTTGGAATGGTAGTTATATATCTGGACAGGATCCCAGATATTTCTTCCAAAGAAGGATACGGTATATTCGTGATATTTAATAGGGTTCTTAATAAGGACAATATTGTTACCTAAGTATTCCCAATCTTTATGAATCTTTCCTGTGGTTCTATCAATGACTTGCCAATACTTTTCTTTTCTATCTTCATTGACTTCAATGGAGTCTTTAAAGATATTCTTTAAAAGGTCAATTCTTAATTCATCTTCTAAAGCGGTATATCTATCGGTTATCAAAGCGACATTTTGAAGATATTCATGATGCTTCTTAGCGTATTCATGATCTTCTCTAACGATGAAGTAAGCTTTGTATACTTCACAGTTAAAATCTTGAACGTTTTTAGGGAGAGAAACACCATCGCAGTCTCTAACTGCATCGGCACCCCACATCTTTATATATTTTTTGGTTTCTTCCACGAAATCAGCGTCAGTGGGAATAGTGATAAAACCTTTATTCATAACAAATATCTCTTTTCTCTTTATTTATTGTAATTGTTTCAAGGTAATAGAAAAAGGGCACAAAGCCCTTATTCTTAAATATTTAATTTTTTATACTATCTTCTGACGGCGATTAAACCAAATAATCCACCTAAGGTATAGAAGATATTGCCACCGACGAGGCCTAAGATGAGGAATAAGACATCCCAAGCTTTGGAACTATCACTGGCTTTCGCTCTCCTGACCATCGCAATCGTGATTAATGAAACGATGAGAAGGAAGATTAAGGTGATTAATGAACCCATGCCAAAGAATGGATTTGTGTCTTCGCCTGTCCAGCCCCATTCCACTAATTTGCCTGCCATTTGAAGGCTAGAGAACACGATACCAGCGATACAGAAGATAACAAGAATCCAGGTAAAGAAGTTGGCAATGCTATACATAACTTTTGAAGCTTTTTCCATAATTTGTCTCCTTTTTTATAACATTATTATAAATGTAATTTTTAAAAATCATATAGATTTGGTTTATTAACCACAAAATATCTATTTGTATCGATTTTGACATTCTTTTTAAAATCAGTGGGGGATGTCTTTTCAAACTTTTTGAAGACTTTATCAAAATGTTGTTGGGTTTTAAATCCTACTTGTTCACTGACGGTCTTTAAAGGTAGTCCACTTTTAATTAAATCTTTAGCCTTTTCGATTCTACTTTTGTTGATCGCGTCATTAATGCTTGTATGTAATATGGTTTGATATAGATTCCTTAAATATGAATAAGATACACCTACGGCAGCGGATACATCGGGAGCTTTAATGTCTCTAAAATAGTTTCTTTCAATGTAACCCAAGGATTTATTGATAATAAAGTTAGATTTCTTTTGTGTGGGAGAAATCTTCTCGCACTGAACGATATCTAAAAGAAGACTTTTTAATTTAAGTTGGAATTTCTCTTTTTCTATATCGGTTAAATCATTGAATTTGGAATATCTTTTCATCTCCAGAAGAGATGTGAACAGATTTTCGCTATCATTAATAATGATAAAAGGGTTGTTTATACTGAAGGAATAGTCGTTTAAGAATTCATGGATGAATGGTGATTGATTTAAAAATGAGTAGATGTCACTTTCATAATTAGGTAAGCATAGTTCCATACCAATACTGATTAATGAATTATTGATATCAAAGCGGTGACTGACATTAGGAAAAATGATAATCATTTGATTCTTTAGGATTGTTTGTTTAATTTCTTTATCTTTTCCTTGATACCAAAAATCAATCGTTCCTGAATGGATATAAGAAAACTCAATGGTGTTGTGGGTATGATAACCTAACTGAATGACCTTTGAGGGATCTTCAATATTATTGGTTTGATATAAAGCAATTCCTAGTGACTCACTATTCATAATAATACCTATATCTACATTATAATCAAAATTTATAAAATTCTTATAAAAAATGATTTATTTTACTTTTTCTATGTTTATTTTTGTGTGCGCTTATGTAATTTTAAGAGTAGGAGAACTTCTTTTATGCGAAAAATTTGTAATTTTTTGTTGCCTGTCTGTTTGTTTTTGTGTGTTTCCTGTACCCACACAAAACCAGATTCATCATCCAAAGATGAGAGCAAAAGCGAAGAACAAGAGATTGATTTAACTAAATTTCCTAATTATGTAGAGGATTATGATAGTCTAGCTTATTCCTTTGAAGATAAGCAAATATCCGATCCTTTTTGGAAAGGGAATGTCATCTATAACGAGACAGTTCTATTATCCAAAGATAGCGAGACGGGAGTTATCTCTGGAAAACTCGCTTATACTCCTCTGAAGATTTTGGCGATTAAAGACTTTACTCTTAAAACCCACAACTATGTGGAAGGAACCGATTATACATTAGATGGCAAGACAATTATTCGTACTGAAAATTCAACAATGCCCTATCTAGAAGATTCCACTTTAAAAGGTGAATACCTTCCTGATGGATATCGATTAGTGAGTTCTATTTCTAATATTTCCACTGACTGTGTGCAAATGGGACCGGCTTATTATACCGAATCCGATTTATATTATGGTCACCAAATCCAGGTTTCTTATGTCTACGACATTAGAGAAATCGTGGATACTTTAGCGTCCTTCCCTGACAATCAATTAGAAACTTTACCTAAATTAAAAAATAAATTAGCTAATAACCAAGACATTAAAATTGTTGGTCTTGGCGATTCTGTATTAGAAGGTTGTTCTTCTTCTAAGAAATTTAATCATGAACCATTTATGGAAACATTCTTCAATATGAGTATTTCATATCTAAATGAAAAGCTTGAATCTCATATCACTGGCGCAAACCTCTCTGTGGGTGGCACTCAATCATCTTGGGGATGTAATAACACCCAAATCTATAATGTTTCACAAGAGAATCCTGATTTATTAATTATTCATTTTGGAATTAATGATTTAGGCGCAGGCGTGAGTCCTAATTCTTTTATAGATAATATGGTTTCCCTCGTTTTAGAAGTGAGAAATAGATGTCCAGATTGTGAATTCTTAATCCTTACACCCTTTGGACCTAACCCCATGATTTATGATTATGAAAAAGTTGATAGTTACATCAACAAGATTAAAAGAGAAATTACCAATTCTATTCAAGGCACCGCTTTAGTGGATGTCTTTAATGTTTCTAAAGAACTATATAAAAACAAAAAATACCAAGACATGACTGCGAATGGCATTAACCATGTCAATGACTATGCCAGTCGTATTTATTTGCAGTCTATTCTTTCTACCATTGTCAAATATTAAGGAGGATGACACATGAAAAAGAAAGTTTTGTTAGGTCTATCGTTAGCAGCAGTCACCGTTATGTTGACTGGCTGTCTTAACACCGATTTCAAACCCAAGAGTGATGACTCAAGTTATGAAGGTGAGGGTGAAATTACTATTGACCCTGAATATTCCTGCAAATTGAGACTATTAATCCCTCAAGGTAACAGTAATGAAACCACGATGATTGATAGCTGTATTGCGGGATTTAGCGAGCATTTCCCCAATATTACATTTGAAAAATCATATGTTTCGGTCAATAACTGGGAATCCACAGTGAGAAATCAAAACCTCGCTGGAACATTACCAGATATCGTTTGGTCTAACTCCCCAGACTTCTATTATTTAGTGTCCGCGAAGATTGCCGAACCATTAGATGCCTATTTCAAGAATAGTGAAAAAGCCGGCGTCTTCAATATGCAAGAAGACTTCATTACCAGCTTTATCGATATGGGTGCGATGGAAGGCAAACATTATTTGATTCCTCGTTCTTGTGATACTGTTGTGACTTTCTATAACAAGAAGTTATTAGGTCAAGCAGGTATCGATATGTCCGTCATCCAAGATGGTTGGTCTTGGGATACCTTTATGAATGTGATGGCACAATATCGTGCTTATCTTGATGGTAAAGGTAAGAGTGACTGGTATTGCTGCGATGCAAACTTAACCACATGGTTATCCTGTAACTATCCAATCTTAAGATCCTATGGTGCTGATGTGTTAACCAAAGACGGGAGAATCGCAATTGATTGT
Source organism: Bacilli bacterium (assembly GCA_045130875.1). Taxonomy (GTDB): domain Bacteria; phylum Bacillota_I; class Bacilli_A; order RFN20; family CAG-826; genus RUG13091. The sequence goes on along the minus strand of JBGUQI010000011.1, from coordinate 122,556 downwards.
GAAGAAACCAGACAATGCTTAACTATGGTTAAGAGCATGATGGAAAACAAATACATCGTCGAAGACGGTGTCACCCCTGGTAACTCCTTCGAAGTTGGTACCGCTCCATTCTTATTCCAATCCGCATCCTTCTCCTTGTTTGCGGAAAGAAGAGAATTAAAGAACAATATCGACTTAGTTTCCTTCCCATTAATCAACGCCAAGAGTGCTCCCAAAATTGGTTCTGGTATCGCGGGTTATGCGATTAACAGAAACTCCAAAGAAAAAGCCGCAGCCTGGCAGTTCCTCAGCTATATGATGAGCAAAGAAGGCCAAGAAAAACTCGCGGAAGGTGGATTACAATTACCATCCATCCGCAAGGATTTACAAGATTATCGCACCTCTAAATGGGGTGAAGGCTATACCGATTTTAACTTAGCCGCATATACATATGGTCCAGAATATAAAATCGTTCCTGAATTCTTAAGTTACGTTGACCCAAAGATTAAAGGCGACTTAGATATGGCTTTCAAAGATTTATTCTCCAACACCTTAAAGAGAAGTAAAACAATCGATAAAGCGATTGAAACTTGTGTCTTAGATTTAGAGGATGCTTTAGCAAAACTATAAAAAATGGAAATTAGCGGAGAGCAAAAAGAACAGAAGAAAGTGCGCAAGTACAAACCGCAGAATAAGTTTGTCAAATTCTTAAAGCGCAATTACGTAGGCTGGTTGTTCAACCTTCCTTTGATGATTGGCTTAGCGGTCTTTACTTTTGTGCCGATGTTCCTTTCTCTTTACTATTCTCTCTATGATATTGCCGCGGACTTCAGTGCTGAATTTGTGGGCTTCGGCAATTATCTCAGAATATTCACTGATAGAAGCATGCCGATAGTGGCGAGAAATACCATTTTATATGCTGTTATTTCCGTTCCACTTAATATCGTGCTTTCCTATTTTTTAGCTCTATTGGTGAATCAGAAATTTAAATTCACAGGATTCTTTAGAATCCTTTACTATTTGCCAGTCGTTATCCCTGCTGTCGTCAATGGTTTGCTCTGGAAAGATTTAACCAATGAGACCTATGGTGTATTCAATAAATTCCTCGTCATGTTAGGATTCCAAAAGTTCCCCTTCTTCGGGGCGGCAGAAACAGCGATGGTTTCCTTAATTTTCATGAATACCTGGGGTATCGGTGGAGGCATGGTCTTATGGCTCAGTGCCTTTAAGAATATTCCTAATTCATTATATGAATCCGCGAAGATTGAAGGTTCTAATGCCTTCCAGAGATTCATCCATATTACTCTCCCATTATCCACACCAATGATCTTCTATAACATGATTATGTCGGTCATTGGAACCTTGCAATATAATGGCACTTTGACATTCGCCTCACGTTATGGTCGTGGTGAAGGTGACTCCTTATATCTATATGGTGTCAAAGTGTATTGGGAAGCCTTTAGAAATGGCAACATCGGATATGCCGCGGCCTTGTCGTGGTTATTATTCCTTGTCATCGCAATTTTGACAGGCATTATGTTTATCTCCAGTAAATGGGTTTATTACCAGGAGGACGCTTAGTATGGCAATGTCATCATTAGCACAAAAAGCGCGTCGTAGAAGTAATATGACCCGTATGTGGAATAAGAGTAAGGTGTTTATCTTCTTACTCATCATGGCTCTAGCGGGAATGGTTTTAGTGTTCCCATATTTCTACATGGTTTCTAAGTCCTTGATGAGTTCAAATGAAGTCATCGATCCTAATGTTCCCATCCTTCCTGCGGTTCCTCAATTTAATAACTATTTATCTATATTTACTAATGAAAATTACTTAAAAGCCCTGGGAAATACATGCATTATTATTGGATTTAACATTATTGCCACACTTTTATCAGCCTCATTAATTGCCTTCTCATTCGCTAAGTTAGAGTGGGTTGGTAAGAGAGTAATGTTTATCTTGATGATGTTCACAATGATGCTTCCCGCAGTGGCCACACAAATCCCGTTATATGTGATGTATGCGAGATGGCATTGGATTGATACATTATTACCTTTAACTATTCCAAACTTATTTGGTGGTGGTGCGGTTTACATCTTCTTATTAAGACAATATATGTTGGGTATTCCCAACAATATGATTGATGCCGCGAAAGCTGATGGAGCTTCGATGTGGAAGATTTATTGGCACATCATCTTACCGAACTGTAAACCAATCTTAATTTATATTGCAGTGACTATCCTTATGACTAACTGGGGCGATTTCTATGGACCATTAGTCTATTTAACCAGTGATAGCGCACCGAGAACTTTAGCATACTACGTATTCTTAAATTCCACAGAAGGCGATGCTGCTGCCCAGATGGCTCATATCCGTATGGCGGCAGGTGTCTTTATGACCATCGTTCCCGCTGTGGTATTTGGCATATTCCAAAAACAACTCACCGATGGTGTTTTGACAACCGGAAAGAAAGGATAATGATTTATGTTTAGTCGAAAGTTATTGATTGCCTTTATCATCCCGATGGTTTTGTCCGCTTGCAATAGCAAGAAACAAAATAATAGCAGTTCTGAACAACCCATTATCCGTGTGGATGATGAAAGAGACATCACCCCTCAAGAATATACCGTCAATAACATCGCTGGTATCGATGAATATGGAAGAGTCACCACAATTGGTGATTTAAGAAAAGAAGATAAGAAAGTCGGTGTCTTCTACCATGTATGGCATGGCACTCATAACACCGGTATCTTTGATATTACACAATTACTAGAAAATGACCCCGAATCATTATGGGATCCCCAAGGTAACGATAGCTCACCAATCAAGGCGTTCCATCATTGGGGACAGCCATTATATGGTTATTATCATTCCTCCGATCCATGGGTTATTACTCGTCATGTTGAACTCTTCACAATGGCGGGTGTCGACTACTTGGTCTACGATTTGACCAATACCGTTATTTATACCGACGCTATCAACGCGATATTCGCGGTTTTAGATAAATATCAACAACAGGGATTTAACGTCCCTAAAGTGGCGTTTTACACCAATTCCGCCAGTGGGCAGACGATGAAGAGATGTTACGACTTATTCTACAAGAACGATCGTTACTCTAGCCTCTGGTACAGGATGGATGGTGAACACCCATTAATCATCGGACAAGCTGATGATTTGTATCGTGTTTGTACCGAAGAAGAATTTAATGAAATCAGTAGTTTCTTCTATATCAGAGAATCTCAATGGCCTGACGCCAATAGATTCAATAGAAGAGAAGGATTCCCTTGGATGGATTGGGATTACCCACAGTTAAATTACAGTGGAACGATATCCGTTTCTTTAGCCCAACACCCAGGTATGAGAATGTCTGAAGGAAGTGGCACTAATCATGGTCGTGGATTTAACTATACGACTTTCCAAAATGATGAAGCTTCCGCGAGAATGGGCACGAATGTCGAAGGACAATGGAAAACTGTCTTTGATAATTATGACAGTATCAATAATGTCTTTGTTACTGGATGGAATGAATGGATTGCCCAGAAGATGGTGGATGGAGAAGACCAAGTCTTCTTCGTTGATACATTCAATGAATTATATTCCCGTGATATGGAAATGATGAAAGGTGGATATGGTGATAATTTCTATCTCCAATTCTCTAGAAATATTAAAAAATATGCCTTTACTGAACCAGTTCATTATAAATATGAAACTCATACGATTGATGTAAATAACTTTGAAGCAAGTCAATGGGAAGGCGTGAAAGCCCTTTATAAGGACTTTGAAGGCGACGCCATGGAAAGAGATTTCTATCGTGCGGATAGAATGGATAGATATTATGACACCACGAATAGAAATGACATCGTCAACACATATGTGACTCATGATGAAAACAATTTCTATATCCGTGTTGAAACTAAAGATGACATCACTGAACCAATTTCTACTGATAAAGCTTGGATGAACGTCATGATTTCTATCGGAGATAATGAAGATTCGTTCGCTAGCTTTAGCTATATCATCAATAGAAGTAGAGAAAATGGTAAAGCCTCAATTGAAAAATTGAATAAAGACTTTAGACCATCTGAAGTTGGCCAAGGTGATGTGGCTTATCAAAATAACGTTATTCAATATTCAATTCCACTTAGTGCGATTAATAGAGACGCCAAGCATTTTGAAGTGGGTATTAAAGTTTGTGATAACATCCAAGAACAAAGTGATATCCAAGATTATTATGTCTCAGGCGACTGCGCTCCAATAGGGAGGTTAAGTTATACTTATGGCTATTAATAAGAAGTATTTAGTTCCCTTTTTTTTAGTTGTTGCTTCTTTAACTTGCTGTACTGGAAGTGGTGTTGCTTCTAGTAGTTCACAATCTGGTCCAAAAGATGGCGAAGAAGATAACCGTAATTTATCGATGGAAGATTATTCCCTTTATAACTTATGCGGCGAAGACGAAGTCGGAAGAGTCATTGAAAGAGTGGATGGTCCTAAAAAATCCACAAAATATGTGGGTCTCTTCTATTCCATGTGGTTAGGACAACATAAGAGCCAACAAACAGCGATTTATAACATTACTTCTTTGGAATCTACTGAAGAAGGTAGAGCGCATCTATATACCACAGAAGATAGTGAATATTCTCGTATGAACGAATTCCATTTCTGGGGAGAACCTCTATATGGTTATTACAACACCAGAGATCCATGGGTTTTAACTAGACATATGGAACTCTTTAGAGCAGCAGGTATTGATTATATCTGTATCGATATGACCAATAGAGTGGTCTACCAAGATTCAATTACCACTTTATTAGACTTATTAAATACCTGGCATCAAGAAGGAAAGAATATTCCTAAAGTGACTTTCTACACGAACTCTTATTCTGGTGATACAGTAAGAGACTTATATTATAAATTCTATCAATTTGATAAGTATTCAAACCTTTGGTTTGCTCCTAACGGAAAACCATTAATCATCGGTATTACTGTCAATAATAATGGGGCGTCAGATCAAACCAAGTATTATCCTGGTTGGGATAATTTCGTAGATGAAGAAATGTGTGAATTCTTCGATGTCAGAGAATCTGAATGGCCTAATGGTAACCATAATGATAATTCCATTCCTTGGATGAGTTGGGATTATCCTCAAAGAATCCATAATGGCTCTATTGCCGTTCCAGTGGCGCAGCATTCTCATTCTCGCATTTCTGTTTCTTATAAAGACCCAGAATGTTCTAGAGGCTATAACAATAAGACCGGTCATATCGAAGGTGATATCGATGAAGGCTTGAGTTTCCAACAGATGTGGGATACCGCATTAGATGACCATTATAACGTCACTAATGCTTTAGTGTGTTCCTTCAATGAATGGATGGCTATCAAGAGCTATGTAGGTAGTGATTCATGGCATATGGTGGATGTCTATAATTACGAATACTCTCGTGATATCGAGATGATGAAAGGCGGATATAACGATAATTATCTCCTTCAACTAATCAAGAACGTTCGTGATTTTAAATATGAACCATTTGTGAAATATAAAAAGTCTTCCTATAACATCGATATCAAAAATGGTGTCTCTCCACTTTGGAGTGTGATTAAGGGTTATTCCGATCTATCACATGACGCAATCAATAGAGATTTTGAAGGCGCAGTTAATGGCTTACGTTATACCGATAATAGCGCCAGAAATGACATTTCCGCTGCAAAAGTGGCACATTCTGCATCAAATTTATATTTCTACATTGAATGTTTGGAAGACATTACATTAAGAGATAATAACGATTTGAACTTCATGAATGTCTTTATCAAAACTAAAGATTCTAACAACAACTTCATGGGATTTAACTATGTCATCAATAGAAGCGCGAACGCCGATAAAGCAAGCGTAGAAAGATGCGATGGTGGGTATAACTTCACTAAGGTTGGTGAGGCCGACATCGCTATCAATGGTAAGGTTATGCAATTAGCGATACCACGTTCATTAATCGAGGCAAATGATACCGTGGATATCGAATTCAAGATTACTGATAACATCACCCATCCTGAAGATGTGATGGATTATTACATCTCTGGTGATTCTATGCCGATAGGGAGATTACATTATGGCTATTAAAAGATGGGGACTTTTATTTGTCGGATTATTGCTCGCTGCCTGTTCTACCTCAGGTAAGGGTGGAAATTCATCCAATTCTCAACCCAGTAGTAGCAGTGAAGAAGAGGAGACAAGAATTATGCATAACGAGCCAGTTTATAAAGAGATAGATGCCGTTCCTTTTGATACGTCTTATTGGCAAGAGCCAGAATATTTCTTTGATGAAGAATTAGATAATCAAGGATGCAAAGCTTTATATATTAGAAGTGATTATAACGGTCATGAAAGCTATGCTTTCGCCTACTTAGGTTTGCCGGAAGGCGAACTCAAAGATAAACCCGCAGTGTTATTACTCCATGGTGGCGGAGGTACCGCTTATTATGAATGGGTTAATGCTTGGAAAGAAAGAGGCTATGTCGCTTTAGCGATTGATTTAGAAGGACATGTTCCAAACAAGACCGGAACCATTGGTGATGGCCCTGCAAATTTATATCATGCGTCTACCTATACAGCACCTCACAATCAAAATCTCGGCGATGAAAATGAGGATGTCACTTTGACATGGTTGCATTATGCTTGTCGTACCTCGATTATCGCCAATTCTTTCCTCCATCATTTTGCGGGTGTAAATCCTTATAAGATTGGCGTATGCGGAGTTTCTTGGGGTGGATATATTACCTCCATTATCTCTGGATATGATGATAGGTTTGCCTTTGCTATTCCATTCTATTGCATGACAGACATGTTAGATGATAGCGCTCCTATTAAAACCTATCTCGAATCTCATCGTAGCTTTGAACCATTTGATAATGCTGAACCACTAAAATATGTGAACACTCCATTTTTATACATCGGTAGTAATGCTGATCAATACTCAAACATCAATTCTGCTTCTCTAGTAGTTCCTTCTATGAAGAATGGCTACTTAGCAGTTATTAATAGACTATTACATAGTCATGCCCACGCTTTGGATAGAGTGGAACAATTCTTATTTGCGGACAATGTCCTAGCAAAGAAAGAAAAATTAAAAATTACATTCATTGATGAAGGTCATCTTTCCATAACCATTCCTGAAGGAAGAAAGATATTAGAGGGAGAGATTTTCTTCACAATGGATGAGGTGGTTAATAAAGATACATCTTGGAGATCATCTACTTTGGATGCATCTAATTTAGTAACCACAACAATAATAGAAACAAAAATTAGAGAAGGGGCTAATTTTTACTACGCCTCTCTCGTAGATGAGAAAGGAGCGGTATATACATCAAAAATTGAAAAGAGAAATTAAAAAACTAAATAAAACCATTTTTTAGAAAGGAGTTAAAGCATGATTAAAAAAGGATTTTATTTATCACTTGCTCTATTCGGACTAGCAATATCTGCAGTTCCCGCGGTAGCGCAAGAATCAATGAAAATGGCGAAAGCTGAAAACAAAACCTTTGAAGTTGCGGCAGTAGCTAACCAAAATATTGCTGGTTTTGCTGGCTTAGGCATTTCCGTTGAATTTAGCCCATACTTAGATGCTGATTATTGGCAACCTGTTAATGTTAATAACAAAATACACTTGTATGATGCGACAGGCACAGAAGTCACATTGCCAACAGTCGAAGAAGTTGGGCAACAACTTTGTATCGGTAGAAACGGTGGAACAGATTTCTATGGTTATTCTATTAAATTTGATGCCGATTTATCATTCACCCTCTCAACCGGTAACACCTGGACGAACACCGCTGAAAAAACATTCTATTGTTATGGTGCTAATGGATCTACAGGTTATTACTGGGAATCTAGTGCCATTAACTTAGTATCAGTTAGCGCGGTTGCAAACCAAAATATTGCTGGCTTTGCTGGCAATGGTATTTCTGTTGAGTTTAATCCATACCTCGATTGTGATTATTGGGCAGAAGTCAATGTTGGCGGCAAAATTCATTTGTATGACGCCACAGAAGCAGAAGTCACATTACCAAAAGTTGAAGAGGTTGGCCAACAGCTTTGTATTGATAGAGGTAACGGCTGCAATTATAACGGTTACAAAATAGTTTTTGATGCCGATTTATCTTTCGTTGACTCTAAAGGAAACAGATATGCACTTAATGAAGGTGCCACATTTGTATGTAATTTAGAAAACGGTGTTACTGGTGCTTATTGGACCAAAGTTGTCGAACAAGATGCCACACCCGTTGCAGTTAGCGGCGTTTCTAACCAAAACATTGCTAGTTTTGCTGGTTTAGGTATTGCAGTGGAATTTACTCCATACCTCGATTGTGATTATTGGAAAGCAGTTGATTTAGGCGGTAAAGCCCACTTATTTAATGCCCAAGGTACAGAAGTTACATTACCATTGGTCGAAGAAGTTGGAAACCAACTCTGCATCGACAGAGGCAATGGATGTGATTACAAAGGTTACAAATTAAGTTTTGAAGCCGGTTTAGAATTTGTTGATTCTAAGGGAAATAAATACAAAATTACCAAAGCAGTTACATTTGAATGTAATTTAGAAAACGGTGTTACTGGCGCTTACTGGGATGTTTACTATCCAGAAGCCACATTTGAATATACAGAAGGGTTTTCATTTGGCAACAATTCTCCATGGCAAAGCAACTTCTATATTGTTTTTAACAATATTCCAGATATTGGCCATTATGTGTCATTATCCGCGACTGAATTAGCGGTCATCAACGAACTTTTCTACATCAATAATACTAATAATGTTTTAAAACAAGTCACCCAACTAGGTGGTGGTAGATTAGAATTCTGGTTCAAAGATGATGTCCCTGCCGTGAAAGCTGGTGACACAATTACCATTAAAGAAGGAACCCCAAACTATCAATATAGTGGCACAGTTAATAACTTTGCTCCTGGTGGTGATGGAGAATACATTATTACCCATATCTTAAAGACCGATCTTAAATTCGTCTTTGACGGCGCTGCCTATCATAAATATGTTGGTGAACCAACAGACTTCACATTTACTGGAAAAACTATGATTTCCGTTGGTGAAGCCGCTGCGACAGAAGTCGTCTTAACTCCAGAAGGAACCTATGCAACACCTACATATTCTTCCTCTGCTGAAGAAGTTGCTACCGTTAGTGCCGCTGGTGTTGTCACCGGTGTTGCCGAAGGTGAAGCTGTTATTACTGCAACCGTTGGTTCAGTTAGCAAAGCATTAAACGTCAGAGTTTTACCTGCTAAAGAAATTAAAGGTATTCAACTCGTTGGTGTTTATAACTACTATTCCGTTTTATTAAATTCTGATCCAGCAGAATTCCATCCAAACCTCACAACTGTTAAGTTTGTGTTTGAAGATGACAGCACAAGTGCGGATATGCAAGTTCCTGCTTCCGCGGTTGTCTTAGATGCTCTAGATACTTCCGAAGAGGGTGAAGTGGAATTAGGCGTGACAGTCACTATTGAAGGTGTTGAATATGAAACATCTATCACTGTGAATGTCTATAGCTTATACGATCAAAAAGTTCACGAAGTCGGTATCGTTGACTGGTTTGCTTATTCAACATTCATTCAATTTACCAATACTTCCACTAATAAAGCGAACTTCACAAATAATGACTTTATCCCATTAACTGATTATGCGAACAAAGTTCACTACACCAGAAAAGATGGTACAACCATTCAATTAGGTTTCTACTTCTTAGCAGAAAACCTCGCTTTATTCCCACAATTTAAAGATGATCAAGGTAATCCAGTGACATTAGATGTCGACAATTACAATGATTACTACTTAGCAGGCGACATGATTACCATCGATGCCAACACTCCATTATATAAATGGACTGGTAACATCTTTGATGCCGGTGGACAAGGTTCCCCAATTGCGGGTACTGGTGAAGCCATTATCGAAGGTTATGTCGTCGATCAAATCACCTACAGATATGATGGCAACGTTTGGGGCTTATATGTTCCATATACTGACATGGAATTAGGTTCCGACACAATTGCTATCAATGTCGGTGAAAGCGTTTCCGCTGGTGCGACAAGAGTTCCTACCAACGCCACAACCGGTAAATTCACTTATGCTTCTAGCAATGAAGCAGTGGCTACCGTTTCTCCAAATGGTGTCATTAAGGGTGTTGGTGAAGGTACATGTAACATCACCGTCACATTAAGTGAAGAAGGTCAAGAAACTAAGACAGGCACAATCGCCGTTACCGTTAGCGATGTCATCACTGGTATTGAAATCCGTGGTGCTATCGAAGTGAAACAAGGTACTGCTTTAGCAGATGTTGATTTATCTCAAGTTGAAGCTTACTTCGTTTGGGCTAGTGGCAAACAAGGTGAAAAAGTCAGTTTAACTGGTGCGACTATCACTGGTTTGAACACCGAGGAATTAGGTGAACAAAATGTTGTTATTACCGTTACTATCGATGGTAAAGAATATAGCGCGGCTGCAAAGATTACAGTCGTCGAAGCTAAAGCTCCAGCCAAGAAGGGCTGTGGTGGTAGCATCGTCGCTGCTAGCGCGGTTATTTCTGTCATCACTTTAGCGGGTGCAGCATTACTCATCTCTAAAAAGAGAAAACAAAAATAATAACTTCATAAAGGAGTAAATCTTATGTTCAAGATATCATCATTCATTATTAATAATAATGAGAACCCATTTTGTTTAGAGGCTCCATTTATCTTTTCGTGGATCCTTGAGGCAGAAACCTCTTTGAAACAGCAATCTTACCGCATTGTTGTAAGTTCTACTTGTGATAATGATGGTGATTATTGGGACTCCAAAGAGATTACTTCTAATGAACAGACTAATATCGTCTATGGTGGGAGGGAAATTCCTTCCCGCCATGACGTATTCGTCAAATTGATTGTCAAAGCCGAAAATGGTGAAGTGGCAGAAAAGACTTCTCATTTTGAAACCACTTTGAAGGATGAGGAATGGAAGGGCAAATGGGTGTCCATTCCTAATAACTTTAATGGTGGAACACTTTTCTTCAGAAAAGAATTAAAACTTGAAGAGAAAAAGATTAAAAAAGCCAGAGCGTATATCATCGGTCTTGGTTACCATGAATTCTTTGTTAATGGTAAGAAGATTGGTAAAGCCTTATTAGCTCCTGGCGTGACTGATTATAATCAAACTTTATTATATAAAGCTTACAATTTCACCGATGCTCTATCTGAGAAGAAGAGCAACATCATCGGTGTGGAAGTTGGTTATGGTTGGTTTGGTCATCGCAAACTATTAGCCCAGTTCTATATTGAATATGAAGATGGCACAGAATATGAAGATCATTCCACTTGTTGCTTTGGTTGGTGGGCTTCTGGTTCTCCCACAATTGAGAATAGTATTTATGGTGGAGAAACCTATGATGCGAGATTAGAAAAACTCACTGCCCCTAACTGGACAAGTAGAGAATTTGTTCCTGCTTGGGATAATGGTTGGATGTATACCATCCTCACTCAAGAAGAAAAGGGAAAGAAAACGTTACAACAAATCCCTGATATTGAACATTTATGCGACTTTAAAGGCGAGATTTACAAGGAATTCTCCAAAAATGATATAGTTTACGATTTCCATCAAAACCTCGCTGGATGGGCCCGAATTAGAGTAAAAGGTAAGGAAGGCACAACTATCACTTTGAAGTTCGCAGAAGGTGTTACTAAAGATGGTCATGCCAATCAGTTGAATTTAAGAAGTGCGAAATGTATTGATAAATATATTTTAAAAGGTGAAGGCATTGAAGAATGGGCTCCAAGATTTACCTATCATGGATTCCAATTTGTGGAAGCCCTCATTGATGGTGAAGCAGAAATCTTAGAAATAGTGGGAGAACATATCCACACCAATTTAAGACAGACTGGACATTTCCATTGTTCTGATAAAGTTATTAATCAACTCCATCATATGGCGAAGGTTACAGAAGAAAACAATGTACATAGTATATTTACTGACTGCCCTCAAAGAGATGAGAGATTTGGTTGGCTCAATGATTTATCCGCAAGAACTTATCAACAAGTTTATAACTTTGATTGTTCCGCGATGTATCGCAAGGTCAGCAATGATATCAATCAAACGATGAATGAAGAAGGTGCAATTAGTGATACTGCGCCATTCTATACCGGTGGACAACCTGCAGATACCACTAGTGTGTCATATCTTTTATTAGCGCTTCACGCTTATGTTTTATATGGCGATGTAGAGTTAGTTAAAGAACAGTATCCATGGTGTAAGAGATGGGTTGATTATCTCTTAACTAGACAGAATGACTATGTCATGGATTATTACTATTATGCCGATTGGGTAAATCCAGATAAATTAGAAGACAGTTTCTCTGATTCAATATTTATCTCTTCTATGTTCTTGAATTGGCATTTAAAAGTCTTATCCCGTTTAGCGGATATTGCTGGTCATAAATTAGATGCTGAGAAATATATGAAGATGGCCAAAGAGAGCGATAAGTCCTTGAACGAAAAGTATTATCACGAAGAGGGATATTATTCTCTTAATAGACAAGCGGAGAACGCAATTGCGGTATCGCTTGGTATCTGTCCAGAAGAGAACAAAAAGAAAGTTGTTCAGAATATGGTGGATAACATTATTAAAAATAATTACCACCTCACATGTGGTAATCAAGGATATAGACATGTCTTCTATTTATTATGTGAATACGGCTATATCGATCTAGCACTTAAAGCTTTAAAGAATCCAGAATATCCTGGATGGGGATTTATGGTGAAGAATGGTGCCACCACAGTGTGGGAGAGATGGGAACTTGAGATGTTCAACATCATGGATAGTTTTGATCACCCGATGTTTGGTAGTTATGATGCGATGTTCTATCGTTATTTAGGTGGTATCGTTCATGAAGATTTATATAAGAACGAAATCACTATTCATCCACATGTTCCAGAAGATATGGATTTTGTGGAATGTTCTTTTGATTCAATTAAAGGCAAAATCGTTTCAAATTGGAAAAAACAAGGGAATTGCGTAGAATTTGAAGTCAAAATACCCGCAAATACAAAAGCAAACCTCATCTTTGATTATGATGAGATAGAATTAAATGGAGAGAAGTCTCCAGCAAATGTTTGCGTGGATTCTGGTGTTTATAGAATTAAAGCTAGGAAGGAATAATTGTTATGGCGTTATTTAAAAGAAAAACCAAAGAAGAAAGAATCCTTCAAAAAGAACGTGAACGCGTTCATAAAGAGATGCTTAAAAAAGCCGATGTTTTAAGAAAGGAAGATAAGATTGCTCCTGAAGGTGCTTTCGTTTCCTTAAGAAACATCAATAAGATTTATCCCAACCACGTGCAAGCTGTCTATGATTTCAATCTTGATATCATGCCTAATGAATTTATCGTCTTTGTCGGTCCTTCTGGATGTGGTAAATCCACAACGTTAAGAATGATTGCGGGATTAGAAGAGATTACCTATGGTGATTTATATATCAATGGTGAATATTCTAATGATTTAGAGCCCAAAGATAGGAATATTGCGATGGTCTTCCAAAACTATGCTTTATATCCACATCTAAATGTTTATGACAATTTAGCCTTTGGTCTAAGAATGAGACACACCCCTCGTGATGAGATTAAAAAGAGAGTGGAAGAAGCAGCGAAGATTTTGGACTTAACTGATTACTTAGATAGAAAGCCAAGCGCCTTATCTGGTGGCCAATGCCAACGTGTGGCTTTAGGTAGAGCGATTGTTAGAAATAGTAATCTATTCTTAATGGATGAACCATTATCTAACTTAGATGCAAAACTCAGAGTGCAAATGAGAAGTGAGATTGTGAGACTTCATAACGAATTAAAGTCTACGACAATCTATGTTACCCATGACCAAACAGAAGCTATGACTATGGCGGATCGTATCGTTGTCATGAAAGATGGTTATATTCAACAGATTGGTACTCCTAGAGAGATTTACAATAATCCAGCGAATATCTTCGTGGCCACTTTCATCGGTTCACCCGCAATGAATATCTTTGAAGCCAAATACGATAATGGCAAATTATCTATTGGAGATGTTTATTCAATTGCTTTGAGTAAAGAGTTTGTTAAAAAACATGATGAATTTTATGAATCAGAAATCAATAGACTTTCTGAAAGAGTGGCATTCTTAAAACAAGAGATTCAAAATGGTGAAGAATTCGCTCAGAAAAAAGCTAATAAAGAAAAGGTTGAAAAGGATTCACTATATGCTGATTCCAATTATCTTAACTTTGTTAAGTTAGAATTAGAAAAAGAAGAACCATTACTCGCTAAATATCAGGAAGCAGTGAAGAGTAAAGTTCATATGGTGAATATTGGTATTCGTCCTGAGGATGTTGTTCGTCCAGAAGATACCACAAAGAAGATTACCCTTTCTAAATCTTTCAAAACCAAAGTGGAATTATCTGAATTATTAGGTAGAGAATACTATGTACACTTTGCTTTAGATAATCATCGTTTGATTAGCAAAGTTAGTGACAATGATTTAATTTCTATTGGTGATACAATTGAATTAGGGTTCAATTTAAACAATTTACATTTGTTTGACATAGATACAACAAAACTAATTTTCTAATGGAGGTAAATAGTATTTATGAAAATGGTTAAAGACAAACAATTAGTAGTGGGTGCAGACTTCGCTGGTTATCCTTTAAAGGAAGTTGTCTGTGAACACTTAAGAAAGAAAGGCTGGCAAATCTTAGATTTAGGTGTCAAAGCAGATTCTGATCCTAAAGACACAGATTTAATGTTCCATCGTGTCGGCTTAAGAGTAGGTGCCGAAATTGCCGAAGGCAACTATGAAAGAGCGCTAGTCTTCTGTGGTACAGGTATGGGTATTCATATCGCCGCATCTAAATGTCCACACGTCCATGCCGGTGTTGTAGAATCTCTTCCCGCAGCAATTAGGGCAATTACCGGTAATGGTGTTAACGTATTAGCAATGGGTGCTTTCTATGTTGCTCCTCAAACAGCTTGTGATATCGCTGATGCCTATTTAGCCAATTCCTTAGGTTCCGGTTGGGAATGGTGGCATAACTTCTATGAATTCCATAAGTTAGCCATTGATGAATTAGAAGCCTTCGATTACGAAGAATATAAAAAGAACGGCTTCAAAGTTCATAAGCTCGGTGACTATGACCTCACTTTAGATTTCGATAAGAAACCTGAATAGTTCTAAAACAACTAAACAAAAAAAGAAAATATATTCACTAAGAATTGGATAGTTTTCTTTTGTAATCAGAAGGCGTTAAACCCGTCTTCTTTTTAAATATTCTAGAAAAGTACATTCCTGAAAGAAAAGAAAGCTTTTCTGCTATGTCGGAAATAGACATTTTTTCATTGGTAAATAGTAATTGAGCAGCTTTTATTTTTTCATTCAAAATGTATTGCTTTGGAGATTGCTTAAAATGTTTTTTAAAGATGACTGAAAAATAGGTTCGGTCATAGCCAGCGATTTCTGCGAGCTGATTAACTGTTAGGCCTTCATAAATGTGTTCTTTTGTATAATTGATGATTTCTTCCACCCATTGTGGATAGTTTCTTTCAATTTTCTCATCTATTAATTGACTCAAAAAGTATTTAAGTGAAGAGTCTAAAACAAGTTTGTCTTTTGTTGTTTCACCAAATCTGTGCGCCATTGCTTTTTTAAAGACGCTTTCTACCATCTTGTCAGCTTTTATTTTTTGCTTGAACTTAAATGAATTTAACAAATTGTTTGGGGAAAAAGCATCTTCTTGAATAAAGTGCATATAGTAGTGGGTCATTTTTTTATATAAATAAGATCTCACTACTGTAAAAGCGGGCAAAAAATAAAGATAACCCGGTTCTAAAACAATAGAACCTTGTTTAAAAAAGATTTCCGCAAAACCATCAGTTACATAGTAAATACGATAGTATGGATAAACCGCAACAACACGTTCCCATTCCTTATCAACGGTTGTATAGCTCGCCTCATGGATTATAAAATTAAAGTTATATATCTCTTCCATCTTTATAAATAAGTATATGTTTTGAATGTTCAAAAAACAACAAAAGTGCATATTTTTATATATTTTATGTAATGTTAAGCACAAAAAAGTTATTTTATAATAAAAATGTCAAAACATTAGAACAGAGCATTTCAGAGATCCTTTAATTATGAAAATCTATAATTTGAAAGTGTGCGGATGCTATGAGCCGATTTCATTAACTGATGAAATTTTTGATTTTTCTTTTACTATGGATGGCTCTAATGGTGAAGAAACTACATATCAGTTATTAATAGCCAAAACTAAACAGGATTTAGAAAAAGGCAATTATGTTTATCAAAGTGAAGTGTTTGATTATCTTAAAGTTTCTTCTGTTTTGGTTTCATCAGACATATTTAAATCGGACACAGATTATGTATTTGCCATTAAAAGTGGAAACAACGTTGAATACAGTAAGTTTTCTAAGGGGCTCCTTAAGGATGATTTTGAAGCGAGATGGATTACCAGAAAGCAAATTTCTGATATTGCCCCATTATTTATAAAAAGAGTTGATTTGAACAATAAGACTATATTTAGGGCAAGACTATATGTTTCTGGCCTTGGTTATTTTGCTGCCTATATTAATGGTAGAAGAGTTGGAAGCGATGGTTTTGTGCCTCAAGTATCGGATTACACAGACAGGCCATTAGACGGACTGTTCGAAACATTTCCTATAGGAACAAGAAAAAGCGCTTACTATCTTTGCTATGACGTAAAGGAATTATTAGATGCCCACAATTCCTTAGCTTTCATTGTTGGAAATGGTTGGTATAAAAACAGAGAAAAACCCAATGAAGGAAATTTTTATTATGGCGAACCCAGACTCTTGTTTGAGTTGAGGGTGGAATATTTAGATGGCACAAAAGAGTCATTTGTTTCAGATCAAGACACTTTTGTGGCGGGGACTAGGTTTTTAAAGAACACTCTATATACTGGAGAGATAATTGATTTTAATATCCCCAATCGTTTGTGTTGGGATGAATTTAAAAAAGAAGAGTTGTCTTCACCCAAACTTTTAAAGGAATTGCCGGGTGAATTCTTGTGGCAAAAAGAACCATCTGATAAATGTGGTGAAATCATATCCGCAAAGCAAATACTTTATAACCAATATGGTTGTTTAGTGGATTTTGGACAAAACCATTCTGGTATTCTCGACTTAGTTATTAAAGGCAAAAAAGGGACTCATGTCACCTTAGTATATGGTGAAAATAGAACCAAGGATGGTGATATTGATGTCTATAGCTCTAGTTGGGGTGGCCACATTCAGACCGATGAACTTTATTTAAGTGGCAACGAAGATCATTTTGTTCCCGAATTCACTATTCACGGATATAGATATGTAAAGATAGTTGCAGATAATAATTTTGACATTATTAATATCGAATCAAAGTTTGTTTATTCATTTGTTAAGTTTGATGGCGATTTTTCTTGTGACAACCCTGTCATCAATCAAATTTATCAAAACTATAAATACACTCAACTTTCCAATCTTCACGGAAACGTTCCCACGGATTGTCCTCATAGAGAAAGAAGAGGATTCTTGGGAGATGGGCATGTCTCCATGTTGGCAGCTATGTATGCTTTTGACATGAGACTAACCTATAAGAAATGGATTAAAGATATTAGAGATGCACAGAGCATTACTGGATATATGCCTCATACCGCTCCATTTGCGGCCGGTGGTGGCGGTCCAGGTTTTGGTAGTGGCTGTATTATCGTTCCGTATTCTTATTATCTCTATTATGGTGATGTCAGCGTCCTTGATAAGGGATATGACGGAATGATTAATTGGATTAAATACTTAAACACTAGACATGATGGTGATGGAATTATCGTAAGAGAAGAAAAGGGATGGTGTATTGGTGAATGGTTCAATCCGACTTTGATTGATTTGGATATTCCGTTTGCTAATACTTATTTCTTCATTCTTTCTATTCAATTAGTTATCAAAATTGCGCAAATCCTTGGTAAAAACACTGATTTAAATTGGTTAAACACCCTTCTCAAATTTGAGACTAAAGTATTTTTGAATAGATATTATAATTATCAGACCCACGAATTCTGCAAAGGCGGTAAGGGGGCTTGTTTCTTTGGCTTGGATTTAGAAATCTTGGATGACAAGGAATCGTTAATGTGTTTAGACAAAGGCATTGAACACATAGCAAAGGATTTAAATTATCACCTTGAGACAGGCATTTTTGGGACACCTTTAATGTTTAAAATTCTCACCAAATATGGAAGAAGAGATGTTTTAGAAAAGATTATCACTGGAAAAACGTATCCAAGTTATGGATACATGATTGAACGTGGCGCTACAACGCTATGGGAAGGCTTTGAAGAAAGAGATGGTCCATCTTATTTATTGCGTGATGGCTATCCACAAACAGGATATGGTGTTACCCACAATCATCCAATGCTTGGCAGTGTTTGTGAGTGGTTCTATCGTTTTGTTGCTGGTCTTGACTTAAATCATTTGGGTGTGGATAGAACAATTGAACTCAACCCATATTTAACTGGAAACATTAATAAAGCATTTGCTTCAAAAGAAACATGTTTTGGACAAGCTTCTATATCCTTTATCAAACAAAACAATCAGGTTGACTTGGAAATAAAAATACCATTCTCATGTCAAGGTTTGTTACATTTGGATGATTTAAAAAATATTAAGATTAATGATAAATCTTTAAACACAAATGCAATTCCGTTTGGAACATATCATATTTCAGGGAGCATTAAATAATGAAACGCATGAGAACTTTGTCTTTATTATTAATACCCATCGCTTTAGCGGTTTCTCTTTTAGGTTTTGAAAGAAATTGCTTTTTAAGCCGCGCTGATGGGGATGTTAATGGTTTTAGCAACATTGGTTCTTCTAGTGCAAGCTTCACTCCTCTTGCCGATGGTGGTGTTTCTTTGAATATGAATTATGGTGACTCATTCACCTATGATGGCGGTGTCGAAAATGATTCGGTCGATTTTTATATTGAATTTATTAATGATGATGTGAGATTCACTTTCATCGTGGATGATGCGAATGGCAACCACCAAGACTGGATTATCATGCAGAGATATTGGGGCGGCGTTAATTTTCAAACTATGGGATATTGGGGTGATCCTGGACATGACAATGCTTCAGGATATCAACATTTCCACATTGATTTCACCGACACCGGAACCAAGTATTATTACAATGGTTATTTAATTACTACTTCTCAAGTCAAAAAGAGTGCTTATGCCGCTGGAGCAAGGCTTGTTTTCCAACTTGAAACAAATGCAAATTTCTTGGCTAAAATTAGGGTTGGCAAAGCCTCATTTACTGATAGCCGTAGAACGACAATCAAAAACAGTGAGCAAGATGTCTCGTTTGGTTTCAAATATTGCCATGCAACAGTATCATCATTAACCTTAT
This sequence comes from Bacilli bacterium, assembly GCA_045130875.1. Lineage (GTDB taxonomy): Bacteria > Bacillota_I > Bacilli_A > RFN20 > CAG-826 > RUG13091. Next base: position 103,121 of record JBGUQI010000011.1, on the reverse strand, counting down.
CCGGCCCCGCAAATTACAATATACCCTCAGACAATTATGTGCTTGGAAACGATAGAATTACGATTAGTGGAGAATTCATTAAAGAAAGTGTTAATTTAGGTGTATATGAATTACATGCTATTTTTGGTAGTGATTATGCTTCTTCAACTTTAGTCGTTGCCGAAAAAGCAGAAATGGAACTAGTTGGTTCATCTTTTGATTTTGATAAACATACCGATAATCAATTAACAATCGATGCTTATCAAAATGGTGATTCATTTAGTGAAATCGTCGGAAATGATATTCAATCAACGGATTATTCTTTCAATTCCTCTGAAGAAAAAATAATTATTAATGGCAGTTACTTAACCACTTTATCTGTGGGAACACATACCTTTAAAGCTTATTCTTTATATGTTACCGAAGGTATTGATTTTGAAATTAAAATTTCAGATTCAACTCCCCCGGTGTGTATAAATAATGTTAAAGAATATGATGCTTACTTAGGCAATGATGTTACCTTTGAGTTTGTATTAAGAGAGAATCAACTTATCTCAGTGACTGGTCATGATATTTCTAATTCAGATTATTTGATGAATAATAACGAATTAACAATTAAGTCCCAATTCTTATCTAAATTTAATCCATTAGAAGTAATTAATTTAACCGCAAACTTTACCTTTGGTAGTGTCTCGTTGACTATCAATGTTATTTCTTCTGAGCAAGCAGAGATTCTTGTTAATGAACAAAGAATAAACGCCAATTCTTTAACTGATGCTGAATATGCCGTGAACATTAAATACGACTCAATTAATTCGTTAACTGGTAATTCTATCACTCAAAATGATTGGTATTATGATACGAGTAGAAATTATATTGTCATTAAATCTTCTTATATCGCTTCCTTAACGGTCGGAACCTATACCTTTTACGGTCAAACTCACAACAACCTTTCTTTCAGTATCACACTGGTAGTTTTTGCTGGTGAGTATCCAGAATTAATTGGTGCTAGCAGCTTAGAATTTGAAAAAACTACCGCTGATGAACAAACAATTTCTTTTAATATAAATGCTCGTGGTGGCGCTTTTATTTCTATCACAGAAAACAAAGCGATCGTGGAGAGTTATTCGATTAATAGAACTGATGGAAATGACTTACTCGTCTTTGATAAAACACATTTGTTATCCCTTACTAATGGGGAACACAACTTTGTTGTCAAATATGATAATGGTGTTGTGAATATTTCCGTTACTATTAGTAATTCTGCTAAACCGTATTATTTAAATAATCTTTCCAAGAAATATGATGTCGCGATTTCTGGAAATTATGAAGTGTCATTTAACACCAATAATGGTGTGTTTGATAAATTAATGGGCAACAACATTTCCAATCAAGATTATTCCTTTGACAAGGAAACTAAAAAGTTGGTTATCAGTTCCACATATTTAGATCGATTAGACCCTCAACACGCCGCTCCTTTAAGAGTCGTGTTTGATAATGGTGAATTATCACTTTTCGTTTCTAGGGAATCTCTTACCAATTATGAAGACGCATTCACTCCGATGTTGACGTGGGAAGAACCGACCGGATCGGTTATCACTTCTTCTGATGATGATGGTTGGGTCAATGTCAATTATGTAAGGCCCAAAACCGCTGATTTTGCTGGTGGTGTGAAAGTTAAACATGCCTTAGATGTTACAAAACCAATTACTTTCTTCGTTGATTTCATTTCTGTTCCAACATTAGCGGGTTCCTCATTTGCGCTTACATTATCCAATAATGACTATAAGATGTATTACGATGCTGGATATGGATGCTCTGAGCTATTTGGTGTCTTTGGTGTGGGTAGAACCTATCTAAATTCCGCTTATTTTGGAAGACCTGCGGTTGATTCCGATCCTGATAAGCAAATACCTCATGAGTTCTTAAAACGTTCTGATTTAGGATATGAAACATTTACATTTGATATCGGTGAAGAATCAACAAAGATTTATATCAATGGATTAATGATTAAAGAAACCACATTGTGTACAAGAAGCAATTTTGATAATGGCCTCGCCTATGGTTTATTCACCCCTCACTTCTGGCAAGATCAAGAAGGCACCGAGTTTAGAATCAAATTAGACAATGGTTCTAAACCACTAAACGATTTATTAATTCTTAATAAGAATTCTATGAACACATTAGATTTAAATGTCTATATTGGCTCATCTGTGGTGAGAAATGTCTATTTAGCGAATGATGTTCAAATGCTTCCTTTAACAGGCTTCCAGGTTGCTTATGATTATAAGAAAGGCACTGCGAGAATTATGATTCCTGCAGATGCAATTCTCTATAGAGAAGGATATGATGACACTTTTGATAGAATCGCAATCAAAACCGATCAATTACTATATGTTCCTTTGAGGTTATCAAACAACGAAACAATCGATTTATATTATAACAATTCAATATTTGATGTTTACCATCCCAATGATTGTGTATTTGATTATTTAAAGAACAATGACACAGTACTTTCAATTATAGGTAACGGAATTACCTCTTCTGATTATGGCATCACTTCTTCACGAATTGTTTTCAGAAAAGAATTCCTTTCCACATTAGATAACGGACAACACGAATTTGAGATTCAAACCGCCCTAGGTACGGAAACAATCATTATTAAAGTTGTGGATTCTACCGCTCCAGAGATTGAAGGTGGGATTCAAACGTTTGATATTAATAATCCTCAATCGCTAACATATCGTTTTGTTGTCCCACCGCACGAAAAACTTGAAGTGAAAGGAAACGGCATCACCGTCTCTGATTATGAGATAAACGGAAACCAAGTAACTATCCATGAAGATTTTCTCCAAACATTAACAGTAGGAAAATATCAGTTCTCATTGCTTTCATATTATGCTGATGATTTCTATAGCGAAACAGTATTTGAGATTGAAATTGTCAATTCTCTAAAACCTTCATTTAATGGCCAAACCGTTTTATCAATTGATTACAATCCAAACAACAAAGAACCGCTGACTATTAGCGTTACAGAAAACAAGGGCAAACTCATTGAGATAGAGGGTGGTTATATAACTGCTGATAATTACAAATATGATAGTGGCACTATTACCTTCTACCAAGATTGGCTAGATACATTACCTGACGGAAATACCACGCTAATTTTGAAATATGATAACGGATTATTGACAGTAAATATCAATAAATTAGTAATTGATGAACAACCAACAAAAGCAACGGATCCAAACATTCCTTTATATATTGTCCTAGGTTGCTCCACGGCATTCTGCTTAACTGCCGCTTTGATATTTATCATCACGAGGAGGAAAAAACATGAAAAAACTAAGTAAATTTGGCCTGTTTTTAATGACATCACTTCTTTTAGTGGGTTGTGGAAATGGCAAAAAAACATCTGAATCCGAACAAGGCGAACAAAAGAAAGGGTCAATAACCATTGCTATTCCAATGTCCACTGAAGAAAAAGAAGTTTTGGAAGCAGTGGTTAGTGAATATCGCAAAATCAACCCTCGTGTAAATGTATCTATTGATCCCAGTGGTTCATCAGGATCTTATTCTGAATGGCTCAATAGTATGCTTTCTAATAATGATATGACCACAATTACAGCGGATATTGTGCGCAATAATTTAGCATCTCAATACTTTGGAAGTAATAAGTTTGTGGATATTTCTCAATATTTAAGCAAGAAAAATCCATATGCTGATAATGCACCATGGAGAGACGGGTTTGAACCCATTGCTTTAACCGCTAATGGTTCTCACGGAGAAATCTATTCACTTAACTTCAAATCTACTCAAGTCTCTTTATTTTATAATAAGCAAATCTTCCAACAGGCGGGCATTGATGCATCGACCATTGTTACTTGGAGTGATTTCAAAAATGCATTATCACAAATTGAAGCTACGTATCCATCCGGTGATGTCATTCCTTTAGCTATTGATGGTTCTTCGTCTTCTTTCTGGTCTGGACAGATGAGTTGGTTATTTAGAGTTTATGTCGATCAATATTTTAGAAGTGTTTCTAATGACGTTCACACCCAACCCGGTGATTGGAATTACGATGAATTCTTTGATGCTGATTGGGAATATAAGCCATATCCATCAGATTATGATTCTTCACTTAGTGAAGAAGAAAGAAACGATTTAGCGTGGTTTAACGACAATGCTCAAAGATATACAAAGAATGAATTAAGACTTCTTCAAGGCATTATGAAATCTAATTATGGTCCTAATACTGAGAAGTTTAAAAACATGCTCGCTAATTTTAGAGATGTTTTTCCTAGATATTGTGGCGATGCTTTTACCAGTGATAAATCTCCATATTTCTGGAACGGCAAGGCCGCAATTACATTAGATGAAACTAGCTTGCTGGTTATGTGGAAAAACAAAAAAGAAATATCTCCAGAAACGATGTTTGATGTTGGATATTTTGAATTTCCAGCTATGGAATCTCATCCAGATTATCCACAAGGTGCACCGGATGTGAATTATACTCGTTCTATCGGTGGCCCTCATGGCTATTATGGTGTGATTAACAAGACCACAAAGCAAACTGAATTGGTGATGGATTTCTTGATGTATTGGGCATCTAAAGTTGGCCAAGATATTGAGATGAAAGCCATGGAAAAACTTGGTGTTGCTATTAAAGGCAAACCATACATCAAGGATGTGGTTATTCCTGAATCTATAAACTTATCAAGCGGTATGTATTTAAGGGGTATTGCTGATGACAATCCAGCAGTGCTTTTTGCTAGAGGACTTAATGATGAACCATTATCCACTCGTGATTTCCAAAGTCTTACCGAAAAGTTATTTGTCATCCAAAATATCACGATTGATAAGTATGCTACCGATATGCAAAATTCGTTAATCAATAATATGAGTAAATATTTAAAAATGAGAGGTTATCGTAGTAACTGTCTTGATAACGACAATGTTACTGTTAGCCCGTTCTAGAATTTATGAAAAAAGGTTTCTCAAAGAAGTTAATATTAATCGTTGTTGGTGGTGCTTTGACACTTCTTTTTGGGGCAACCTCTTTAACAAGCGGAATCATTAAAAATAAAAAAAGCGATTATAAAATCAGTGAACTTGATAAGAATGTCACTCTTTCTGGTTTTACAGAAGATGTTTTGTATTACTCCGATATAGGATCTAACACACTAAAATCTTTAGAAAACAATAAAGTAAAAGAAGAAACTTTCGATAATGTTATTTCAGGCATCTATTCTAACAACAACTATGTTGGTGTGGCTTTGCAAAACAAGGAATTAATCGTTTATCATGGCAGTGAAAAAGTATTTGATTTTATTGCCCCTAATGTTGTTAATGCCTTTGCTATAAATTCAAACAAACTCTTAGTATGTTCTAAAATTAATGCCACTAGAAATTATATTTTCCAATATGAATATTCTTCCTCTTTAGATGATTCGAACTATTCCTATTTAATGTTAGAAACTAATCCGATAGACATTTCTATTAACAATGAGGGCGACTGTTACTATGCAAATTATAGTGGTGATGTTTATCGTTTGGACAAAAATGTTTCAAAACTTGAATCAACACTTGAATTCTCTCACCCACTAACCATTTCTAGTTTTTGTTTAGATGGTAATAATCGTTTTGTAGTAGGATCTGAAAATGGTTTATTAACCATTTATAATCAAGAATTTAAAGAAGACTATAAATTAAAAACTGGTAGCGCTTCTCTTAAAGTTGCCTCTAATGGTGAGCATGTCGTCGCTTTAACAAACGATGGTAAATTATATCTCATTAAAGAAAAAGGCAATTTTAGAATAAGTGCTGTCGCTCAAGCAAAGACCTTAACAATTTCACTTTCAGGGACTGTTTTTACAAGTAAAGCAGGGAAGAACTTTGTTATTGACTTTAATAAAGGCGTAAAAGTTGCGGTTTGTTCAATTGTATTTCCAGTTGCCATTGGATTATTGATTGCCTCAGCTTTCTTTCTAACTATCGTCCTTATTCTTTCATTTAGCAGTCAGGGTTCCGAAAAGGCCAAAGATACACTTCGCAAAGTTGTGAAAAATTGGAAGTGCTATGCAATGCTCGCTCCAATGTTTGCCTTTTTAATTGTATTTATTTATATCCCGGTTGTTTGGGGCTTTTCTTTGGCTTTTCGTGTCTATGAGAATGGTGTGCCTGTTGATTGGACACTTTTCGATAATTTTAAAGCCGTGTTCCAAGATCCGTATTTTTGGTCTGGTGTAAAGAACATGCTAATTTTCTTAGTTACTGATTTGTTTAAAGCCTTAGTGGTACCACTTATTGTCGCTGAATTAATCGTTTCGTTGGTAAGCAAGAAATTCCAATATGTCTCTAAGGTTTTGATGTATATCGTCGGTATTATTCCTGGTGTTGCATCGATGCTTATCTGGAGGTTTGGCATTTATGGCACTGACGGTTTGTTAAATTCATTTTTTGGTGCAATAGGGGTGGAAAGCCTTGCAAAACACGACTTTTTAGGATCCCCAGATACAGCGTTGGGTTCCATCATTATGATTGGCTTCCCATGGGTTGGGTCCTATTTAATTCTTTATGGTGGTTTAACATCTATTCCACGTTCCTATTATGAAGCCGGGAAACTAGAAGGATATACCGGAATAAGAAAAATCTTTGCCATTGATATACCGATGTTAATGCCCCAATTTAAATTTTTGTTTGTAGTGGCATTCATATCTTCTATTCAAGAATTCAATAGAGTGTATCTGACTACAGAAGGTGGACCTGGTGGAGCAACCTATACCCCTTCATTAGAACTTTTCTATTATATAAACAAATTCCATGATCCTGGTGTCGCTGGTGCGATGGGTGTTTTGCTATTCATAGCGATATTTGGGGTCTCGTTCTTCTTATTTAGGACTAGAAGAAAGGAGGGTATGGCGTTATGACAATCAAAAGAAATAAACGCAAATTTGATGGTAAACAGATACCGATTTCTTTTGCGGTGATTTTGTTCTCTGCTTGTACATTATTTCCCTTAGTTATAACCATCATTCTCTCCCTGAAATCTGCGGTTGATTTTGATAGAGGAATTTGGGTGTTACCTACATCCTTACATTTTGAAAACTATCGATTCAGCATGATGATTATGAATAAGAATATGCTTAATAGCATATTAATTGGTATCGCTGTCGCTGTTGTAGCCATCTTAATTTCCTCTTTATCAGCTTTTGTTTTTGTGCGTTTTAATTTCCCGTTTAAATCATTCTTATTCAGATCAATCATCATTTTAATGATGGTACCTGGCGTTTTAACTTTAACTTCATCATTCCTTAATATTCAACAGCTTGGCTTATATAACACAAGATGGGCAATTTTGTTGCCGGGTATTGCTTCTAACTTAGTGGGCTCTTTCTTCTTGTTCTATACGTTTATGCAACAACAGCCAAAAGAGTTGTTTGAAAGCGCTCAAATTGATGGAGCTTCGTCTTTAAGAGCTTATTTCACAATTGCTCTTCCGTTGTGTATTCCCATTATTATTATTCAATTCATTGGCATCTTTGCTGCACAATACAACGATTATTTATGGCCAACACTTGTGATTGAAGATTCTTCCAAACAAATGTTAATGCCTTTATTAAAAGATATGACTACAGACTTAGCCAACAAGTACAGCAACGAAGGTATTTCTTATGCTTTATATATCTGTAGTGGTTTACCACTTGTGGTAACTACAATTGTTGGACTCAAGTACTTTATAAATGGAGATTTTGCTTCGGGGATGAAATTATAGTATGAAAAAGATTGCGATTTTACTTTTATCATTTATTTCGCTGACTAATTTATCATTGGTGTTTTTTAAACCGGAAAAGGCAAACCATTTTGTTAAAGCCGAAGATTCAAGCGTTAACGAGGAAGGCTTTTATTTAGAAAGCAAGGGCGACAAGATTACTGTTAACATTCCTGCGATTGATGGTGAAGTTAGATTGGTGCGTTTCCGTGCTAATCAATACCATTCTTCGACATCTTTTATTAAATATTACGATGGTCAAGGAGATGACAATCAAGATGACGGCTATGATGTAGATAGAAACTATTATTCACCGAATCAAAAAGGATATATTGAAGCTACTGTTTCTAAAACTGGAATTATCAACATCGACCGTTATTCCGCTATTGAATCAGAACTCGGCCATGATAAAACGTACGATCGCTTTTATTTAGTGAAAAATGGCTCTGTAATCGATAATATGCTCGCTGGTGGTGATATTGTTGCTCCCGCCACATTTGTTCGCTCATTTGACTCAAAATTAACGTATCCTCGCCAAGAAATGCAAAGCATTAAAGGATTGGAAGTCAAGAATTCTGATGATGCCGAAAAGCTTGGCATCAGCCATAGCATGGTTGGTATGGATATTAACACAATAATACTTGGCATGAAGACTGAGGATTCTATTGAATATGTCCATAATGGAAAATCTTATTATTTCAGTCAAAAGCTATTAAAGATTCAAGATGAAAGAATCATTAATATGACAAACGCTGGCATGAGTGTGACATTGTCCTTCCTTATTTATGGCAAGAATACCGGTATCGAATCGATATTGTTACATCCTGATTATGCAAAATTAAATAATTTCCCAATGAATTTAACTGGTATTAATACCACAACTATAAAAGCTTTAGATTTGTTTGCCGCAACAGCTTCTTTCTTAGCGGATAGATATACCAGAGAAGATAGATTATATGGCCATGTCGATAATTTTATTGTTGGTAATGAAATTGAAAGTGCTTGCCAATGGAACAACATGGGCTATCTTCCTATAGAAGAATACATTAGACAATATGAAAGAGCTTTACGTATTGCCTACATTTCCATTAAGAGTATATGGCAATATGCTAATGTTTTGGCCTGTACCTCTCACTTCTGGAATTTGGACTGCGCTACTCAATATTTAAATTATGATGCCGAATCATATGGTCCATTCGTTGGGCATGGTTCTTATACAACAAGAAATGTTCTTACTGAATTAAATAAAGCCTCAAAGCTTGAAGGCGATTATTATTGGCAACTAGCTTATCATCCATATCGTGCAAATGCGATTGGTGAAGCAGCATTTTGGAATGATGTGAACTATGTTGCGTCCAGTCACGATGAAATGACTGCCGCGAAAGTAACCCCTCTAAATATTGATGTTTTATATAACTTTCTAAAAAAGGATGAAAACAGATTTGAAGGAAAGGAGCGTTGCTATTACATCACTGAATATGGTGCAGGTACCCCTCATACAGGAACATATGCTTCAGAAAACATTTCTCAACAAGCCTTAAATGAACAGGCTGCGTCGTTCGCCTATTCTTACTATATGTTCTTATTTAATGGTGCAAAATCATATGTCATTCATCGTCATATAGATTCGAGTTATGAAGATGGAGAAAATCTTGGTATTTGGTTTAGAAAAACAAATAGCGAAGAAGAACCATATGAAAAGAAACCTGTGTGGGAGGTAATGAAATACATTGACACCCCATTATCTTTGCAATATACAACTCCGTATTTGAAATATATTAGAGTATTACCCCAAAATACCATTCCGACTTCTTGGTCCGAATTGATACCTAATTTTGATGCCAACAAATTAGAGCATCGAATTTTAGAAAAGAATAAAGAAATGGTTTTGGTGGATGACTATAAGAATTCCACAAATGATGATTTTGAAAACGAAACCACAAACGGCTGGCTAAAAGATAATAACGCAATAAGTTGCGAAATTATTAAAGATGATGGATCAACTCTTAACACAACAAATATTTTAATGGTTCAATATCAAAGCGTTGCTACATCCGGAAAAGGAATGGCGGAAAAAGGTATTCGCAAAGAGTTTGAAAAACCAATAAAGACAAAGAATTTAGAATCGTTCAACTTCTCTCTTTTTATTGAGAATAACGATAATGAAAAATCTACCCATAATGTAAAAGTTAGGTTCTATAGTGGAAATCAAATTATTGAATGCTGCTTAAGCGCAAGGAATAATGAAGCGCATTCCTATTCTATAAAGGTTGACGATGAATTTAAAAAGACAATTGCATCTATTGAAAAAATAAAGATTTGGTATTCCTCAACTGACGATAATGCCCCTGGCGGAACTCTGTATTTTGATAATGTTGGTTTTGTTAAAACAAAAACTAACAATACCTTACCAATAATTCTAATAATAGCCTCATCGTTATTATTCCTCGGTGGTGTTTTCTTTCTTGTTTTGATTTTAAGGAGGGCTCGTCATGGTAAAAATAGTTAATGTTCAAGTTGATTATCAAATTAATCCTATTGGTCTTGCTGACAAGACTCCTTCATTCTCATGGTCTTATATTGGCGATAATTTCCATCAAACCTTCTATCGTGTTTTAGTGGCGACTTCCGCTGAGAATCTTGCTTCCAATAGAATTGATGTTTGGGATTCTGGTTTGGTTAATTCTGATGTTTCTGCCGGAATTATTTATCAAGGAAAAGAGCTGTCTAGTAGATGCCAATATTACTATCAAATTGAAACAAATGCCGGCAAAAGTGCCATAAATTCTTTCGAAACTGGATTATTAAATGACAAAGAATGGATAGCAGATTTCATTGGCGCACCAGTTACAAGAGTGGGTGGCGCATTATTAGTTAGAAAAGATTTTGAAATTAAGAAAAGTGTTAAAGTTCAAAAAGCTAGAATCTATATTTGCGGGCTTGGGTGCCATGAAGTTTATGTAAATGGTCATAAAGTCTCTCAAGGAATTTTGAACCCACCCATAACTGATTACAACAAAACCGTGTTGTATGACGTTTACGGTTTTGAAGATTGTTTGAAACAAGGGAAGAACGCTTTAGGCATTATTCTTGGCCATGGTTGGTTGGGAAGTCGAAAGTTATGTGCCCAAGTATATATCACTTATGAAAATGGAGAAGAAGACTTCTTCTACACAACATCATGCGCTGATTGGTGGATGCGTGGGGCGTGGATTGTTGAAGATAGTATTTATGATGGTGAAATCTCTGACGGGATAATGAAAAGAGAATTGTCTTCTTGGTGTGATCCGAAAACCCCAATTGGATGGGCTGAGGGTTGGTTATATTCCTTATTAGTGGAAAAACCCCAAGGTAGATTAACTAAAAATATATTGGAACCAATTGATGAGGTTGAGAGATTTAAGCCTGTTTCTTGTAAAAATATTAAAAACATTAAAGTCTTTGACTTTGGACAGAATTTCTCGGGTTTTGTTTCTGTTCGTGTGAAAGGTCAGGAATCCTCCAAAGTCATTATCAGATATGGAGAACAATTAAAAGAGAATGGTTTGGTTAATCAATTAAATCTTCGCACCGCATTAGCTAGAGATGTTTATATCCTTAGTGGTGATGACGAGGAAGAATACACTCCAAGATTCACTTATCACGGATTCCGATATGCTGAGGTTGAAATAGATGGAAACGCTTCTTTGGTTTCAATCGAAGGAATATTTGTTAGAAATAGTGTCAAACAGATTAGCTTTTTTGAATGTGATAATGAAGTGATTAATAAGCTCCACAAGAACGTTCTTTATACTGAAGGCAGCAATATGCACGGCATCTTTACTGATTGTCCACAGAGAGACGAGAGATTTGGATGGTTAAATGACCTAACTGCTAGATTACATCAAAATGTTCTTAACTATCACATATCCAATTTCTTATCCAAAGTTTCTTACGATATTAAAGATACCCAAGATAAATTGGGAAGAATCGCGGATACCGCGCCTTTCCTTACCGCTTTTAGACCTGCCGATCCTGTATGTCTAAGTTATTTATCAAGCGGCTTACAGGCCTATAAATACTACGGAAATAAAAAGTTATTAATTGATTTGTATGATGGATATAAACGATGGGTTGATTATCTCTCTTCGGAAGTCGATTTTGAAAAAGTGACCTTATATGCTAGATTTGCTGATTGGTGCGCTCCCGAACCTTTTGATTTTCAAGAAGATCCAGTTAGTAAAATGACATCTGGTGAATTTATTTCAATCTGCTTCTATTATTTACATTTAAAGGCCGTCTCTGAAATTGCGTTCATTCTTAACAAGGATGATGACGGCAAGAAATATGAAAATAATGCCTCTCTTATTAAAAAAGCCATTGTTGATAAATATTATGATTCTCAAAAGAACATCATTTCTTCAGGAAGTCAGGCATGTTTAGCTATTTGCTTAGGATTGCATCTTTTGAATGATAAAGAAGAAACAAAAATGGCTGATAGATTTAATAAATCTATAGTTGATAAAGAATACCATGTGATTTTGGGTAATCAAACCTACGTATATGCCTTTGATGCTTTAGCAAAGTTTGGTTATGTTGATACCGCTATTAAAACATTGGTAAATCCAACATATCCAGGCTGGGGATTTATGATTGCTAATGGTGCTACTACGATATGGGAAAGATGGGAAAAAGACATGCAACAAAAAATGCATTCCTTTAATCACCCAATGTTTGGTAGCGTAGATGCTTTCTTATTTAATGATCTTTTAGGCATTTCTATTCTTGATGATGCTGTTGCCGCCAATAAGATATTTATCAAACCTTATTTTTCCAGTTTGTTAAATGAAGTAAAAGGAGGTCTTCAAACTATAGCGGGAGAAATCAAACTTGAATACAAAAAAACTAATAACGAAATTGTTTTAGATTTATATCTACCACCAAACACAGAAGCGAGAATTGAAATTAACAATCTCTATGAATTGAATGGCGAAGAAATGAATAAAAACCAACTAAACATTTCCGGTGGTGGACACTATATTTTGAAAGCACATTTTAAGGAGGAAGAATAATGAAAAAACTTAAATATTTAATATTAACTACATTCTTTTGTTTGCTTCTTCCTGGATGTAAACCGACCCAAAAGAAGGAGGAGCCAGACGTGGATGTTAATGACTATATTGAAATAGTTGATAATAGTGACAAAGTTAGACCGAAATTAGTGGAAGAAACTAAAGCGGAAGTCACCTACTCCTTTAATGCATCATATGATGAAGAAGGCGTAAAAGCTATTGAATACGATGGTGCGACTTATAAAAACGAACCCACTAAAGTTTTTGCCTATATTGGTTATCCATCTACGGAAGGAAAACACCCGGCCGTTGTTTTGGTTCATGGTGGTGGAGGAACCGCTTTTGCCGAATGGGTAAGAATATGGAACGAAAGAGGATATGTCGCTATTGCGATGGATACCGAAGGTAAACGCCCAGACAACTCTAGAGATGGTTTAGGTGGACCTTATACCGATTATATGATGAATCCAAGAATTGACATTCAAGATCAATGGATGTTCCAAGCTGTTTCCACAGTTATAAGAGCTACCACAATATTGGCGAATGACGAACATGTCGATAACACCAAAATAGGGATTGTGGGTATTTCATGGGGTTCTGTGATTTGCTCTATTGCTTTAGGATGCGACGATAGATATTCCTTCGGTGTGCCTATTTATGGTTCAGGTTTCTTATATGATTCTCGTTCTGCCTTTGCTTCTAGCGACAGGCCTGATGCGATGTATTCCTTATATGACCCAAGCCTTTATTTTAAATACTATAAGGCTAAAATCATGTATGCAAATTCCGATCATGATCCACACTTTTCTTCAAATATCACTAGCAAATCAGCCACAATTTTAGGAGCTGACCTCGTATTTATCGCAGAACACACACATGGTCATGATACCGCTTGGAAAATCAATGAAGTGTATGAATTTGCGGATTCCATGACTGAAAACAAAACAACTTTACCATATCTTCGTGACATCGTTTTGGAAGAAGGAATTATTAAAGGAAAGTTTATGATTCCTGAGAATGTTTCCAACTCATTTATTGAGATTTATGCCAAGAACGATATTTTGGAATATTCAAATGACGCTATTAATGGTTCCGTTATCAATTCCGATTTTGAACAAGTTGATGTTTCAACAAAAATTGATAAAGTCAACGGAAGATTTGAAGTTACTGTTCCTAGCAATGCCAAAATTGTCTATGTCAACATTGCAAGTCAGATTGATGACAAAACATATCGTCAATCAACTCCATTATTTGATATCAACAACGGCATTCCTGTGATAGTGCGCAAAGTATTACTGCCAGCCGATCAAGAAGAATGGAAATCATTTAATGATTTTGATGATAACTTATTAGATGCTTATCTTAAACCATATTGGTTCACTCGTGAAATATACAACGAAACTTGTATGTTTGTGGGCGAAGAAGGTGAAAGCACATTGATGTTTGAGCCGACCGAAATTAAATCCATCACCGATTATCGTTTGCAGAAAACCTATGTTGAAGGCAGAGATTATGTTGTTAATGGTCGTATTATTAAACGATTAAAAGGAAGCGAGATTCCTTATTGGGAATACGATGAATATTTTATTGATGAAGATGAGATTCAAGATAAGAGTTATGGTGTTGCCGTTGAAGCGGATATGAGCAAGACCGATATCCCATTTGATCATCAAAAGTATTTGAAATATGGTGAATTTGCCACATTTACTGATAAACAAATCGCAGTCACTTATCGTCATGATGATGTCTATACGGGAAAGGTTCCGGAAGCCCAACAAAATAAACTTGAAAGAGTATTATCTAAACTTCGTAATGGCGAAAACATTGATTGGATGGTTTATGGTGATTCCGTCGCTACTGGTTGCAACGCTAGCGGAACCGAACAAGGTGGCTTAATTAATCCCCATATGCCAGATGCTTATAATCTTTCTAAATTATATTTAGAAAAGAAATATACCAGCCAAATCAATATTGAGAATCAAGCCGTTGGTGGTTGGAAGATTTCTGAATGTTTAAATGCTTACAACGAAAGAATTAAAGGTAAACATATTGATTTAATGATTCTTCGTATTGGTGGCAACGACACGATGACATCAGAAGACGAATATAAAGAAATGCTTAATAGTCTTATAAATAAATTCTTTGATGATAATCCGAGCGCTAATTTGATTATTCAAACCCCAGAATTATCCAATCAACAAGCTGTTGATGCATGGACTCATAACATTAGAAACATTCCTGCTTGGAGTGAAGATGTTATGAATGTCAGTTCTTATGTTAATCAAATTGCTATTGCGGATGTTCAGGCCTTTACTAACTGGATTTTAGGCACTGGTAAATTATCAAGGGATGTAACGGGTAATAATGTTAATCACTCCAACGATTTCATTATACGTTCTTATGCTCAGATATTACTCAAGACAATGCTAGATAGTGGGTATTGTGTTGAGAAATATAAATAAAAGAAAGGAGAAATAGTATGAAAAAGAACTTTTTACTATTATCGGTTATTGCTGGCATGGCGTTAGCTATAGGTATTAAAGGCACCGAAATTAACCAAGGCGCATACGCCGCAAGCGACAAATGGACCTCATTAAATTCTGAGGTGGTGGTAAGCGATGTTGCGAACACCAATCAAGTTACTTTTGCTGACACAGTTGATTCAGGATGGCAAGATATATGCTACACTGGCGCACTTTATAGTGAACAATTGGATTTGCGTGACTATGTATATGAAGTAACAATTAATACTACAGAGTTGACTTCAAATGGATCACTTTATCTTACAGTCAGCAACAATCTTCAAGCACCATGGGATTCTTACAATTGGTCAGTCGGTGCGTTGATTATCAAATTGGACTACTGGGGCAAATTTAATTGGGAATCAGATTATGGTGGAGCCGTTCAAATATCCGCCGCCAATTCTGTTGGCGCCACAATTGCTGGCGACCCAGTCAGTGCCCATTTTAATGAAGGTGCTATTAAACTCACTTTTGACATTAAACCAAATGGCACAATTGTGAGAGTCAATGATTCAGTTTCCTTTACTACTGATGGCATTACAACAAGAAACGTATTTGATTATTGGTCAAATTACAAAGCTTCTTTATCTATTGGGCCGCAAGGTACAAGAATGTCTACTACCTCTTACACAATTGCCGTTGAGAAGGTTAGTAGAGTTGCTAATGTTAGAGTTGATGGAACAGGCAAAACATTATCATCATTACCTAATGGTGGAGTTAGAATGGTTGATCAAGAAGCGGTTGGCTGGTACGGCGGTGCTTTATATCAAGGTGTTGTATATGACGATTTAGTTGATACCACTCAAGAGATTGAAGTGAATGTCCAATGTTCCGTTACTGGATCATTCTATGTGATTTTAAACAATAGTTTAACCATTCCATATTCCAATGTTTACTATTGGCCAGCATTTGTTGGTATCGGTATTCAAAATTACGGAAGTTGGGAAAGAGTTGTTCCTCTTAATTCAACAGCCGGCGATCCCGCCACCAGCAATTATTATGATAGTGCTTTATTTAACACTAATTCTGGATTAACTGTGAAATTTGTGATCGGTGCAACAACAACAGACATTTTCCTTAACGGAACATGGGCTTGCCAGTTAAATAAAGGCGGAGATTTATTCTCTTGGTATGGAAATAAAGCCCAAATATCCTTTGGCGGTTATGAATCCAGAACTCAAGGTGCCACATTTGATATTCGTGTAAACAATTCAGCTTCCGATATTTATGCAGTTGAACATTTCGTTAGAACATATTTGCATGAAGAAGTTGCCGTTGATGATGCTGGCACAGGTAAATGTACAAGTGAAAATTGGTTTGCCAACGCGAAAGCTGCTTATAATGCATTAACACAAGCACAAAGAGATGTGTTTGCTGGTTCAAATTATGCCACTTATTACAATCGTTTATATGCTTGGGCTCAAGCCAATGACAGCGTGTTAACAAGCACAGCAATTTCCACAAATCAAGTAGTCAGCATAAAAGAAAATAAGAATATAGCGATTATCATGTGTGCTACTTTGATTAGCGTTGCCGCTTTAACATTAATGGCCTTTGCTTTATTAAAAAAGAAAAGATTTGCCAAATAATTAACTACTTGGTGCATCTCATTTTTTAAAAACACAAACAGTTGTGTGATTTAAAAACGAAAAACATTTTAGTATGGTTTCCATCTTTTTGGTGGAAGCCTTTTTGTTTGTTTACTAATTTGTTATCGTAAATTATTTTTAAGTTTTATAAAATAAAAGCATGAAAAAGTTATTATATTTGATGTTATTATCCCCTTTGGTGTTTTCTTGCACATCCAAGAAACAAGAAGGTCCATCTGAACCAGTTCCAGATAGAGGTCCAGTGGATGTTGTTTTGATATCTGGACAATCTAATGGTGTGGGCTGTACAAACTCTATTTATCTTAGAGACACGATGCCAGAGAAATACAATGAGTTCTTTGATGGGTTTAATACTATTAAGATTGCTCATGATTGCTGGACAAAAGATTGGCCCGCTTCCGGAATTACTTTCTTCTCGCAAAACGCCTCAAATGGCTTCGTTCCAGTAAAACTGGGTCAAGGTAATGGCTCACATTCTTTCGGGCCGGAAATTGGCATTGCGGACGCATTACATGAAAAATATGGTGATAAATTATTCCTCATCAAATTCGCTTGTGGTGGTTCTAATTTAAAAGATGACTGGCTAGATAGAGATTCCCCAATGTATCCAAAGATGATGGACTATGTTGCTAAGCAGATGGAAGCCTTAACCAAACAAGGCTATAGACCTGTTCTTAAAGCCTTCTGTTGGATGCAGGGTGAAGGTGATTCTTATCAGGGTTATTATCAATACTATAAACAGAACCTAGAAACATTTGTTTCTCATTTAAGAGAAGATTTAGGCAAATACACAGCAGGTAAAACATTACCATTTATTGATGCTGGTATCAGTGGTTCTGAATTGTGGCAATATTTCTCTGAAGTCAATAAAGCTAAAAAGGCTTTCGCGGAAGAGAGCGAATATAATTTCTACTTCAACACCATTCAAGCGGGATTACATACCGATCAAGAACCTTATGGCAGTCCTGATACCGCACACTATGACTCTGATTCTGAAGTTCAATTAGGCCATTTATTTGCTCAATATTTTGAACAATTCTTAGAACCAGTAGAAGCGGAAACTCCTGAGACAAACGAATAACAATAATAAAAAAATTCTTGTAAAACACCCATATTTTGTGGATATTTTAAGCATATGGCGCTAAAACTGATCAAATTAACTAAAGAATATGAGAAGCAATTAGGTGAGATGATTGATGAGTGGAAATACGACCAAGAAATCAATCACACAAATCATTCTCCCTGGGCTATTTTTAAGAATGATTACCATGACTTTGATTACTATCTTGCGAACTTAGATATTAAAGAACCTACCGATGGTAAAGTTCCAGATTCTACATTCTTCTTACTCGATGAAGAAAGAAACAGACTTTTAGGAGCAGTTAATATCCGCCATTACCTCAATGAGGGCTTATTGCTTCATGGAGGACATATTGGAGATGGCATTAGACCTAGCGAAAGAAGAAAAGGCTACGCCACTGAGATGATTAGACTAGCTTTAATAGAATGTAAGAAGTTAGGCATTGATAAAGTTCTGATGGTTTGTGATAAAGATAATATTGGTTCAAGAAAATCCATTATCAATAATGGAGGGATTTTAGAAAATGAAATTGTTGATGAGGACGGAAATATAGAACAAAGATATTGGATTAATTTATAAACAAATATTGTTTTCAATATTTTGATATTTATTCAATGGTTGATAATATAACAAAAATTGAAATAATGTTATATTAAGATAAATAAGGAGAGACACGATTATGAAAAAACTCGCATTATTATGCTTAGCCGCTTTTGGCGCTTTATCTTTAACAGGATGTGATTTCCTCAAAGAAGCTTTAAGCAGCAAAGATAAAGACATGACTTATGATGAATTCTTAGATGAATTTAGAGATTCTGATGCTGGAGATAGATATACCAAAGCTATCGAAACTGATAAAACCGCTACTCCAGAAAAGAAATATGAATACACTCATGCTCCAGAAACACATACTTGGGTACGTTCAGTTACCACTGAAATTGAAGGATTAAATGGTGAACCCATTAGCATTACCGTAGAAGTTCCCAAATTCCTTGAAGCATACTATTTCGCCATGGACATCAAATCCATCGCCGATTCTAAGGATAAAGATGTTGATGAGGTGTTTGATTTCACAAGTGTGAATAAAGGTGAAGAATTCACTATCAAAGTCAAAGAAGAAGAAGTTGAAGAAGGTGAAGAATTCTTAGTCACTTTCACCGATGAAGGACTTATGAAATCCTATGTCGCCAAGACTTATATGTCTGGCGTTGACACTTGGATGAATGAGAATTACGTCTATTCTTTCAGATAATTCTTTCTAAGCATTTATTTATAAATGGGTTGGGATTCTCCAATCCATTTTTTATATAATAAATATATGAAACATAGGTATTTATATTTCTTTTCTCTTATTAGCTTGCTTATCTCTTGTTCATCGTCGGGTAGAGAAGTTTCTTTAGCGAATGAAACTGTGATGAAGTTTTGGGATGAATATGAATCCGCAATTACCCAGGATTTAAGAATTCCAGATCAAGAACAATATTATCCCGTTCCTCTTCATTATGATTTTGATGATGCCTCTAATAGAGAGATTAACATTTCAACATCTAGCAGCATGAAAAATGCCACTACAATTAAAACTAACAATGACTATGTGGATATTGAAAATCTATATATGGGAACAGGTTATTATGTTCGTATAGATGAAGTTAATGGCGACAAAGTTACCAAAGGTAAAGTTGAGAAGATTCATACTTCGGAATACCCAAGAACTATTAAAGTGGGAAATGTTTCTAACACTAGAGATATAGGCGGTTATAGAACTAAGGATGGCAAAAGAATTGCTCAAGGCAAAGTATATAGAGGCGCTAATCTAGACAGTATTTCTACCGCTGGTAAAAATACTATGTTAAAAGACCTTTATATTAAAACCGATTTGGATTTACGAGCACCCGGAGAAGGCACCGCAGGAACTGAATCACCATTAGGTATTAACTATGTTAATATTTCTGGAGCATATTATGCGAGTGGACGGATGAGTATCCTCTACGAAATGGGTGAAGAAGCCATTAAAAAAGAGATTATGATATTTACTAATCCTGACAATTATCCAATATATTTCCACTGCGCAATAGGAAGAGATAGAACTGGCACCTTAGCGATGATTTTAGAAGCTCTTTTGGGCGTTGATTCAGACACTATTCTAAAAGAATATGAATTATCATTCTTATCTAATGCAGCTTTTCCAACCACAACCATGGTCTATAGCATGATGGCTTATGCTGAGCAGACACTTGGATATATCGTTTTAGCAGGTCAAGAAGATCCAAAAGATTCTCTCGCTAAATGCACTGAGAGATGGTTAATAGACTATATTGGTATAACCAAAGAAGATATTAATGCGATTAAAAAGCAATTACTTGTTAAATAAATAACTGAGTCATCACTAATGCAACTGTAATTACGGGGATCGAGATAATCGCCCCGTATTTTATAAAGTCGAGAAATGTAAATCTCACATCATTATCATTTACTAGTCCGGAGAACATTATTCCCGCTAGCGCGCCTATAGGTGTTAGAAACGCGCCTATGTTACTGCCTATGATAGAGGCGTAAACGCCTCTAAGGAATGCCGTTTCACTTAAGGAAGCGGTTAGATTAGTAAATAAAATACTCATTGGAATATTATTAATTAAGTTACTTGATAAGAATGATGCATAGCCATAAACCCATATGGTGTTTTTATCGCCTAAGAATTTGGCTAAAGACTGGGTAATACCTTGTTCATTTAAGGCCACCACAATGACAAACATAGAGATAAAGAATGGAATGAGTTGATAAGGCAATCTCTTCATTGTCTCTCCAACATGGACAATATTGGTCTTTTTGAATATGGAATAAATGAGCATAAAGATGAGTAATGTTCCTGCGCATATTGCAGAGATTAACCACATCTCTAAATGTAGATAACTGGATATAACTAAGAACACTAAACAGATGAACAGATCAATAAGACCAACAATAACAGGAACTTTATCTTCAATCTGATAGACAACTTCATTACTTAAAAGTGGTTGTCTTAATTGTTTGAAAAAGATTAAAAATAATAGCCCTAATTCCACAAGACCAGCGGTAATTGTGGGTACCACCATAACCTTAAAATAATCAATAAAAGTGATTCCGCTTGATGTCGCTAAATAGATATTTGTGGGATTTCCAATCATAAACATCAAACTCCATGTATTTGCAGCGACGAATTCTGCTACTAAATATGGTATTGGATTTATACGACTTCTCTTAGCAAAAAAACATATAAAAGGTGTAAGAGTTAGAATGACTACATCATTCGATGTAAAAATCGTTAATATTGATGTTAATAAATATAATATAAGGAATAAAATGTATTGATTTCCTTTTGCGTTTTTACTAGCCAAACTCGCTAGATATCTAAATAATCCTAATTCATCTAATACAATCGATATCATCGTCATCGAGAAGAAGAGAATTAATATCTTCAAAGGATTGATCGCGGTATTGCCAATCAGTTGATTTCCCACTTCTTTTATTGGGGCAAAAGAAAAGGCCAAAAGGATAACCGCTCCTGTTAAAGCAATCATCCAATATGTGTCTAATTTAATCTTTCCAATTCTAATGTGGGGGAACAGAAGAATGGAGAGGATTACTAGTATAAATGTCAGTGAAGAGATAATGATTGTTGGTACCATACCAAATGAAGATTATGGACCTTTTATTGAAATAAGTTAATATGGAATATATGAAATATCGTTTAGCCACTTTAAAAGATATTAATGTAGTCATGGAAATCATTGAAGATGGTCGTAGTTTTTTAGCTACCCAAAATAGTGGTCAATGGCAAGATGGATATCCAAATAGGGATGATTTTCTAAAAGATATAGATAACCAAAATCTCTATGTTGTTTTATCTCCTGAAAATATCGTCGTTGGTGTCTGTGCTTTGACTTATCATGAAGGTGATTATGACCACCTATATGAAGGCAAATGGTTAACCAATTTACCATATATGGTAATGCACCGTATTGCGGTAAAAAAAGAATGTCGCTCAATGGGCTATGGAAAGGCCTTATTCGAAGTCTTTATTGAGGTGGCGAAAAGCAAGGGTTATCATTCATTGAGAATTGATACTCACGAGAATAATGTTAGGATGAGAAGCATCATTAAAGAATTTGGTTTTGTGTTTTGTGGGAAAGCAATCCTAACACCAAATAAAGATAGAATGGTTTTTGAAAAGGTTATTTAATATTAATAAGGGGCACAATATGAAAACTAATTTATTAAAATTACCGATGTTATTAATGATTCCGTTTGTAACTGGTTGTAGCATTGGTGGAACACGTATAGTTCGTGAACATACCACGGCCTTAATGTCCACTTCAAATATGACTGGTTCATCCATTTCTTTTTATTGTAAAAAGTGTGATGGCGAAACCGTTTATGAAATAAAAGTTAAAGAAAATACAGATTTAAACATCTATAGTAATGTCAAAATTGAAGATGGCACACTAACCATTGTTATTATGGATGTAACGGAAGAAGAACAATATTATCAAAAAGTATCTTCTGAAAGCATGGATTATCAAGTAGCTTTACCGGAGCCCGGTAAATATCGTATTGGTATTACTCATGAATCTTTCAAAGGATCATATAAATTTAGTTGGAATAAATAATGAATGCAGAAGTTGATGTTACAGGTGTAGTTTTAGAAACAGAAAGACTACTTTTAAGGGAATGGAAATTGTCAGATGTTGATGATTTATTTGAATATGCTTCTGTTCCTGGAGTTGGTGAATGGGCTGGTTGGCCTCCACATCAAAATCATGATGAATCACTCTATAGAGTGAATAAATTCATAAAAGAAAAGAAAACTTTTGCCTTAGTCTACAAAGAAAACAACAAGGTAATAGGCAGTTTAGGAATTGAAGAATATCACCTTGAAGAAAAGCTAACTGAATTCACAAATTATAGAGGTCGTGAAATTGGCTATGTTTTAAGTAAAGATTACTGGGGACACGGCCTTATGACTGAAGCGGTTAAGAAGGTCATTGATTATTGTTTTCAAGAGTTAGATTATGACTTCTTACTCTGCGGTCATTTTGATGTTAACAATAGGTCAAGAAGGGTGATTGAGAAGTGTGGATTTGCCCCTTACCGTAAGCTAGTTTTTGATACCAAATTAGACAAAACTGAACCTGGTGTTTTGTATCTTTTGAAGAACCCAAATAAAGACATTAAATTTGAGTTTTCACATCCTGAAACACTCATCTATAAAGAACAGTAAAATGTTGCTATAAAGAGGTAGAAACGTTATTGTTTCTATTTTTTTATGCCCTTTTTGCCGTGTTTTTTTGAAATATGTGGGCGTTATAATAAAAAAATAATAGAGGAGCACAACACATGGAATTAAGAGACCCAAACATGAAAAGAATCAATAATAAAGAGCTTGCTGAAAAGTATATTGCTGAGCAGATTGAAGCAATCAAAAAGCAAGTTGGAAATAAGAAAGTTTTATTAGCTCTTTCTGGAGGTGTCGATTCCTCAGTTTGTGCCGCTTTACTCATTAAGGCCATTGGCCAAAATCTCACCTGTGTTCATGTCAATCACGGACTATTAAGAAAAGGTGAATCTGAACAAGTTATCAAAGTGTTTAAAGAACAACTTGGCGCCAATCTTATCTATGTCGATGCAGTTGATAGATTCCTAGATGCTTTAGCGGGCGTTGAAGATCCAGAACAAAAGAGAAAAATTATTGGAAAAATCTTCATTGATGTCTTTGCGGAAGAAGCTAAGAAACTCGATGGCATTGAATTCTTAGGCCAAGGCACCATTTATCCTGATATTTTAGAGAGCGTTGGAGTTAAGGCTCACCATAATGTCGGCGGCCTTCCTAAAGAACTTAATTTTGAATTAGTTGAACCAGTTAAATTTCTCTATAAAGACGAAGTAAGAATGGTAGGAGAAGCCTTAGGCTTACCACATTCTATGGTCTATCGTCAACCATTCCCAGGACCAGGTCTTGGTGTGAGATGTCCTGGTGCTATCACTCGTGATAGATTGGAGCTCGTTAGAGAAAGTGATGCTATCTTAAGAGAAGAATTTGCAGTATGTGGATTAGATCAAAAAGTTTGGCAGTATTTCACTGTTGTTCCACCCTTTAAATCCACAGGTATTGAAAACAACAAGAGAACTTTTGAATATATGGTCGTTATTAGAGCGGTTAATTCTATCGATGCCACAAGTGCATCAGTGGAAGAAATTCCATATCCAATCTTATTTAAGATTAGAGACCGCATTTTAAAAGAAGTTAAAGGCGTTAATAGAGTTTTAGTGGATATCTCACCTAAACCAATTGCAACGATTGAATGGGAGTAGCAATCATGAAATGCATCGAAGAAAAAATCTTAAAAGATGGTTTGATTATCAATAATTCCATCCTTAAAGTGGATAGTTTTTTAAATCATCAAGTCGATCCAGAAGTTGTTAAAGCTTTTGCAAAAGAAACTCAAAGAGTTTTTTCTGATAAAAAGATTGATGTGGTATTAACTATCGAGACGAGTGGTATTGCTGTGGCCTACGCAATTGCGGAAATTCTTAATGTCCCATTAGTGTTTGCCAAAAAGTCGACATCAAAAACCACAATCGATGATTATTACAAAGTAAAAATCAAATCCTTTACAAGAAATAAAGTTTCTAACGTTATCGTTTCCAAGAAATTTTTGAGAAAAGGAATGAATGTTTTAATCGCTGATGACTTTTTAGCGGAAGGCAATGCCGCGCTAGGGTTGACAAAAATCTGCCAAAAAGCGGGCGCTGAAGTAGTGGGTGTCGCGGCGGTCATAGAAAAAATCTTCCAAGGCGGAAGATATAAATTAGAAGATTTGGGTATCAGAGTATTTACTGGTGCTTCAATTAAAGCTTTCGAAGATAACAAACCGGTGTTCTAGTTATTCACCTTCAAAACATACTAAAGAGTGGATGGGTAAGTCATTCACTTTTTTCATATACGCTCTACCATTTAAGTCTGGAAGTTCGATATAGAAGAAGGCAGCAGCAGGGGTGGCGCCACTCATCTTAATGAGTTCCATCATTGCCCCAGCGCTTCCGCCGGTAGCGAGCAAGTCATCGACAATCAAAACTTTATCGGATTTATTGATAGAATCCTTGGGAATAACAAGGGTGTTTGATCCATATTCAAGTTCATAGCCAAAGGAGAATCCAGGGGATGGTAATTTGCCTGGTTTTCTTGCTAAGACGAGGCCTTTATTTAACTTATAAGCAAGAGCACTTCCGAAGATAAAGCCGCGTGCATCAGCGCAGATAATTTTATTAAAATTATATTGTTCAGCTAATGCTGCAAAATCATCGATCACACATTTAAAGGCTTCTGGGTTCTCTAATGTGGGAGTGATGTCCCTGAACATGATACCTTTTTTAGGAAAATCAGGAATTGTTCCGATGTAATCTTTATAATATTTTTCGCTCTTCATATGCACTTACCTCACAGATGTATTTTAGTATTTTTTCGTACATAATTACACATACAAAAAGTTTATATATTATAAAAAAATTACCGCGCTATTTTGCCTTTGATTTTCTCTTTGAAACTAACCATAATATATGTGTCGATAGAAAGTCGACATTCGTATAATTCCCTAATTGGTGGGTAGTCTCTACACTAGACCGTATAATCTAGTACTACGAATTCTTTTTTCTTTTTGTTTTAGAAAAAAGTAATACTGTAGAGGCTTCCAAAAAGGAAGCTCATTTTTATTTTTTAGAAGCAAAGGAGGTAAAAAAATGAACAAAAACGTACGAAAATTATTACTTCTCGGTGCTGGCGTTTTAGCCTTATCCGCAGTTACCGGCTGTTCCCAAAAAAGTGCTAAAGATTTAAAAGTCGGTTTAATCTTATTACACCCAGCCGCATCCAGTACTTATGACAAGAACTTCAGAGAAGCTTTTGAAGCCGCTCAAAAGAAACTTGGATTCCAAGCCATCATCAAGGAAAACATTGATGAAGGTGATCCATGCCAAGTCGCTGCTGAAGAAATGGCCGAACAAGGATGTGACATTGTCATTGCTGACTCCTTTGGTCATGAAGACTATATGATTGAAGCAGCCAAGAACCATCCTGATACCATGTTCTGTCATGCTACAGGTGTTAAAGCTGCAACTGCTGGTGTTGCCAATTTCTACAATGCCTTCGCTTCCATTTATGAAGGCAGATATTTAGCCGGTGTTACCGCTGGTTTAAAATTACAAGAATTATATGGCGATGATATCACTAATGCCGAAGCTCATATCGGTTATGTTGGTGCCTTCCCATATGCCGAAGTTAAATCTGGTTATACCTCATTCTTCTTAGGCGTTAGGAGTGTTGTTTCTAATGCTACTATGGATGTTACCTTTACAGGTGAATGGTACGATGAAACCAAAGAAAGAACTGCTGCTGAAAAATTGATTGGTCGTAATGTTACACTTATTTCTCAACACGCTGATAGCTATGGTGCTCCAAACGCTTGTGAAACCGCTGGCATTCCAAACGTTTCCTATAACGGAAGCACATTAGATCAATGTCCAAATACCTTCTTAGTGTCTTCTAAGATTAACTGGCAACCATATTATGAACACGTCATCGATTGCCGTTTAAAAGGTAAAGAATTAGAAAAAGACTATGTCGGTACATTCGCTACTGGTTCTGTTCAATTAACAGACTTCAGCAATAACTGTGCTGCTGGCACTGCTGAAAAAGTTAATGCTGTCAAAGCCGAATTAGAAGCTGGCACAAGACACGTCTTTGATATTTCTAAATTCACTGTTGGTGGTGCTGTCCCAACCGAAGAAAATTGTGCTCCAAGTGCACAATTTACATGGGATGTTCCAGAAGGCATCAAACTAGTTGAAGATGGTTACTATCACGAATCCGTCTATAGAAGTGCTCCATCATTCGATGTCGACATCGACGGAATCACCATTATTGATTAATTAAACAACTAGGGGGCGGGTTTCTGCCCCCTTTTCTTCTAGAAAATGAATCAAGAAAAAGTTATAGAATTACAAGGCATCACCAAAACTTTTGGTGAAGTAGTGGCCAATAAAAACGTTAATCTCGATCTATATAAGGGCGAGATTCTTTCTATATTAGGGGAGAATGGTTCTGGTAAAACTAGCGCGATGAATGTCATTGCTGGCATCTATGCACCTGAAGAAGGAAAGGTTTTTATCAATGGCCAAGAAGTAGTTCTCAGATCTCCTCGTGATTCATTAAGCCATGGTATTGGAATGGTGCATCAACACTTCAAATTAGTGGATGTCTTTACCGCTGCGGAGAATGTTGTTCTTGGATTAACCAAAGAAGACAACATCCGTTATGCGGAAAGAAATGGCATTAATATCAAAGATGAAAAAGGTAGAATTAAACGTTTTACTATGAAAGAAACCATAGAACATATCAAAGATATGTGTGAGAGATATGGTTTTGAAATGGACTTAAATAAGAAAGTCTATAACATGTCCGTTAGTGAAAAACAGACATTAGAAATTGTTAAAGTCTTATATCGTGGTGTGGATATCCTCATCTTAGATGAACCCACAGCGGTATTAACACCACAAGAGATTAGAAAATTATTCGCTGTGGTAAAGAATATGAAGAAAGATGGCAAATCCATCGTCATCATTACTCATAAATTAAATGAAGTTATGGAGATAAGCGATAGAGTGGCCATCTTTAGAAAAGGCGAACATATTGATACGGTTAAAACTAGCGAAACCAATATGAAACAATTAACCGATATGATGATGGGTGAGAAGGTGGATTTAAAGATTCATCGTTCCGTTCCTAAGAATGTCGAAGATCGTTTATTCGTCACTGATTTATGTGTTAAAAACAATGATGGTCGTTTAGCCATTAAAAATGCAAGTTTTACGATAAAAAGTGGAGAAATACTGGGAATTGCGGGTATTTCTGGTTCTGGGCAGAAAGAATTATTAGAAGCTATTCAAGGTTTAAGACCCTATGAAAGTGGTTCTGTCATTTTCCAAAATCCCAAGAAAGATAAACCAGTTACTTTCTATCATAAAACTTTAAAGAGAGTAAAAGATTTGGCGAAGATGAATGCCTTCCATTATGAGGATGGCACTCCCGTTTCTTTTGCTGGTATGAAGAATAAACAAATCACTAGTCTAGTGAATGAAGAGAAAGTTTTATTCAATGAAGATGAAATCGTCGACCTCAAAGGTAAGAATCCTAAAGAGATTAGAGGCCTTGGTATTAGATTAAGCTTTGTTCCGGAAGATAGATTAGGTATGGGCCTTGTTGGCAATATGTCATTAGTAGATAATGTCATGCTTAGATCTTATCGTCATGGTCAAGGTGGTTTTGTTGATAGAAATAAACCCAAAGATGTGACTCAAAAGATTATCGAAGAATTAAATGTGGCTACGCCAAATACATCGATTAATGTTTCTAAACTATCTGGTGGTAATGTCCAAAAAGTATTAGTGGGTAGAGAAATAAATCTAGCTCCTAAAGTCTTTATGGCGGCTTATCCAGTAAGAGGACTTGATGTTAATTCTTCTTATTTGATTTACAACTTGTTAGACGAACAAAAAAGAAATGGTATAGGTGTTGTATTTGTCGGTGAAGACTTAGATGTTTTAATCGCTTTATGCGATCGTATATTGGTTTTATGCGATGGAAGAATCACTGGCATCGTAGATGCTAGACACATCAATAAGGACGAGGTTGGTTTGTTAATGACCAAACACGAGGAGGCTTAATCATCGTGGAAAGAGAAAGAATTGTAAGAATTAGCCGTCGTCCAGAGATGAAACTTTGGAAGAGAATCATTGTGAAGGCCGCGTTTGTGGTTTTTGCCTTATTAGTTTGTGGCATCTTATCCACAATTGTTAAACCCGGAAGTTTTGGAAGCTTCTATGAATATATGTTCAATGGCACATTCTACAGCGCTAAAACAATTGTCAAGTTGCTATGGGAAACCGCTTTATTATTTATTATCGCTGTCGCATTAACTCCGGCTTTCAAAATGAAGTTCTGGAATATCGGCGCTGAAGGTCAAGTTTTGATGGGTGCTTTAGGTGCCTTAATCGCTTTGAAATTTATTGCTCCTCATGTTCCTAATTTCATTGCTATTATTATTGAAATAATAATGGCTGTTATTTTTGCGGCAACTTGGTCATTTATTCCCGCTTTCTTTAAAGCGAGATTTAACACAAATGAAACATTATTTACTTTAATGATGAATTATATTGCTATGGGTATTGTGGCGGCTTGTGTTATTGCCTGGTCAACTTCCGGTAGTAATGTTCTTGGAATTATTAACGGCGCTAAACATGAAGGTTGGTTACCTTTAGTTGGAAGCTTTAGAAATAGTTATTTAATCAATATTATTATCATTGCAATACTAGCTGGTGTTGTATGGGCATATTTAAGATTCTCACAACACGGTTATGAATTATCTGTTGTTGGCGGTAGTACAAATACCGCGAAATATGTCGGTATCAATGTTAAATCAGTTATCATTAGAACCCTTATTATGTCAGGTGCATTATGTGGTGTTGCCGGCTTCTTAATCGTGGCTGGTGGTAGCCATACAGTAACTAGTAATATTGTCGGAGGCAGGGGTTTTACCGCGATTTTGGTGGCGTGGTTAGGTAATTTCTCCATTCCACTAATCGCTTTATATGCCTTCCTTGTGGCCTTTGTTTCTATCGGTAGTAGCAATGCCGCAGCGTGGATTGGTTATTCATCCACAATTAGTAATGTTTTAACTGGTATTTTCTTCATATTGATTATCGTTTCCACATTCTTTATTAATTTCAAAGTTAATATAGTTCTTCCCTCTTTCCTACGAAAGAAGAAACCTGATGGAAAGGAGGAAATCACGCAATGATGTTTATTACATATATTAGAGGCGTTATCCGTGTCATGATTCTTTTCCTATTTGGGTCTACTGGGGAGATCATGACCGAGAAGAGCGGTCATCTGAATTTAGGTACCCCAGGTATTATGTGTATGGGCGCAACCGGTGCAGTTGTTGGTGCCAAGATTTATATCTCCACAATCGGTGGTGTCAGTCACGCTAACGGATTTTTAGGTATTTTAATACCTATATTATTCTGTCTCTTATTTGCAGGCTTAACAGGCCTATTATATTGCTTCTTGGTGGATTCCTTACAATGTAATCAAAATGTTACTGGTTTAACGATTACCACATTAGGCGCCGGCATATTCCCATTTGTCAGTAATATTACTGGTAATACCGGATTCTCTATTCTTTCTTCAAATTATTATCAGAGATTATTCCCTAAAGCATTTTGCGAATCCAATTGGTTTACTCAATTATTCCTTTCTTATAGCTTCTTGGTTTATTTAGCCATTATTATTGCCGTTGTGGCTTTAATTGTATTAAAGAAAACAAAAGTCGGTCTCTCTTTAAGAGCGGTTGGTGAAAATCCTAGTACCGCAGATGCTAGTGGTGTTAATGTTATTGCTTATAAATATGTCGCAACATTAATTGGTTCCTGTATCTCTGGATTAGGTGGGTTATATTACCTCATGGTCATGAATAATGGCGCTCTAGAATTTAACATTGAATCATTTGGCTGGTTAGCAGTGGCTTTAGTTATCTTCTCTATTTGGAATCCTGGCATTGCTATTGCTGGATCGTTCTTGTTTGCGGCATTATATCAATTACCAGTCTTTATCGCTCCTGCTGGTCCGGCGGGAAAAATTATTGAACTCATTCCCTATTTTGTCACGATTATCGTGCTTGTCATAATCTCATTATTCAATAAGAGAGAGACTCAGCCACCGGCAGGATTAGGGGTCAATTATTTTAGAGAAGATAGATAAATATCTTCCCTATAAAATATTGTCAAAATTGTAGTGTATTTTTAATATTTTCGTCATTATATAAAAAAATAAATTTTTTTAAAAATAGTTCTATTTTCTTGTTGTCATACTCTAAATTTTTGTCTAAAATATTAGCAATAGGTGTGATTATGGAGAAGATTAGACGCTTCATCTTGATGGGATGTTACTTCCATAAGGGTGGTGTCGCCTCTAAATTCCCTCTCCCTACAAAATCAGTGCCTAAAATTACTCGTCGTTAATGGCGAGTATTTTTTTAATCTAAGGAGGAAAAATTTATGGGTAACAATTTGATTTACCAAGTTGAAGACAAACCAAAGATTTCGAAGTTATTACTATTTGCGCTTCAACAAGTTCTCGCTGTCTTGGCCGCGACAATCGCCGTGCCAACAATTATTGGTCTTCCAATCCAAATTCCCGCTGCTATCTTGGGTGCTGGTGTTGGTACCATCGTCTATTTACTATTTACAAAATTTAAGAGCCCAGTGGTCATCTCAAGCTCCTTCGCTTTCTTAGGATCACTTGCCAGCGCAGTTGCGTTTGGCTATATGGGCATTGTCTTAGGATCTGTCTTTGCTGGCTTAGTTTATGTGGTTATCGCCATCATTATTAAGTTTGTCGGTACAGGCTGGATTCATAAATTAATGCCACCAGTCATTATTGGCCCCACAGTTGCTTTAATCGGTTTATCACTTGCTGTTAATGCGATGGGCGACATCGTCAAAGCCACTGGTAGTGGAATGACTTATAACTTATTAGCCCTCTTCTGTGGCTTAGTGACATTCTTCACAATCATCATTTGCTCCGTTCAAAAGAGATTTAAGAGCGCTAGACTCATCCCCTTTATTATTGGTATTTTAGCGGGATATGCAGTTGCCTCTATCTTTACCATCTTCGGTAACATTTATAAAATCGAATACTTACAATTAGTTGATTGGTCACCTTTGGTGAACAATTTCAAAAATATCGGATTAACATCCTTCTTAGATTATCCACGTATCGGTTTAGTGGAAGGTATTAAAGAATTAGTTAATGGCATGCCATCACGCGCTATCATGGAAGCTTATATGAGCAATAATGGTTTAGTGATTGAAGGCGCTGCTGAATTAACCGATGCACAACTCCTTGAAGCTATTAAAGCCGTTAACAATGGTGTTGGTCCACAAATCCTCAACTGGACTGGTGTGGCAACCTGTGCGTTAGCCTTTATCCCTGTGGCATTAGTTACTTTCGCAGAACACGTTGCAGACCATACAAACTTAGGTTCTATCATTGATAGACCATTATTAGAAGAACCCGGATTAAAAAGAACCCTTATGGGTGATGGTGTTGGCTCCATCGCTGGCACAATGTTCGGTATCTGTCCAAACACCACCTATGGTGAATCCGTTGGCTGTGTCGCCATTACCAGAAATGCTTCTGTTAGAACTATCTTAGTGGCCGCACTTATGTTAATTGTCTTATCATTCATTTCTCCATTGAATGCTGCTCTTAGAACCATTCCAAACTGCGTTATGGGTGGTGTTTGTTTAACACTCTATGGCTTCATCGCTGTTAGCGGCTTTAGAATGTTTAAACAAGTTGACTTGGGCGAAAACAAAAACTTATTTACTATTGCTGCAATTCTCATCTCTGGTATTGGTGGATTAGCCATTATTATTCCTATTGGCGGAGATAATTTTATTCAAATTACCGCAATTGCTACTGCTTTAATCCTTGGCATCATTACTTATAACGTCTGTAATTTAATTGAAAAACGTAATAACAAGTTGGAACCTGAAGAAAGTGCTAAAATAGAAGAAGGAGAACAACAATAATTATGGAATTTGATCTAAAAAATTATCCAAATGCAATTTTAATTGATCACCCCCTAATTAAGCACAAAATTACTCAATTAAGAGATGTCACCACAAAAACTAATCAATTTAGATTATTAGTTAAAGAAGTATCTGTTCTTGAAGGCTATGAAGCTTTAAGACATCTCCCTACACATAATGTGGCGATTGAAACACCAGTTGAACCCACAGTGCAACCGGTCGTGGATTATAAACATTTATGTTTTGTCCCCATTCTTAGAGCGGGTTTAGGTATCGCTGATGGAATGCTTGAATTAGTTCCTGGTGCGACATGTGGTCATATCGGTTTATACCGTGATGAAGAAACCCATGAACCGGTGGAATATTATTGCAAATTACCGGAAGATATCGCTGATAGAGATGTCTATTTAATCGACCCAATGCTCGCCACTGGTGGTAGCGCCATTGATGCGGTTAAATTGCTCAAAAAGCATGGTGCGAAAAAGATTACCTTTATCTGTATCATTGCAGCACCTGAAGGTGTCGATGCTTTCTGCAAAAAGAATCCAGAAATCCCATTATATATTGGAGCCTTGGACCGTTGCTTAAATGAAAAAGCTTATATCTGCCCAGGTTTAGGTGATTGTGGTGACCGTATCTTCGGTACCGTTGGTAAAAAATAAAAAAAGAAGACTATTCTTATGAACAACAAAATTAAAATTATTAGCTTAACTGCTAATAAGGATATGGCATTAGAAATTGCCCAACGTATTGGTGTTAAGGTTCTTCCTTCGGAAGTTACCCATTTTGCGGATGGAGAAATCCTTTTCACTGGTCTTGAATCCTTCAGAGGATTTAATGTTTATATCATTCAATCTACATGCGCACCCGTGACAGAAAGATTGATGGAATTATTACTCTGTATCGATGCTTGTAAGAGAGCTAGTGCCAGAACGATTAACTGTATCATTCCCTATTTTGGATATTCTAGACAAGATAGAAAAGCCAAACCGAGACAACCCATTTCTGCGAAATTAGTTGCTGATATGTTAGAAGTCGCTGGTGCGGATAGAGTGGTAACCTCTGACTTACATGCTTCGCAAATAACTGGTTTCTTCAATATTCCAGTTGATGATGTTTCCGCGATGCCATTATTCTATCGTTACTTCGTTGATAATGGAGTGACTGATAATGTCGTCTGCGTCTCTCCAGATCATGGTGGACTTGTTAGAACAAGTCGTTTAGCGAATAGCTTAAATGTTCCTATCGCTATCATTGATAAGAGAAGACCAGAACCCAATAAGGCAGAAATCTTCTCTATCGTCGGTGATGTTAAGGGTAAGACTTGTATTATCTGCGATGATATCGTCGATACCGCAGGCACATTATTATTAGCGGTTAATAAATTATATGAATTAGGCGCCACTAGAGTGTACGCTGCTGTGACACATGGTGTTTTATCAAAAGACGCTGTCCAGAGAATCAATGCTTCACCTTTGTATAAACTCATTATCACTAACTCCATTCCCCTTGCTGAAGAGAAGAAGAGTGATAAAATTGAAGTACTTTCTTTAGCGGGTTATTTCGCGAGAGCTATTGTGGCGTTAGAAGAAGGTAAATCCATGTCTAACGTCTACAAGGAATACCAAGACGAATTATTAGGTAAATGAAATGGAAATTGTTTTAAAACAAGAAGAAATTCAGGATATTTGCCAGAGAATTGCTGGTGAAATTGAAGAAAAAGTCAAAAACGATGAACGTGTTCCTTTACTCGTGGGAGTGATGAAAGGATCTTTAAATTTCATGTATGATTTAATGAAATATATCAAGATTCCTGTCTATACTGACTTCATCCAAATCTCCTCTTATACCGGAGAGAAGAGAAGTAACACGATTAGGTTCATCAAAGACTTATCATTCGATTGTGGTGGACGTTCCGTTATCATCATCGAAGATATCGTCGATACCGGTCATTCGATGAAATACTTAATCAACCATATTAAGAGTCATAATCCCAAGAACATATATGTGTGTGCGTTATTTAATAAAAAGAACGCGAGAGAAGTGGAAGTTAATATCGACTTCGAAGGTAAGATTTTAGAGAAGACTGACTTCTTAATCGGCTACGGACTAGACTATAACGAATTAGAACGAAATGTTCCCTATGTCTATAGTGCTTCAAAAGAAGATGTCGATAAACTTGATGAAGTATTAAAGAAAGACAATCAATAAGGGTTAGATAAAAATCTAACTCTTTTTCTTTTATAAAATAAAAAGCCTCCATTCGGAGACTTGATGGCTCTTATAACGCCTGAACCTCAGTCGGCTTTCCAATAAGGAGAAAAATCTTTTTGGATGTCTATATTGTGATCTATTGTCAACAGGTTGTAAAGGACAGAAAATGTCCTCTTATATTTTTATGGCGATAACACTTAGTGGTGGAATTGTTATTTTATTATCTTTTACTCTTTGTGTTTTACCATCAGAATCGATAACAATCTCATCAATCTCTTTATCAAAAATAACTACTTCCGGAATCATGTCATAATTCACTAAGAATTGATATGTGTCTTTACCGTTAGTAAAAGCGCTAGATAAAACCGATGGGAAAGTATAGTAATCTTGATAGAATCTTGAACCTAGTCCTTTTGCGGTGCATCTAAATTCTAATGGTTTAACCATTTTTCCTAGATGGAGAAATTCTTCGAATTTGCCCACTCTCCATTTATTGGTGTTTTTCATGAATTCCAATATTGGTTTTTCATCGATAATAGTGTCTTCGCCCCAGGCGTGACGGAATTTGGCATCACCATCGACAATTAAGATAGGAAGATCACCACAAATAAATGAGTAAGCAACACGATAGGTGTATGAGAACCTTTCATTCAATAATGTGCAGCAGATTTGATTGCCCATGAAATTGTTCACAAATTCATGATAGATATAACTATACATTGGGATAGCTTCACCAACGTGATGAATCAAAGGATAACGGTTATCGGAGAATGATAATAAATCGATGAATGGTTCACTTGCCGCGGATTCACAACCCAATAAACATTTAGTTCTATCGATGGATGATAATATCTTTCTTGTTTCTTCAATTTCCCATTTTCCGGGCGCGGGAACATGACCATGTTTATCGCTATAACAGAAATAGGCATTGCCTCCGTGATTTTGATCTAAAACTTGGATATAATCCACACCGGCATCGACCATTTTATTGGTTTCATTGATGATGATTTCTTTGGTCTTATCGCAAGCTGGACACATATCAAATCCAAGCCTGATATCAGTCACAATAGTGGACTTCATATCACCATTAGAATTAGAACACATAATCTCTTTGAGATTATTTTTCTCAAATTCTTCGGTCTTATTATACTCTCTACGATAGGAAATATTAGTCCACCCAAAACCCGAGGTGTATAGTCCTAAATAGTTACCTTTTTCATGTAATTTATCTTTGAATTCAAAGAAGTTATCAACATCTCCATAAGGTGGCCAAACATAGGGTGGCGCCCACGGAGCGGTACTCTCCCATTGCATCAAAATAACCATTACTTTAGAGTCAGTTTCTTTTACGATGTAATCCACAAGGGGTAGTGCGTTTGTGTATGGGTATAATCCGCCAGGAAGCATCTCTGTATCTCTATCAGATTTACCCACTAAGGGATAAGTTAAAACGATCGGGGATTCATGATACCAATGTGGTAATTCACCATATCTTTCTTTAATAGTTTTTAATTCTTTTAATTTATGCTCATAGAACCATTTTCTATATATTTCACACCCATCAAAATAATCTCCTTCAAAGAAGAGCAATACTGATGGATAATCCATCTTATAATCTTCTCCATAATCACAATTAGTGAATGTTCCCATTACTGGTTGTAATGTATCATCCACTACGTGGAAATCTATATGTTTAGGAGTATATTCAGTATCGTGCATACCGAAATATAATCCCTTTTTATTACATATATAAGTCATAAATTGTGAAGAGATCATATTGGGAAATACATGGAACAATCCTTCGGATGGATAATCGATATCTCGATATGTAAACCAAGAACCATTTCTTTTTTTAATAGAAGTGATTCTTGCTCCTTCGTTATAGGGAATATCCATTTCACCTTTTCCATCTTCATCCATGAGTTTTGGATAAAGACCTAAAGTCATGATTTCCACTTGTTCAAGCAATAATTTGGTCTTGTTTTTAATCTCGATACCAAATTGAAGACCATTATCTAATTGTTTAATAATTAAACAAACATCAGCATTTTCACTTGTGTAGAACGCTTTTTCACCTTCTTGTTTTTCAAAGGCGAAAGAAAAAGCATCAACCCAGGAATGTTCATTATTATGGTCCCTAAATTTCACCCTAAAAAGTGGTGAAGGTTTATGGATTAATTGTTCCTCTTGAAAATCAATAGAGGTGATGGAACACTTCTGATAATCAATTTCCACTTGGATGTTTTGTCTATTAAATAGATATTTCATAGTTACCTCTAATTAATATTCTTAATGATATCGAAAGCAATATCTTGAGCGTGTAACGCATTGGTTCTAATTACTTCATTACGATATTTACCTGGTGACATACCGACGAACTTTTTGAATAGTTTGGTGAAGTATTGGACATCGTTAAAACCAACTTCCAAGGCTACTTCTTCAATGTTTAAATCTCTTCTTTCAAATAACAATCTCATCGCATGGCTAATACGGTATTTAATGATGTAATTTATCACTGAATCGCCAGTATCTTGTTTGAATTTCCTGCACAAATGTCCAACGGAATAGTTAAATTTCTTCGCTACATCCTCTAAAACAATCTTCTCTTTATAGTGTTCTTTAATGTATTGAACGATCTCATTTTTCTCTTCGATATTTTCTTTGGAGATATCTACTTTTTGGGGATTGATATCGTTTTGAAAAGTTCTAGTGATGAACACTAAGAGCATTTCAAGAGCACACTTGAATACTTGTGAATAGGCATATTCATTTTTGAATTCCACCTTCTTCACATATGGTTGAGCATACTCATCTTGGTATTCGTAATTATTTATATATTCATTAATTAAAATATTAAGGATATTAAGTTGCTCATTATCAATCTTCGCAACTTTGTTACACACTAAATCATCTTTTAATCCAGTAGCGGAAAAACAAATCGATACACTAGATAAGAATGACTTATCTGGTTGATGAGTATGAAATGTATTTGGGGGAGTTAAGAGAAGTTCTCTTTCCTCTAAAATGAATTCCTGATCATTATATGTGACGCGAGCTTTACCACTTAAACAAACATATAATTCATAATAATTATGAAACTCACCTTCATAGTTTAATTTTGGATAGAGAAGATAGTAATAGAATGTTACTAAATCAATAACATTAATTTCTTTGTTTAATTCTAAATATTGAGGATGAGTAACATCACCATTCCGATATGATTTTAATGAATACTTATCGTTTTTCTTCATGTTAATATTCTCCATCTTTTGTTAAGAAAATACAAATCAAAATCAGTTTTTAAAATTATATAAATATGTAATATTAGTGAAACCGAAATATCAAGATAATACAAAAATGAGATAAATATTATTCTATTTTAAGTATGCGTGTAGGCATACAATTGAAATATAAAGTACTCGGAGGAGACTATATGAAAAAAATTGGAAAATTGATTCCTATTTTGGTTTGTGGTTTTCTTTTGGCGAGTGGATCCGCTTTAGCCGTTAAAGGGCTAACTGATTCAATCGATAGAGAAGCCCAAGCCACAACTGATCATGGCAATTACAACCTCACCTATCTTACTTCTAGCACTGGTGAAACAATTAGTGCCTATGATCCAAACGGCAATTCAGCACCCTCTGCTGGTGACTGGACTGTCTCTTATACTCCAGTTGGCGGTTCTGGTGGCTGCTTCATTAACGGCGTTGATGCAGGTGCTTTGCTTGCCACTAAAGTTAGCCAGAGAGATATTTGTTTTAGATTCAGCGCTGCTCCTGTTGGAAAAACATTCACAGAAGCTGATGCTGGTTCTTACATCACTCTTAAAGGAACCTGGCAGACAGAATACGAAGGTGAAGTTCATACATTCACAATCTCTCCAACATTTTCAAGACAATGGACTGGTACAGAATGGGTTCCGTATTACGATTATGATTTAGAAGACTATGATTTAGTCTCAATGCGTGATTGTGGTATGCGTGATTATGCAACAGAAGCCATTAGTACAGAAGACGGCTATAACCAAAACGGTTTAAGAAAGAATGGTTTTGCCCCCACTAGTACAACTAATAGCTGGGCTTTCCAGTTCAAATTTAAAGCTGAAGATGCGATGGACGATCAAGTGACCATAAGAGTTGGATGTAATGGTGCTTGGGCAACTGGACACAATCTTAGATTAAGATACAACAATACATGGGGACCACAACCTGGTGGCGCTTTCTTTATTGAAGATTGCAACGATGATGCTGTCGTACAATCGTCTGGTGAAATTGATTCTGCCATTGTTGCTGAAACAACTTATTTAATTGAATTTGGCCTAATCAAAATCAAAAACTCTTCTAATTATTTAGCATTCCTTAAAAAAGATGGTTGGTTCCTTAAAGCGTGTGAATGGACTATTGATGCTTCCGATATGACTACAAGAGTCAGCATTAATTATCCAGGCGCAGATTGCTCATTCAGCAATTCTCTTTCTCAATTTTGGGGAAATGAAGCGCTAGCTTATGATAGCAATCCTAGCAATCCATACTTCTCATTAACATATGATCCAATTCCAGAAATAGCGACATTTGGTGAATACTGCTTGCCATACGAAGATGACAACATTCTTTATAATGGTGCTCAAATTGCTAAAAACAAAGCCAATTATTTTAAGAAAGTTGATGCTAAAAAATTCTATTTTGGTCTCGGCACTGATTTATTTACAACACCAGTGGCTGGTGACACATTAACAATTCGTGGTGCATTCAAATTTGTCACCGCAGAATTAAAAATCTATAAATTCTCTGTTTTGGAAAACACTTGGGTTTTTGATGGTGAAACTTGGAATGAGTATGCACTTGATAAATTGCAAACGTCCACAGCAGACCAATTAGAAGAAGGCAACTTATTACTCAATATTGGTAGAACAAGACCAGATAGCAACCACGCTTCCTCTGTCAAGCAATTTGATCAAGGCGTTGTTTGGGATGAAAATACTGGTGAAGAAATTGACACATTAGTTTATAAGAAAGATGCCAACAATCACACTGGTATCTACTTCACAAGTAGTGATTCCTCTACACACGGTGAATATCGTGTTTACTTCCCACAGAATGGTTACAAGACCGAAACTAAAGCTTACGCTATGACTCAATTAACCTTTGATTATATTTATGAGAATGAAGGTACAATTACTGCTCAAGATCGTAACCACTCATTAACTGAAGATGGTTACTATGTTCCTGCTCCAGCCTCGGGCTCTGTGATTAATAACTTCACAGTTCAAGCTTTGGTTAAATATTGCAAAGATGGCAATATGTATCACGATATCGAAGTTGAATTAATCAATGATGGTTGTTTACATAGTGTTACTGTCAATCTCGCTTATAGTGAAGTCATGGGCTTTGCCTTTGTATTATGGAACTTCGATGGCACATTCTTTATGAGCAATGTTCACGCTGATTATCAAGAATACAATGCAAATCTTGAATCATTTGTCGGAAATAGCTTAAAGATGTATAGCTATGTTGGTAATGGTCAATGTGCTGATTATTATGCTGGTGCAAAGACTGCTTATGCTGCATTAACCGCTGATGAAAAAGCATTATTTGCTAACTATGCTGGCTATGGTTCTGCTAAAGCTAGATTAGAAGCTTGGGCACGTGCTAATGGTGAAACATTTGATGCCGCTGCTGGTACATTCACACCCAATGGTGCGGGTTCAATTTTGAATCTCAAGAACAACAACAATGTAGTAGTTATCGTTGTTGCTTCCACTGCATTAATTGCGGCTTCATTATTAGGTGTCTTACTCGTTTTAAGAAAAAGACGTTACAGCAAATAAGATAATCTAAACTATTAAGTTAGGGGGTCATTATTGACCCTCTTTTTTAATATTTTTATTATGTTCACATCAAGATATTACAAATAAGTGTAAAAATATATGTGAACAATTAAATATTTAATTGATACAATAATATTGCCTTTAATAAAAAAACTAGGGGATTTTGTATGAAGAAAAACAGTTTGATTCTATCAATTGGTATGGCATGCATTCTTTCGTGTGCCGCGATTTCTTTTTCACCGAAAGAATATACTTCCGTTAAAGCAGATAATGTCACTGATTTAGGGGAAATGAACTTCACTGTTGAAACCAATATGTCTAGTACCAGCTCAGAATCAGGGGTTTTCGTTTTAAGCGATAAAACAAATGCTTTTCCATATACGGCTGATTGGGAAAAACGTTTGTTTAGCACTGAAGCACATGCTTTGGTTTTTAATGGGATAGATATAACCACTCGTTCTACTAGATTTTTAGTAAAACATGGGTCCATGAGTTATTTTATTGCGGTTGGAGAAGCTGGATATTCTACCAGAAATGAAGGTGATACCATTACCATCAAAGGGAATTGGGGTGCCACTGTTAATGGTGTAACTTATTCTGTTTATATAAACCCGTTTTCTTGTGTTTGGGATGGCACGAAATGGGTTGATGAATTTGTCATGCCTGAGTTAGAAACTTATGACAAGATATCTTTAACTCAAGCGGGTATTGATGATTTTTCTAATGAAGTAATAAATACTGAAGACTTTAGAAATTCGCCAGGTGCTTGGAATACTTTTGCACTAAGCGAAGATAACACTACAAATAGTTTTTCTTTCGAATTTGCTTTTGAATCTTTTAGCGATATGCAACAAGAAGCTTTTAATGTCAGGATTGGCAATCGAACTTGGGATAGCGGACATTATTTTGTTTTCTATATGTGTAACAGTTGGAATGAAGATGCTGGTGGTGTTGCTGTTTTAAGAGAAAAGAATGGTAACACAATTCTCAATCAATCTGGAGACTTACCATGTAATTTGCAACCAGGTGCTAGGCATATTATTGAATTTGGCGCAATACGAGTCAAAGATGAAAATAAAAACTATATTTTCGTGAAATATGATGGTCAATATTTGTATCAAATTATTAAATCAGTGAATAGTGGAGATTTCTATCCTCGTGTTGGCTTATATTATGGCAAAACCAACATCTTTGTGGGAACCACAATTCCTGAACAAAAAGCCCCTACTGATACATTGACTTTTGAAAGAGGAAATCAACAAGCTGGTATTTACCTTTTTGGACCAGAGAATGATATTCCTGTGAGAGCAGATTGGGCAACAAGAGGTGCCCCTGTATCTAAATATAATGTTTTAAGAAATGGTGAACCACTTTATACATCTCGTGGATTTAAGAGTAATCCATTAGTTAAACATGGCGCAACCAATTATTATTTAAACTTCTCTGATGACTATAGTTTCACTTTTAGTGAGGGTGACATTGTTACTTTAGAAAATGAATTCCATTTCTATGAAAACGACACAGTTTACACAATGTCTTTCCATCCATTTGCAACGGAATTTGTAAGTGGTAACTTCATTTATATTTCTAATATCTATTCTCACTTACTTGATAAGCTAACTGACCGCTATGTTTTAGATGATTATGATGATGACAAAGTCATAATTATCCAAGGTCTTTTAAGCCAAGCTTCCACGGCGTTTAATAACGCGACATCTATGAAAGACTTATGGGATGAATACTATTCCTATATGTCTCAATTAGATCAAGTTCCTCTTAATGAGGAAAAGGCTGCGGAAAGATTAAGACAAGCCAAAGAAGCCGCGATTAATGAATTGAACGCTTATGTCGATGAAGATTTATATGAAGCAGCGCAACTAGAAGTTGTTGCGGGTTATGTTAATTCTGCGATTGAACAAATCAACGCTGCGACAAGTGTGGAACAAGTTAGACAGATAGTGGAAAACACCAAAGCTTTAATCGCTGGTGTGGAAACTAAACAAGACGTCATTGAACAAAAGATTATGGCGTTAGAAGAAGGATATGAACAATATCTCGCTAAATATGATGTTGCCACAATTACTGATTTATCCGCTATCGGTGATGTTCACATCTATCCAAAAGATTCAGAACAAGAAATTAATAGTTATAGCACCGATGGTAATCGTGATGCTTTCCATAGTCACATCGCCGCGGCTAGTGATAATGAAGACGGGAATATGGTTTTCAAATTTAAATATTCCAGCACCAATCCAAAATCACGTGAATATGATGCTCAATTATTTATTAGATTAAGAGGCACAGCTTCTAATAACTATATCTTCTCTATTGGCGCGAACATTAACAATGTTCCGGGTGTCAGAATGGGTGTTATGAAAGATAATGAAACCATTATTGAAACCATTGGTACATATGCCGCTAACTTTGTGGCCAATACTGAATATGTCATTGAATGTGGTGCTGTTGATCTAAAAGATTATAATCGTACTTTCATTTATATGAAAATCGATGGTGAATTCGTGGCTAGGAAGATTGTTAATCCAATAACTGCGGAATCTAAACCATCTGTAATTATTATGGATAGTTATACCGCTGCTAATAGTAATGAAACAGCGACATTATCCGCGGTTGAAGAAGGAACCACTAAATTAGCTAATTCTACTTTATTAGGACGTTTAATTCTCGATAATAGTTCCAATTCTGAAACTTTAAAAGGAACATTAAGAGATAATAGTTTAGATTCTGGTATTGAGCTATATCCAATCCAAAATGGTGCAGTTACCATTAATGGTAATCCTATTAATCAAAATCGTAGTAACGCTCGCTTAGTTAAATCTAGCGGGAATAAATATAGCGTTTTGATTGCTTATCCAGTATCCGATGGTGATGTGGTTCATATCGGTGGATTATTCTCTTATGAAAAATCTGGTTCATCATTCAAAAACATTGTTCGTTTATTCGATACCGATTTTACTTATCATGCTGGTTCAGATAATTGGACACAATCAGCTCCATCGTTAGAAGTGGCTAAGATGGAAGCTAAAGAGACACTATCATCTTATGCTCATCTCGATGATTATACTGAAACTAACCAAGCCCTTATTGCTGGTATCATAGAGACTTATTCTTCAAGAATTGATAATGCCACATCTGTGGAACAAGTTTATAGCATTTTAGAAGAAGCTTTAGCGGAGATTGATACTATCAGCACAATACTCGATGATTACAAAAAAGCCGCAAAAGC
Organism: Bacilli bacterium; assembly: GCA_045130875.1. Classification (GTDB taxonomy): domain Bacteria; phylum Bacillota_I; class Bacilli_A; order RFN20; family CAG-826; genus RUG13091. The sequence goes on along the minus strand of JBGUQI010000011.1, from coordinate 59,137 downwards.
GGAACTAACTGCTTATAAATCACCAGAACTATTTAGACAAAATGAAGTAAATGAATTAAATAGAATTCTCACTCAAGCCTTTGCTTCAATTGATAATTGTAATGATACTTTATCAGTTGATGTTATTGTCGCTAATGCTAAGACTCAAATCGATGGTCTAAAGACTGCTGCTCAATATGATGCGGAAGAATTAGCGAGCTTTAAAAGAGCCGCTAAAGCGGAGATTGAAGCCTATGTTGGTTTATTAGAACTCAATCGTTATAGCGATGAGAATACTGCTCTCATTCAACAATTAGCGATGAAAGCCAGAAGTGATGTTGATAACGCTACTTCTCAAGAAGAAGTTCAAAGAATTGTGGATACATTTAAGCAAGCCATTAAAGAAGTGAAGACCAATGATGGTTCTACCTTTGATGGTGAGAAATATATTGAAAAAGGCGCCAAGAAAGGCTGTGGTGGTTCTTTGATTGATTCTAGTTTAATCATCAGTGTCATTGCCTTATGTGGTATGGCTTTATTACTTAAGAAGAAACATTTATTAATGTTTAAATAAAGGAGATATTTATGAAAAATGTCAAATTAATTAGCGCGGTGGCTCTAATCTCATTAGTGGCAATCACCGGTTGTAAAAAGGGTGGTGGGGAAAAGGTTGATGAAACCAAAGCCCAACTCCAAATCTCCACCTTTGAAGGTGGTGTTGGTGACCAATGGTTAAGAAACGCTGCGAAGTTATTCGAAGAGAAAAACAAAGATCGTACTGATTTTGTAGAAGGAAGAACAGGTGTTCAAATCCATATCACTTCAGATAGATCTTCTGCAGGTGAGAGTTTAAAATACTCTGATTTAAATAAAGATATTTATTTCACCGAGAATGTTGACTATTACTATTTAACCAACAATAACAAATTTGCTGATATCACAGATATCTTAACCACCCCAAATCCTGAAGACGGTGGTAAGACAATCGCTGAGAAAATCGATAACAACTTACTATCATTTATGGAAAGAGATGGCAAATACTACGCTGTCCCATTCTATGATTGTTTCTATGGTCTTATCTATGATAAAGATTTATTTAAACAAAAGAAATTCTATATGACTAATGATGGCCAATTCACCGATCAAGAATCACAATTTGGTACTGGCCCTAATGGTATTGCGGGTGACTGGGATGATGGTTTACCAAAAACCTATGAGCAATTCAAAAATATGATGAATCAAATGACTAGAATGCAAGTCATTCCATTCACATATTCTAATGGCAACGCATCAGAATATACCGTTAGAGCCCTCACTTCCTGGTGGAGCGATTTTGAAGGCTATGAACAAACCAATTTGAACTATAACTTCAATGGTGTCGCTAACAATATCGTGACTGGTTTTGATGAATCTGATAATCCAATCGTCGAACAAAAGACTATCACCAACAATAATGGTTATTTATTAAAGAGCCAATTAGGCATTTATAATGCTTTAAAATTTGCGAGAGATGTTCTTTGCGATCAAGCGAGTAATTATCGTCCATATTCCACAAACTACGATGTACAAGACGCCTTTATTAATAATAAATATCAAGGTGGTTCCACAAAACCAATCGCTATGATGTTTGAAGGCACCTGGTGGGAAAACGAAGCCGCTGAAGCATTTGAATATGCTAGAAGCATGGGTGTTGATGAATTCAATTATGGATTTATGCCTATTCCCAAAGTGGATAATGCTCATCTTGGTGATGCTACCTTAATGAACCTCAATGATTCATTTGGCTTTATCAGTGCCAATTCTAAGAATATGAAACTAGCGAAAGAATTCTTCTCCTATTTACACACTGATGAATCCTTAAGAGCTTTCACTATTGAAACCAATATGACTAGAGGTCTTAAATATAACTTCAATGATGAAGACTTGGATAAGATTACATCTTATGCGAGAGATTTAATCGCTATTAAACAAAGTGAACATGTCAAAGTTGTCTATCCATATTCCGGTTTAGATTTCTTTGTGAATAATGAAGCGACATTCGCGGTTCAAGAATGGGTTTGGAATACTTCTAAATATACAAACAACCCAATTCTTAAATTCATCGATAAGAGCAACGTGACCGCAAGAATGTATTTTGAAGATCACATGTCTACTTTAGGCCAATCTGCCTGGGAGAGAATGGTCGGCGAATAATATGACTGAAAAAAAGAATATCCGCAACATCAATTCATCGAATAGTTTCGCGAAGAATAAAGGCGATATTCTTTTCTATTGTCTGGTCTTAATAATTCCCTTAGCGCAAATTGCCATCTTCTACTTTGGAGTTAACTTCCAGAGTATTTTGATGTCTTTTCAATCCTATAATACAAAAGAAGATTTCTTCTATTGGGATTTAACCACAAACGCCTTACAGTTCTGGGATGAGATTCGCACAGAGTCATTCTGGATTATGGTCAGAGACTCCTTTATCGTTTGGCTCTGCACTCAACTTGCGGGCACAATTTTAGCGTTATTCTTCTCTTACTATATTTATAAAAGGAGAGCGGCTTATAAATTTTTTAAATTTATATTATTCTTACCATCCATCATTCCTGGATTGTTATTAGTCTTAATATTTAAATTCTTTATGAATTCGGCTATGCCGGCATTTTTAAATTTAAATGGCAAAGGATTATTAACTGATTCATCAACTTATTTCTGGATTATTACCGCTTATACTGTATGGATTTCCTTTGGTAGCCAAGTCTTGGTGTATTCTGGGGCAATGGATCAAATCCCTCAAGAAATGCTCGAGGCCGGTAAGATTGATGGTGTTACCCCATTTAGAGAATTTATCTCTTTGGTGGTACCTTATATCGTTCCTACAATTACGACATTTGTTATCGCTGGCGTAGCGACGATATTTACCAATCAAAACAATTTATATTCCTTCTATGCAGAACAGATTATCGGTACTGATAAAACCATCGGTTATTATCTCTATTATTTAGTTTCTTCTTCTGGAAGTGGAATGTCTAAATATTGTTATGCTTCCTTCTTAGGTTTGGTATCCACTTGTGTGGCGGTGCCTCTCACCTTTACCGTGAGGAAGATTTTATCGAAGTGGGGGGATAGATAATGGATAAAAAGCCTTTAAAATCCCAACACATTAAAGAAAAGATGTCACCGATGACAGTTATCATCTTCGTGGTTTTGATTGTCTATTTCATCTCTTTATTAATCCCTGTTATCTGGGCGACATATTCCGCATTTAACGATAAAGCGGCATATAATGCTTTCTATGTCTTTGGCAAAGATTTCCCTACGAAGTTAACATTTGATAATTTTGTTACCGCCTTTACTAAATTTAAATTAACTGCCTATACAACAGGTGTAAAATATGACTTCTTAGAGATGATTGGTCATTCTATCTTATACACTTTAGGATGTGCCTTCTTCTTCACTCTCACGCCTTGTTTGGTGGCTTATTGCGCAGCGAGATTTAAATTCAAATTCTCCAAAGTTATTTATGCCTTTGTGATTATCACAATGTCATTACCTATCGTTGGTGCTATGCCATCTGAATTAAGAATGTTAAAGACATTACACTTATTTGATACATTCTTTGGTCTATTTGTTTTAAGAATGAATTTCTTATCGATTAATTTCTTAATCTTCTATGCGCAGTTCCAGATGATTCCAATGACCTATTCAGAAGCTGCGAAAGTGGATGGTGCTTCTAACTTTAGAATTATGACTACAGTCATCTTCCCTCAAGCGATACCGACGATGACAACATTATTCTTGTTATCATTTATTACCTTCTGGAATGATTATCAAATTCCAAGAGTGTATTTGCCATCATATCCCACTTTAGCGGAAGGTTTATTCACTTTCTCTATCACTGGTGAAAGAGCGATTAACTATATTCCTATCAAATTAGCAGGTCTTATTGGTTTAACTATGCCAATAGTGATTGTCTTTGCTTTATTAAATAGATATTTAAAACTCAATGTCGCAGCGGGAGGTATTAAAGGATAATGAAAAATAAATTGTTAATTCCTTCTCTTTTTATCGCTTTATCGATATCCGTGATCGGTGGATCAAAGTTTACTTACGCAAAAGTGTTGGCGGATTCCGAATACCGTATTGTGGAAGCTGGTCAAGTTATCAATGTTGAATCAAGAACTTTGGTTCATGATGCGGAAAGCAAAGTCGCTGATAGTCAAATTATCTTTCCAGATGGAAGCAGTAAAGCTGGTAAGAGTTTTACTATTTCTATGCCTGGTGTCTATCGCGTTATTTATTCCGCGACTTTTGGTGCGGAAGTGATAAATGAAACCATTTTCTATAAATGCTATAGAACAAGTGCAAACATGTTTATTTCCTCTAATGAGAAGAACCAACCTTCTACAGGTGAATATACTTATAACACTAAAACTAGTAATATTCAGGGAGCGATTCTGACTTTAGATTCTCATACCACCTTCACTTATGATGGGGTTATTGATTTCAATACCCTTGGTTCTAATAATCCCTTCTTTGAATTTATGGTGGATACCGAAAAACAAGGTGAATCTGATTTAGATTCCTTCACTATCCGTCTTACCGATGTCGATGATTTCAACAACTATGTTGATATCACTGTCAAAGATAGTGGACCTGTTGATGATGATGGCAAAGGCTGCTATATCCTCGCTGGTTCTAATGCACAATTTAAGACCGGCTTTGAATGGGGCAGATTACACACTAATTCATATGGCACAAATGTGGGTTCATCATTTAGAGCGTTGCCTGTTGAAAATCCCGCACATAGTGCGAAATTATATTTCGATTATGGAGCAAAAACTCTATATGTCAGCCCTATTCATGGATCCACTAACAAAGATATCATCACTGATTTAGATAGCCCCGCAATTTATAAATCAAGTGCGTGGGAAGGATTTACTAATGGCAAAGCCACTTTATCAGTATTTGCTAATGCCTTGATTTCTAGTTCTGCGAATGTCGTTGTTCCTCGCGTAGCGAATGTTGATTTATCACAAATGATTTTTGAAGATAATACATCACCTAGAATTAGCATTGATAAAAATGGTCAAACAGGTGATATTCCTAATGCTCAAGTGGGTAGACCCTATAAGATTTTTGATGCCATTGTGACTGATAATTTTGATAAGAATCTATCTTATGATGTGACTGTCACTTATCGTGATGAAACAAATAATAAGAATAAAGATGTCTCTATAATTAATGGCTATTTCACACCCACTAAACCAGGTAGTTATGTTGTTAAATATCAAACAAGAGATAGCTTTTATAATAGTGCGACAAGCACAATGGAAATTGTGGCCGTTAATAATATTCAAAATATGTCCATTTCATTAGATGCTCAAACGATGAGCGATACGGTTTATTCCTCATTCATCCTTCCTAATGAAAATGATGTCCATGTCACTGGTGGTAGTGGAAAACCATATATCACCCGTCAATTGGTGAACCCTTCTATTCAAGAAATTATTATTGAAGGTGATGAATTCATCCCTGAAGAAGCCGGTACATATCAAGCGAGATATATTGCTCATGATTATCTCGGCAATGTTGCAACCACTGTTTTAACGATTAATGTCTTAGAAGCCACAACACCTAAATTTGTGAGTGATGTTCTTTTACCAAGAGTGTTGGTTAAAGGTCATACATACACTTTACCTGAATATAAAGGTGTGGAAACCGTTAATGGTAAATCAGTATTCCTAGATTCTAAAGTTTATGTTAATGGCACTGAATTAGCTAACCGTACTTTTGTGGCTGGTGATACCTGTTCTATTTCTTATAAGATTATTGGTCAAAATGGACAGAACGAATATCCCGCGACAATTGATGTCGTAGATAGCAATAATAGTCAAGATCAGGCTGTTTATTTCCATGGTGATTTTGATTCTGTAACGGAGAATATGAATGATGTGACATTAGCCTCATCACACGATGCAAGTGCGGTATTTGCCACGGTTTTACCATATGATAATCCATTGGTGGGATTTGTCAGAAAACCCAACAAATCTAACTTCAATTCCTTAATATTTAAGTTCTCTGACTCTTTAAATCCCGATGTATCTCTTTCCTTTAAAGTGAATTTTAATAATGCCTCAACTTATATCAGTGTGGGCAACGATCCAACAGTATATGAATTCGTTTATGAAATGAGAGATGAGGAAGAAACCTATATCATCAATTTCAATAACTCTTCTAGAACATTAATGGATATTGCTTATAACGATATAGTAAAGGTTAGTAAAGATGATAATGGCAATCCATTTACCGGCTTTAAACATGGTGTCTATTTAGATATCTCTTTGGTGGGAGTGACCTCTTCTTCTGAAGTCGCTATTAAGAGTATATCCAACCAAGATTTTGGTCACAATTTAGTGTATATGGATATCACCTCACCAATCGTTATTTTTAATAAACGTTTTGTGAATGAACAACTTTATGGAGCGAATGGTTATATTCCATCCGTGGAAGTGTTCGATGTCTTAAGTGATGCAAGTGCGACAGTGATGGTGAAAGCTCCTGATGGTACCTTCAAACTAAGAAATGAAGATGCAAGTGTGGATCATAACTTCCCGTTAGATTCCTTTGGTAGTTATATCGTTACTTATCGCGCAGAAGATTCTTCTGGAAACTTCGCTTCTTATCCAAGAAAGATTATGGTCTTTGATAATGTTGACCCAGTACTAACGGTTAATAACAATCTCAAGGAGAGTTATAAACTCAATTCCGCGGTGACTATTCCTTCTTATACCGCAAGTGATAATTTAGGTAGTTACACTCTCGACATCTTCTTAATGATGCCGAACGGTGAAGAGAGATTGCTCATCCTTGATAGAAGTGGCGAAGTCACTTCTTATCTCAGCGCTGATAGTCCAATTTATAATTCCTCATTCAAGGTTAATTCGAAGACCTTTAGAGTGGAACAAACAGGTAAATATACCTTAAGGTATGTGTTATATGATGAAGCCTATAACAGGGTTATTCAAGAATATAGCTTTATGGTGAAATAGGAGGTACGGTTATGAAGATTAAATGGTTAAATATCTTAACATTAGTTTTAGTTGGTACTTTCCTTGTTGGTTGTACTGAGAAGAGTGCACCAACATCATCTGAACAACAAGCGGAGATTATCAAAGATAAATTCATCGTGAGAAATTCTCATAGTGAATATAGCATTGTCATTCCTCGTAACTACAAGAATAAAGAAAGAGTGGCCGCGGATACTTTAGCTACTTATATCAATAAATCTAGTGGTGCGAAGATGAATATCATCACTGACAATGAACTTGTTAGTGGTACACGTTTTATCTCTTTAGGAAGCACAAAACAATTCGAAGAGAATTTCCAAGATATTTCTATGGAAAAATTAGATGGAAAGATTTCCTCATATTTTATCTCCACAAAAAACGATGATATTTATATCTATTCCAATCCATTAGAAAGAGGAGAAGCGATCACCTATGGTGTCTTCGATTTGCTCCATGATTTAGTGGATTATGAATATTATGCTTCGGATGAAATCTATTACACTGAACAAGAAAACATTAATTTAAGAGATTATAAGAATTTCTTTATCGAACCATCATTTGATGGAAGAGCGATTGCGAATAGACATTTAATGTTAAATCAAGATGTCTGTGATAACCATCGTATTATCAATCAATATCGTGGATCGGAATGGGCTAGTGAATTATATGGACATGGTCAAGTCCGTGTCTTTGCTAATCCCGGTGAAAAGTATGATGCTACAAGAACTGTCCATGAAGCCCATCCAGAATGGTTCTCGAATCGTGCTGCAGCGACATATAACACGACGAATAACCAACTATGTTGGAGTGCGGGTGAAGAATTAGAGAGATGGGTTGCTGATAAATTTATCTATTATTTTGAAAAATATCCAGACGCCACATATTTTATGTGTGGACAAGAAGATAATGCGACATCTTTCTGTAGATGCGAAAAGTGCGCACATGCGATGGAAGAATATGCTTGTAACTATGCTGGTTTACAAATCATCTTTATGAATCATGTCATTGAAATGACTGAAGCTTGGTTAAAAGAAAATCAACCTGGTAGACAAGTAAGATATGTTGTCTTTGCATATTACGCCACTAAGATTGCCCCTGTGGAGCAGAAAAATGGTGAATGGGTATTATTAAACGATAGAGTTAAACCCCATGAAAAATTAAATGTTTTCTACGCTCCAATTACATGTAATTTTGCCTTCCCGTTTGATAATAATTATTTTAATAGCGAATCCTTCTTAGAACTCAAACAATGGAATCAAGTGGCAAGGGGGCAATTCCTCGTCTATCTATATGATGTGAATTTCAAATATTATTTTGCTAACTTTGGTAACTTTGGAACCTTTAAATCGATGGGCCAAGTATGTAAAGAATTAGGGGTTTCCTATTTCTATACCCAAGGAGCGATGGACTCAGAAACATCCGCATTGTCCTTAATGCGTGAATATGTGGAGAGTAAATTATTATGGAATCTCAATCTCGACTATGAAGAATTAGCCAGAGACTTCTGTGAGCATTATTATCGCGAAGCCGCACCTGAGATGTTTGAGTATTATCAAACCATCAGAGATAGATTAGCGGAATATCATACTGAAAGAGGTGATGGTGGTTCTATTTATAACAACATCGCCAACAAGAATATCTATCCATATTCTGTGTTGAGATATTACAAATCATTATTTGATAAATCTTTACAAAAGATTAGCCATTATCAACAAGATGATGAAGCCTTCTATGTCACCTTAAAAGGTAGATTGATGAGAGAATATCTCTCTGTCATCTATTTGATGATGACATTAGCCAAATCTGAAGTCAGTGATGAAGATAAAGCGGAAATGAAAGAGATCTTCTCCTTATATTCCGGTGTATTTGGTATTACCAAAGCCAATGAAAATGGCACGATCATCGATATTGATGGTTTATTTGCATAGGAGGAAGTTATGAAGAAGTTATTATTATCTTTATTATTAATCCCCTTTCTCTTAGGTTGTAAATCTAATAGTAAGAAGAGCGATGCTCCAACGGAACAATATATTAATGTCAGCATCAACGAAGTTTCTATTATGGAAGAAGAAACCTATCAGATTGAAACTGAAATCATCAAGAAAGGAACTATCGTTTTCTATTCCAGTGCGGATGACACGATTGCCTCTGTTAGCGATACCGGTTTAATTACCGGCATTAAAGCGGGTGAAACTTCTATTACAGTTCGTGGTGGTAAGGATTCCTATGTTGTCTTTGTGGAGGTAACGCCTTATCAAGCTCACGATAGTTTGCAAATCGTTTTAACTAAAGAATCTTTCACTTTAGAAGTCGGGGATGAATATGCATTACCCCTTACCGTCAAGATGGGTAATGAAATAATTGATTATCCAACATTATCTTATGCTTTTAGTGATAACACGATTGTTTCTATTGAAGGAACTATGGTAACTGCATTAAAAGCTGGCACAACAAGTTGTGTAGTCACCGCCTCTTATCAAGAGCAAGAAGTTAGTAAAGGATTTACTATTAGCGTATACTAATTTCATGAGCGAAATTACTTTTAAAAACGTTTCTATATACTATAAACCCAAAAAAGAAATCATCACCGCAGTGGATGATGTTTCTTTTTCTTTTCATCATGAGAAATGCAATGTCTTAATCGGATATTCAGGATGCGGTAAAACCTCTCTTTTAAACGCGATAAGCGGTCAAATCATCTATGATGGGGAAATATTCATCAACGAGACAAACATCAGTGAAATCGCCGTTCAGAAGAGAAATTTAGCTTATGTTAGCCAAGGCTTTGTCTTATATCCTCATCTCACTATTTATGACAATATTGCTTTCCCCTTAAAACTACAAAAATTAGAGAGAGCTGAAATCGATATTAGAGTAAGAGAAATTGCCATAGCGGTAGGTGTGGATTATTTATTAACGAGAAAGCCTAAATACTTATCCATTGGCCAACAACAAAGAGTGGCTATTGCCAGAGCCTTTGTTAAACGACCCGACATTATCTTGATGGATGAGCCATTATCGAATGTCGATAAAGAAACCTCTAATGAGATTAGATTATTAATCAAAGAATTGTTAAAAGAATATAAAACCACATGCATTTATGTTTCCCATAATATAACAGATGCTTTATCACTAGCGGATTACATATATGTAATGAATGAAGGAAAGATCATCGGAACATTTACTCCAGATGAATTCCTTGATAGCGATAATCCAATAGTAAACTCCTTAAAGGTGGATTTACCTCATGGCGAAGAAAGTAAGTAAGATTGATTATTCCAAAGCCATGTTACCGAGAACGAGGAAAGCTCAGTTCGGTGATTGTTTTAAGATGAACTATGCAGTCATCCTCAAATGTGGACTGATGCTTTTATTATTCTTTACCCCTCTGATGGCGTTTTCCTTTTTTATGGATATTTATTATGGGCCATTGATGGAAGCCGCGACTGAAGAAGTGGCCCAGACTAAATTGATCTATCACTATATCTATAATGGTGGGCTTATTTTATTCTCTTTGGTTGCCATTATTGGCGTCACTGGAGTGATTAGGGTTTTGAGAAATTTAATATGGGGAGAAGGGATATTCTTCAGGGAGGATTTCTTTCATGGAATTAAGCAAAATATCGGCAAAAACCTCATATTTGCATTAATTTTTGGGCTTTTCTATGCTTTAGCGTACTTTGTTTCTTCTTTATTTCCTGAGACTATTATTTCCTATTTGCCTTTATTGATATTCGCTTTGATTTTCTTACCAATCTATTTTTGGATTATCTTGTTGAATAATATCTACGATTCCAAATGGACGGGATTATTAAGAAACGGAATATTCTTCTATATTAAAACAGTTGGATGGTCCTTGTTGGGAACGCTTATGTTAGTGTTACCTATTGGATTATTATTCATTCCATTGGTATTAGTTTGGGTTAAATATATTGTTCTTGTTTTATATGTGATATTTGTTTTCCCCATCATCTTCTTAGTGATGGTGTTATATAGCACATCAAGGTTTGATGTTTATATTAATCACGACAATTATCCCGATTATTATATGCGTGGATTGAATTATTAATTATCAAAAGAGATAACAAATATGTTATCATTAACGATAAGTTATGAAAGAACTAACATTACTAGAAACACAAGTCGCTATTAAATATCTCAAAGATAAATTTGAAGCTCTTTTGGCTAAGAAACTTCATCTCACTAGAGTTAGCGCTCCTTTGTTTGTGGAAGCCTCCACAGGATTAAATGACAATCTCAATGGTGTGGAACAAAGTGTCTCTTTTAAAATTGGTCGTAAGAAAATCGAAATCGTTCAATCTTTAGCGAAGTGGAAAAGAAAAGCCTTAAAAGATTATGATTTTGAAGTTAATACTGGTTTATACACCGATATGAATGCGATTAGAAAAGATGAAGTAATGGATAATCTTCATTCTATATATGTCGATCAATGGGATTGGGAAAAGATTATTTTCGAAAAAGATCGCAAACCTAGTTACCTATTTAAAGTAGTGAAACAAATATATTCCGTTATCCGTAAAGTGGCGACGATTAGTGAGATGAAATGGGGTTTCTCTTATGATCTCCCCAAAGATATCTTCTCCATCTCTTCTAAAGAATTGGAACACCTCTATCCTGAAAGCACTCCTAAAGAAAGAGAATATCTCTTTGCTAAAGAACATCGCGCAATATTTATCTATCAAATTGGTTGGCCATTAGAAAATGGTTTACCACATGATGGTAGAGCGGCAGACTATGATGATTGGAATCTCAATGGTGACATCATTCTTTTTGATGATGCGATTGATTCTCCTATTGAATTAAGTTCTATGGGTATTAGAGTAAATAAAGATTCCTTATTAAAACAATTAAAACAAAAGGATGAATTAAAGAAAGTTGATAATCCTTATTGCCAAAGCATTATAAATAATGAATTACCACTTACAATTGGTGGCGGTATCGGTCAATCAAGACTATGTATGTATTATCTCCAAAAGAAGCATATTGCCGAAGTGCAATCATCTTATTGGGATAAGAAGACGATTAAGAAGTTGCAAAAATTAGGTATTAAACCTTTGTAAAAAAAGAGGAGCATTTTTATGATTTACAAGAAGTTCTATTTAAGAGATTTATCTCCAGTGTTCAAGGATTCCGCGGCCACACTAGAATATTATGAACTTCATTTTTTAAATGAAGTGAGATATGATCCCGCTTTTCCAAGACCTGCATTATTAATCTGCCCAGGAGGGGCTTATCAATATTGTTCTGATAGGGAAGGTGAACCAGTAGCCTTAAGATTCTTAACCGAAGGTTTTAATACTTTTGTCATCAGATATTCTTGTGAGCGTGAATATCCTATTCCTCAAAGAGAAGTAGTATTCGCTCTTAATTATATTAAGGAACATCAAAAAGAATTCCATCTTACTGATGATAACCCATCAATTATGGGATTTTCCGCAGGAGGTCATTTAGTGGGTTCTGTGGCTTTATATTATAAAGAGATTGCGGCATCATTAGGTATTGATCCTAAAAAAGTAAAACCCACCGCTACAATTATGGCGTATCCCGTTGTTTCTACAGAAAAAGGTGTCGGTGAATGGACAACAGTCACTAATATCACTGGTTTAAAAGAAGATTTAATGGAAAAACTTTCTTTAGAAAATCATGTAACACCAGATTGCCCACCAGTTTATATCTTCTCTACAAAAACTGATACCTGTGTTCCTCCAGAAAACGCTGAGAGATTCACCAAAGCTTTAAAGAAAGCTGGTGTTCCATATCAATATTCTCTATTTGAAAAAGGTGTTCATGGTGGATCCTTATTCAGTAGAGGAGTATATCAAGATTACGAACCATATATGGAAGAAGCAGAACCTAATTCTATTTGGGTAAAAGAAGCTTCAAAGTTTATTTTTGATATAGTTTATAAGAAATAATCTAGATTTTTTGAACTAGGTTTAATATTTATTTTGAAAGGTAGATATATTAGAATATCTATAATCAGCAGGAGATAATTATGGTCCTCAAAAATCTGAAAATCGTTTTAGAAAATAGCGTTATCGAACGTGGTTATTTGTCCATCTTTGATGGAAAGATTCAACATATCGGTGTGGGTGAATGCCCCTCAAATATGGTGGGCGCAGTTGATTGCGAAGGTTTGATTGCTATGCCTGGTTTTATTGATATCCATATCCACGGATGTTGCGACATCGATTTTATGGATGCAAAAGAAGAAGACTATAAGACTATCGCAAACGCTTTATATAAAGAAGGTGTTACTACATTCTTAGCCACAACATTAACTAGTGATAAAGAATCCTTAGCAAGAGTGTGTAAAACCGTTAAGAACGCCATTAAAGAAGTTCCTTCACTAGGTGGTATCCATTTTGAAGGACCTTATATCAACCCAAAGTATAAAGGCGCACAAAATGAGGCCTTTATCCGCAATCCAGATATTAAAGAATTTGATGAATTACAAGAACTATCCGGCGGTAATGTTAGATACATTACTTTGGCTCCTGAAAAAGAAGGCGCTTTAGAATTTATTGAGCATGTTACCAAAGGTAAAAAGGTTACTGTTTCTGCAGGACATAGCGATGCGACATTTGATCAAGTCAAAGCTGCGATGGCAAAAGGATTAACCAATACAACACATACACATAATGCGATGAGCCCACATCATCATAGAAATCCAGGTATTGTGACTGCGGCATTCTATTTTGATGGTTTATATACTGAATTTATTTGTGACACCATCCATGTGTGCAAGAATACATTAGCAGCATCATATAAGATTATCGGTCCTGAAAGATTTGTGATGATTACTGATTCATTAGCCGCGAAACAAGAAAAACAAGAAGGACCCAAATTAGGCTTCTTCAAAGATGAAAAAGAACACAAGATTTTTGGGCTCCCATATGAAGTGAGAGATGGCGCGGCTTATCTACTCTCCGGTCCTCTTGCTGGCTCAGTTTTGGAGATGGATAGAGGCCTTAGAAATATGAGAGATATTACTGGTGCTTCTTTATGCGATTTAGCGAAAATTTCCAGCAGAAACGCAGCAAAAGCGGTACATTTGATTGAAAATAGAGGACTAATTGAGGAAGGAAAACTTGCTGATATTGTCCTATTAGATAATGATTTAAATGTCAAAGCGACATATAAGATGGGAGTTAAGGTTTATTAATATGATTAAGCCAATTTTAGAACCTGAATTTAAACCCGCGATTCTGGAATTAAGATCGTTTTTTGAAGATGTCAATAAATATCCAAATAAACAACATTTAGTAGTTTCCATTGAAAGGGCTAATGGTTACATCTATAGAAAAGAATTTGATATTCTACCTGATGGTGTTGATGATGAGAGAAACACTTTCATTGTGGAAAGAATTATCAAATGTATTTTATGGGTTGTTGGTGGATTTAAAATCTATATCGCCGGATCTCATGTAGTCTATAACAATATCAAACAGTATTATTCTAATGGAGGCCTTCGTGATTTTGATTATCACTTTATGGCCACGGTATTTGAAAGACAAATGGAAGTTGTTGAATGTACATATGAAAACATTCCTCAAATGAAGAGCTCCTCATTATCTGTCGGTGGCCATTTAGAAGGTAGACGTATTGGCTTTGATGTTGGAGGAAGCGATATTAAAGTATCTGCGGTTAAAGAAGGAGAAGTTTTATTCTCTGAAGAAATTGTTTGGTTGCCGAAACTAAATGAAGACATTAATTATCATTATGAATATTTCTATATGGCGATGAAAAAAGCCATTGATGTATTGGGTGGAGATGTCGATGCGATCGGCATTTCAACCGCTGGTGTTATTGTAAATAACAAACCAATGGTCTCATCGATATTCATCAAAGTTCCAAAAGAGAATTTTGAACTTGTTAAAGGTGCATATATAAATACCGTAAAAAGATTAGAAAAAGAATTAGGTCATTCTATTCCTTTTGAAGTCGCAAATGATGGTGATGTTACTGCATTAGCAGGTGCTTTGGATCTTAAAGATAATTGCGTTCTTGGTATTGCAATGGGCACAAGTGAAGCTGTTGGCTATGTTGATAGAAATGGCAATTTACCAGGTTGGTTTTCTGAATTAGCGTTTATGCCTGTAGATTTTAACAAAAATGCGATGGTTGATGAATGGAGCCATGATTTTGGAGTGGGATGTAAATATTTCTCCCAAGATGCAGTTATTAAATTAGCTCCAAGAGCAGGTATTGAATTAGATGAAAAACTCACTTTAGCGGAGAAACTTAAAGTTGTTCAAAAACTTAATGAAGAAGGTCATGAAGGAGCCAACAAGATATTTGAATCTATTGGTGTTTACTTAACCTACGCTTTAGCATTCTATGCAGAGTTCTATGAGATCAAACATGTCTTGCTATTAGGAAGAGTTACTTCCGGAAAAGGTGGAGAAACCATCTTAAGAGTGGCAAGAGAAACATTAAAGAAAGAATTCCCTGAATATGCGCACATCGATATTGGAATGCCCAGTGACTTTATGAGAAGACTTGGCCAATCCATTGCTGCGGCGTCATTACCAAAGTCTAAATAATAAATAATATAAAAGTGAGAGGACTAGAATTATCTAGTCTTTTTTCTTTTTTTGCTTTTATTTGTTGCATTTATAGCCTTATATATTTTTAAAATATATTATCTGCATAGCTTAAATATCATTATTGAGGCGAATATAAAATGGTCAAACTAAACGATAATTATTCCAATACCAAGTATTATAACGAGGAATCAACTTTTGATTCTTTTAGAAATGATCCTTGTTTAAATACCTATTTTTATCATGTTTGTTCTTATATTCCTCAAAATGAAGAAACCTATAAAGTGAAAATAATGGACCAATGTCCTATTTGGCCGAGAAAGGCAATGATTGATTCACTCAATTATTTGAGAGACTTATCTTATAAGAAACAATTAACATATCTTCAAAAAAGCAATTATACAGTGATGGGTTTAAGGCAAGACAAGAAAGCCAAGGTGGCGATTGTCATGGCTGGTGGCGGTTACACTGCGGTTTGCACTTTAGTGGAAGATACACCCACAAGTGTGGAACTTCATAAAAAAGGAATGAATGTTTTTTCCTTTAGTTATCCAATAGGGGATAAATCTAAAACCGCAATTGATGCGCTTAAGGATTTTGTGGCTTTCTTATTTGAAAATAAAGAACAAATGAATATAGATATGGATGATTATATAGTTATTGGTTGTTCCGCAGCGGGCCATCTTGCCGCTTTATCAGGAACCGATAATTTAGGTATTAATGATTATCCAAAACCCAAATTATTAGGTTTAGTTTATCCAGTCATAACAATGAAAGAATATGCGGAACCAGGAACGAAACATACCTTACTAGGTGACAATCCTTCTAAAGAAGAGGAAGATAAATATTCTATTGAATTACATGTTGGAAAAGATTATCCAAATGTCTTTATGTGGCAATGCGAAAGAGATAGTTGCGTTCCTTATGAAAATAGTCAGTTAATGATTAAAGCTTTAGAAGATAGCGGTATTGATTATCGCTTTGAACATTTTGATAGTGACGCACACGGATGGGGTGTGGCAAAAGGGGAACTCGCTGATGGATGGGTAGATAGGATGTATGATTACTATTTATCTTTGATAAATCATAAATAATGGAGGTCATTACTATGATACAAAACCTTAATTACTTACATCCCCTTCATGGTGAACTCTCTATTGATGGTGTGGAAAGCATCAGAATATCTTTTAAAGATGGTAAAGCTTCTTATAAAGATATCGAAGTTGAATTTAAACAATCAAAGCATGGTGTGGATTTATTATTGATTGCGAAAGAATCTTTAATCTCTCACCTATACCTCTATTATGACTTTAAACATAACAACGACTTAAAAGTTTTTGGAGACTCTATTGAAAGAGGCTACGCCGATATGGCGTGGAGAAATATTGATGAGCCAAGACAGATGTTCTGGTATTTCTTTGTAAACGATCAAAAGAAGAAAGAATTGTCTTCTTATGGTGTTTGTGTCCAACCCCATGCAATTATCTCATTTAGAATTATCGATAACCTCTTACGTATCGATGTGAATACCCAATCTGGTGGTAGCGGTGTCAACCTTGAAGGAAGAATCCTTAATGCTGGTACTTTTGTGCAAAAAGAAGGAAAATATGACAATTTATTCGCTTCTTGCAGGGATTTTGTCAAACTTTTGATGGGTGATGTCAAAAAGAAAGAACTTAAAGAACCGGTTTATGGATTTAACAACTGGTACTATGCTTATGGCGATTCTAGTTATGAACAAATTCTTGCTGACACCAAGTTATTAGTGGAAGTTACTAAAGATATTCCTGTTAAACCTTTTATGGTTATTGATGATGGTTGGCAACTTAACCATTGTGCGGGACCATGGGTACCAAATCCTTTATATAAGGATATGAAAGTCTTAGCTTCCGAGATTAAGAAATTAGGTATTAAACCTGGCTTATGGTTTAGACCTTTATATGAAGCAAGTTATATCTCTAGAGGACATAATCATCCATATAATTTATTATTCTTAGATCCAACAGATGAATTTACTCTCAAAAGAGTAAGTGATGATATCAAGCGTTTTGTGGATTGGGGTTTTGAATTAATTAAATTTGACTATGTCACCTATGATATGTTCTGTCGTTATGGTTATCAAATGGATGACAATCTCACCGACCAAGGTTGGAGATATAAAGACAATCATTTCACCAACGCAGAAACTATTTTGAAATTTTATCAAACCATCAGAGATGCAGCGGGTGATAAAGCCATCTTAATTGGCTGCGATACATTTTCACATCTATGTGCAGGAATAACTGAACTCAATCGTACTGGCGATGATATCTCTGGTAGAGATTGGAATAGAACAGTGAGATATGGAGTTAATTCATTAGCTTTTAGAATAATGCAAAATGATATTTTTTATAAGATTGATGGTGACTGTGTTGGTCATATGGGATTAATTGACTGGAAGAAGAATAGAGAATGGCTCTACGCTTTAGCGTATTCTAATTCCCCCCTCTTTATTTCTTGTGATCCAAATAAGGCCACTAAAGAGATTAAAGAAGATTTGAATAAAGCTTTAAAAATCAATCTTGAATATCACTCATTAGAACCCGTTGATTGGGTGGAAAATCCATTACCTAATGAATGGCTAATTGATGGCAAAAAAGTTAATTTTGACTGGAATAAATAAGTATTTTAAGGATGTTAATTATGAAATGGATTGGATACTTAACAGAAAAGAATTATAACTTCCAAGATAAAAGACAAGCCTATGGTGTGCCACCAGCATATATCGTTAGAAGATTTGAATTAAAGTCCTTTACTAATGTTAAAATCAGGATTGCCACTTTAGGTGTCTATTCAGTTTGTATCAATGGTCAATTAATTAACCATGATTTCATGACTCAGGATTGTAGTGAATATGATGGCTTAATTTATTATCGTGAATACAACATTTCTAAATATGTTAAAGAAGGTATCAATTCATTGGGTATCGTCCTTTGTGATGGATGGTATTCTTCTTCATTATCCATTGTCGGAAGAAATGTCTTTGGTGAATATCCAGACAAGGTTATGTATCAAATCTTTGTGGATAGAGAATTAGCTTTTGAAAACGATGGAAGCGAAGTCGCTCATGATGGCGCAATTAGAGCGGCGGATAATCAAAATGGTATTGTCATTGATAACAATTATGATTTAGGAGATTTCTCTTCTCCTGATTATGATGTATCCAAATGGCATAAAGTCGATATCTTTGATATCAACATTCCTAAAAATAGAAAAAGTATTATCAATCCAGTTGTGGCTCAAAAGAAATTTAAACCCAAATTAGTGAGAGAATATGATAACCACCATATTTTTGATTTTGGTCAAAATATCACCGGCATAATGCATACGATATTTAAAGGTCGTAAAGGTGATAAAGTCATCATTAATCATGGTGAAATGCTTAATCCAGATAATAGTTTATATACTGAAAATTTAAGATCCGCTTTAGCTAGAGACACTTATATATTAAGCGGTAATAAAGAAGAAGAATTTTTACCTCGTCATACATTCCATGGTTTTAGATATATCGATATTATTACCGAAGGTGATGTAGAAATAGTCTTTATGGAAGCTATTGCTTTCTGGACTAAGATGAGAAGAACTGGTTATATCAAAACCAATAATCGATTAGTGAATAAGTTATATTCCAATGTTTTATGGGGACAAAGAGATAATTCTTTATCCATTCCCACAGATTGCCCTCAAAGAGATGAGAGAATGGGCTGGACTGGTGATGCGCAAATCTTCAGTTCCACAGCGATGTATAACTATGATTGTGAAAATTTCTATAAGAAATATGTCATCGATATGATGACTGGTATGGATTTATTTGAAGGACATGTTCCTATCTTTTCTCCAATGTTCCATAAGAATGATGGACCATTCCATGGGACATTCAATGAATGGAGATTTGATGCTTCGGGTTGGGGCAACGCGATGATTGTTATACCCATTAATATCTATCGTTATTATGGTGATTTAGCATTTTTAAAACGCTGTATGCCGCACATGAAGAGATTCATGAAAAATGAAATGGCACATCTTGTCGATGATGTTTATAAAGGACACACCTTTGGTGACTGGTTATCAGTTTACGAAAGCATGAACTTCGATGTCTATAATATGGCCTATATGGCAAGAGATAATTATTTAATGGCGGTTGCCTGTCATTTAACTTTTGATAAAGATGAAAACAAATATTATCAAGCCTATGAAAGATGTAAGCAGATATTTAGAGATAAATATTTAGTTAATGGGAAATTAACCGATGACACTCAAGGCGCTTATGTTTTAGCGTATGCTTTTAATCTAATTGACGAATCAGAATATAAAGACAATATCGTTAGAAAGATTAAACAATTTAATCATCTAACCACTGGTTTCCATAGCACTAAACATTTGCTCCCTTCACTTTGTGAAATTGGAAGAAAAGATTTAGCTTATAAGTTACTCAATAATAAGAAATATCCATCTTGGGGATATATGATTTCTTGTGGGGCCACAACGATGTGGGAAAGATGGGATTCCTATCGTAAAGATACCGGCTTTAATGATGTTGGTATGAATTCCTTCAATCATTATTCTTTAGGTTCTGTTGTGGAATGGATGTATAAGGATATGTGTGGCATCTCACCATGTATCGATGTGCCAGCATTTAGAAAGACTGTCGTGTCTCCATATTTCGATAAATCGGTGAGCAAATTATCGATGAAATTTATCACAAAATACGGCAAAATCGAGGTAAATTACCAGATTTTGGATAATATTGTTAGTTACTACATCAAAGCTGATCCTCGTATTCAATTAGTTTTTAACTTCAACAATGAAATCATTTCTCAAGAAGAAATAAATAAAAATGAATTTATGTTTAAAGTGAGGCTATAATACCTTTATGAAACACAATGATTACAAAGTAAATGGCATTAATTTCATCGATAAGGGTGATGAATTATTTGTAGAGATCAATCAAGCAGGAATTGATGCCTTTTATCCACTTAAACAATTAAAGACTAATGATGTTATTAAATATGTCTTAATTGATTTAGATGGAACCACAGTTAGAAGCGAAGAATTTTGGATGTATCTTATTGAAAAGACCACCCAAGAATTATTAGATGATAAAAACTTTAAACTTAGTGAAGAAGACGTTCCTTTTGTCTGTGGTTATACAACAGTAATTCATCTTAAATATGTAAAGAATAAATATCATTTCACTCAGGATTTAAATACCGCTTTAGCGGTATATGACAGAATTTGTCATTATGAACTCAAAGAAATCATGGAAGGTAGAGGCAATGTTGATGCCTTTAAGCCTAGAGATGGTCTCAAAGAATTTCTTAATAAATTAAAAGAAATGGGGTTTAAGATTGGTTTAGCCACAAGTGGCTTAGATTATAAATCTATTCCTGAAATTGTTTCCGCTTTTAGAGTTTTAAATATGGGCGATCCTTTAAAGTTCTATGACGCGATTATTACAGGCGGTCGTCAAAACGGGAAAGGGGAATATGGCACAATTGGTGAATTGGTCGCAAAACCGCACCCTTGGGTATATAGAGAATTGGCTTTTGGGCTTAAAATTGATGATTTAAGCGACGCTATTGTTGTTGAAGATTCCGCTTCTGGTTTATTAGCCGCCAAATTAGCGGGTTTGAATGTCATTGGTTTTAAAGATGGCAACCTTATGAAATCAGGTCTTTATGATCAAGCATTATTCATGGTCGATACCTTTGATGAAGTAATTGACTATTTAAAAGATAAGAAGCCACTATGAAAATTAAACTATTAACCTACAACATTCAGAGTTGGGATATGAATGAAAGAAGAAAACTCGGTGTTGTTGATTTAATAAAAAAACATAATCCAGATGTTATTTGTTTGCAGGAAGTTACTGTCAAATGGTTTTCGTTATTAAAAAAAGAACTTTCTGATACCTATGCTTTTTGTGGAAGAGACAGGTTCCATGGAGACAAAAATGTTATTGAATGGCGGAGAGAAAGAAATTGTGTTCTTTATCGTAAGGATAGATTCTCAGCTTTATATAACCACACATATTGGTTTAATGGCGATATTAAAAAACGTGGCTTAATTGAAGAAGCAGAATATCCTCGTATATTTACTTGTGTTGGTTTAAAAGATAAAAATAATGGCAGAATTTTTGAACAAATTTCCACACATTTGGAATATACAACCGCTCACTGTAGAGAGTTACAAGCCAAAATATTGGTTGATTATTTAAAGGAACAGAATAAAACCATTATCTTGGCGGGTGATTTCAACTCCGTTCCTGAAGAACAAGCCTACCAATTAGTGGCTTCTCAAATGATTGATGTTGGCAAAGAATTCAGTAGAACTGAATACACTTATCATTCATATAATAAAGATAGACAAACAAGAATCGACTTTATATTTAGAACCAAGAAAGTAAAACCATTATCTTTTGATATTATAAAAGATGATTATGAAGGATTGCCTCCAAGCGATCATTATCTTTTGAAATGTGTCTTTGAAATTGAATAAAAATTAGATTAATTTATCTATAATCATCAATATTTTTGAAAATGTACTTCTTAGAAGTATTTTATCTTTTTATGTCTATTTTTACATAAATTGTTATTAAAAAACTCTATTTTTTTCTTTTGCTTTTAAAGAACTTTCTTCGTTTGTTTGCTTTAACTCTCAAAAACTAACATTTTCTTTTAGTATTTTTTTTAATATCAAAAACTAATTTAAAGTGTGAAAGAACATTTGATTTAATTTATAATCAAATTAATGGAACAAACACAATATTGTTTAGAAGCCGATCTTTCATCTGCTATCTATTTAAAAGAAGATAATCTTTTAGGTGACAATCCTCATTTCCATGACAGTATGGAATTTATCTTCATTAAAAGAGGATACGCAGTTTGTCATTTGGATAACGAAACCATGACTCTTCATGAAGGAGATATTTTCTTTGTTGAAAGTTATCAAACTCATTTTTATGAGGCAAGTGATGACATCTTGGCGTTTGTTCTTGTTTTATCTAGAGACTACACTCAAACTTTTAGAACTCTTTATCCTGGTTTAACGTTCGAACCATTCTTACTTGATAAAGAGAAAAATAAAGAACTCTTTCATGTAATGAAAGAATGGGTTTCTTCCGATAATAAGACACAACTATACAATCAAGGACAAGCTAGTGTTTTATTATCATTATTAATAAATAAATATAATTTAGTGGAACGTGGTGAATACCAAGGTGACATCTTATTAAAAGAATTACTCAGGTATATTCATTTGCATTATTTAGAAGATATCACTGTTATGTCTATGGCTCATGATTTGGGATATACTCCTGAATATTGTTCCAAAACATTAAAGAAATGTTTAAAAAACGGTGTTAGGTCTTATATTAATTCTTTAAGAATTAAAAGAGCTAATGAACTATTATTGGATAAATCATTAAATCTCAGTCAATCTGAAATTTTATATCAATGTGGTTTTTCCTCTCCCAGCACTTACTATCGAGTGAAGAAAGAATTAGAGGGAAACATTTAGGAGGTTTTCTTATGGAAAACAAAGTATTAACAGTTGCCATTATTGGTTTAGGAGGAAGAGGTGGATATGCCTATGGCCCATATTTAATGGACCATCCAGATAAATTTAAAATTGTTGCAGTTTGTGATATCGATCATGTGAGATTAAATAAATGGGGCGATATCTATAAACTTCCTCAAGAAAACCGCTTCGATAATGAAGAGGATTTTTGGAAAGAAAAAAGAGCGGATGTGATATTTATCACAACCATGGATAGATTGCATATTAGAATGGCCAAAAAAGCCCTTGAATTAGGATATAACATTCTATTAGAAAAACCCTTAAGTGATAGCAAAGAAGAAATTGATGATTTAGTGGCCTCCGCACATAAAGCGAATCGCATTATTATGGTGTGCCACGTTCTTAGATATACAGTTTGGATTAATAAGTGTAAGGAACTCATTGATAAAGGTGAGATTGGTAGATTAGTAACTATCGATCACACTGAGAATGTTGTTTTCTGGCATGAAGCCCACAGTTTCGTAAGAGGCAATTGGCACAAGAGAGAAGATTGCGCTCCAATGATTATGGCCAAGTGCTGCCATGACCTAGATTTATTACAATATTTTGCTCATTCGAGATGTAAATACATCTCCTCTATGGGTGATTTGCGTTTCTTTAGAAAAGAAAACAAACCAGAAGGCAGTGCGAATAGATGTACAGAATGTAAATACATGAATACCTGTACTTATAGTGCAAAACGCATTTATGTCGATGGTTTTAATGGCTGTGGTGGAGCACAAGTGTTTCCATATACATTAATTTCTGATGATTATCCAATTACTGAAGAATCTATGTGGAAATCTATAAGAGAAGGAAGATATGGAAAATGTGTCTTTGCTTGCGATAACAATGTTGTCGATAATCAAACCACGATTATGACATTTGAAAATGGCGTTACCGCAACACTAAAGATGGAAGCCTTTGTCAAGGATGGCGGAAGAGAAATCCGTTTTTTGGGAACTGATGGTGAAATCCATTTAAAAGAAGGTGAAAACACCATCACCTTAAAGAGATTTATGGGTGAAAACAAAGTTTGGAAAATTAACGAATTAACAAATGACTTAGATGGCCATGGTGGTGGAGATCATCGTATGCTCGATAAACTTTATGAAGTCATGGCTTTAGGAAATAAAGAAATTGAAACATCCATCGATGCTTCTGCAGAAAGCCATTATATGGCTATGGCCGCGGAAGAAAGCCGTTTACAAAACGGTAAATTGATTGATATGGATGAATTCCGTTAATAGGAGGAGCGTTCATGAAAAAGATTAAGAATTTTATTCTTGCCTCAGTGATGACAATAGTGACAGGCTTGTTAGCCTGTAGCGCTATTCATTTTTCCAGCAGCGTGAAAGAAGCAAAAGCTGATTCCTTAACTAACTTAGGCACTGTTTCTATTACGGGAATCACTGTTTATGACCAATATTGGAGTGGTGGCACTAATCCAAACGGTCACTTAATCCTTAAGTTAGTTGGATCAGATTATCCAGAAGCTGAAGGCACCCATTCTTTATGTGTTCAAGCCGCAAGTGTAAAGAGTGTCTTTGACCACAATATTAATACCCATATTGAATTTAAAGATCGTTCTGGTAATACATTGTATAATCTTAATGATTATTGGGAATTATATGGTAATCAAGATGGCCGTGGAGCATCATTCTCTTTCGGCATTCAAAATGTCGCTAATGCTGTTAGCGGCAAAATTAAACAAGGCTTCAAGATTCCTTCATATGCTTTACTAAAGGGTGAGACAAATAGTCCTACCTATGGTTATTACACAGTTGACAAGACATATTATGGTAGCGATCCAGATGCTGCTTTACCAAGATATCAGGGACCACATCAATGGTCTTGCGAAGAATATGATCCCAGAAACGTTACGGTTAATGGTTTATATTCCTATGTTGATAGCGGGAAAGAATTTTTGACATTCCTCCCCAATGGTGGTGGATTAGATTATCCCGCCATTTCCGGACAAGGTAACTATCATTTTGCCGAAAACCTTTGGAATGATATTTTGCCAAATTTCAAGCAAAAAGTGCATCTTTATGATGAAAATGAAGTTGAAATGAACTATGATTTAGCTCATTTAGTCACCATCGATTTGTGGACTTTATATCCTCGAATTTCTGTAGGTATTGATGTCTTACCACAGGCTAGATATGTGCGTATTAGCTCTGGTTTAATACTTCCCTCTTATGCGAGGTATACAGGTGACACAACCAGTGTTGTCTACAATGGCTTTACTGTGACGAATGATTTTTATGCGGAAGTTGGTCAAGGATATGAGCACACAACTGGTGCACAAATACCTTGGTCACCACGTGTTAATTCTATCGGAAGATTAACTCTTGCTAAATTTTCAACTCAAAGACCATTTAGTAACACTAACGTCTTCTTAATTCTTTCATTTAATGAAAATACTGACTTTATGTCTATTGATAGATTACAGTTTGCGGCCGGGAAGGTTTCTTTATTTAATAATCTCGGCACAAATGTTGAACTCTACGATGGTTCTAATAACAAATTAAACATTAGAACAATTGATACACAGGCCTATTTCAATTATGGCGAGATGAACGCTTTGGTTGTGATGATTGAAGGCGCCGCCTCTTTAAGAAGAGTGGTTTTAAAACAAGATTTAGCTCTTCCTTCCTATGCTTTATATTGTGATAACCATGAAAGCGAGAATTATGGTGTTTACACTTTGGCCTGTGATTATGAAATTACTGCAAGTAATTTTGATGATTCTGTCGCCGCATTTAATGTTTGGGATTTACCAACATGTACAGTTCAGTACTATGACGATAACAATACATTATTGAATAGTGAAAGTGTTGTTCTTGGTAAAACCTATGAACTTCAAGCCGCTCCCACGATTGATGGATATAAAACATCTTGGGTTGTTGAAGAACCAGAAGGTTTAGAAATTGTTGATGGCCACTTAACTATGCCTTTAGTGAAAACCACAATTAAGATAAAACTCCATAAAGAACTCGTTCCCTTATGTACGATTGAATATTACGATGCTGATGGAGATTTAATCGAAGAATATTCTAGAGTGGTTCCGGCCGGACAAGAACTAAGATTAGAACCTGTTATTTCCAAAAAAGGACATGATGCCTATTGGGAAGTTTTTGAGCCACAAGGCATTGAAGTGGTTAATAACAAAATCAATCTTCCTAATACTACAGTCACTATTAAATTAAGACCTTATTATGTAGTTAGAACTTATGTTCTATCATTTGAAGGTTTAGAAACCACAATGAATGTGACTTATGGTCAAGCCATTGGTCAATTACCAGAAGTTCCTGCTCAAACTGGTATGGTAGGTGTATGGACCATTGATGAACAAGTAATAAATGAAGAAACCATTTATAACTTTGATACTAATAAAACCGCAGTTGCACAATATAGCGACAAGATGTGTGTTATCACATTTAACACCAATGGTGGTTCAGAAGTAGATCCAATTGAAGTTTTATACGGCACTTCTTTAAGCGAATTACCAACTACTTCTAAAGAAGGATTCTATTTCAATTATTGGGCAGTAGATGAAGCTTTAGAACATCCATTTGTTTTAGAAACAGTAGTGGAAGACAATATGACTCTTTATGCTTCTTGGTCAGCCGAAGTAATTATCACATTTGACACTGATGGTGGAAGTTATTTAGAACCTATTTCCTTGCCACAAGGTTCAAAATTAGATAAACCATATAATCCCACTAAAGAAGGATATGAATTTGTTTGTTGGAAACTTAATGGTGTGGAATTTGATTTTGAAACACCTATTACTGAAAGCATCACTTTGGTGGCAACTTGGAAAAAGGTTGAAGAACCCAAGAAAGATGAAGAAAAGAAAGATAATAAAACCAATACTCCTTTAATTGTCAGTATTGCGGTTGGCTCTGCCGCTTTACTTGCCGGAGTGGTGGTTTTAGTAATTCTAATGATTAAACGCAAGAAATAATTATGTCTGAAATAGTCGTAAACAATCTATCCGTTACCTTAAAGAATAAAAAGACGACAGTCAAAGCTATCGATGGTTTGTCTTTGACTTTTAAAGATGGAGATTTTAGTGTCATCATCGGTCCATCTGGATGTGGTAAAACCACATTGTTAAGAACTTTATTAGGATTAATCCCTTATGAGGGCGATATCACTTTAGATGGTGTGGATATCTATGATTATGACATTGGAGAAAGAAACTTTGCCTATGTCTCTCAAGACATTGTTTTACAACCTCACGCAACGGTATTTGAAAATATTGCTTATCCTTTAAGGATAAAAGGAATGGAAAAATCCGTAATTGTCGATAAGGTTAATGAACTTGCTAATGAGTTACATATCAGCGAATGCTTATCTCGTAAACCCAGACATATATCCATTGGTCAAGCTCAAAGAACCGCGATTGCCAGAGCGCTTATTAAGAATGCTACATTCTATTTCTTTGATGAACCATTTTCTAACTTAGATCAAGTTGGTAGAAATGAAGGCAAGCACCTCTTATTAGAAACAATTAGAAAGTACCACGCTAGCGTTGTTTATGTGACTCATTCAATACAAGAAGCCACTTCATTAGCGGACCATATCTTTGTCATGGATGAGGGAAAGATTATCTTTTCTGGTAGTTCAGAAGAATTATATAAAAGTGAACATCCAACGATTAAAGCGTTGATACAAAATGATGATTATGCCAAGTAGTTATTATTCCAAAGAAACCTACGAAAAAATGAAAAAAAGCTACAAATTGTGGCTAATTTCGGCGATTTTAATCATTTTTATGGGTTTATTATTCTTTGGATTGAGTGCCTTTTTAATCAATAATAAAAACGTTTTACTGATAAAAGTTTTTGACGCCATCATCTTATCTCTTTCTTTAATCACTGGAGCAATTATTATCTTGGTTGTCTATATTCCGTTAAAGAGACGAAACCAATTCCTATATCGATTATTAACGGTTGAGAGATTTGAAGGCGTTTTGGTTATCAAAGAAATTAGAGAACCATATTTAGTCCGTAAATCTATTATGGCATATGAAATAGTGGCTATTGATGATGAGGGGAAAACCATCAATTGCTTCTATGAAGCCAATCTTCCTTTGAACTTTAAAGTTGATGATAAAGTCGAAGTCACTTTAGCGGTGAACTTCATCGTCGATATTAAGGAGGCTCAAGATGAATAGAACATTAAAAGCCATCCTTAAATTCTGGTATGTCTATTTGCTTCTCATTGCTGTATCAGTCGTGGGAACGATTTATTATTGCGATTTCATTAACATGCCGAGAAATGAAGAGACCATTTCATTATTCATTTGTAACTACTCCACGAATAACGAAGCCTTATTCTCTTTCCTTAAGGAAAAATCTCCAGATTATCTTAGAGAAATCAATATCACTAGTGTAAATCCTCATTCCAGTGATTTTGATTATTATATGGTCAATAAAGGCCTCAATAAAGCGGATATCTTCTTATTACCTGAAAGCAGGATGGATAAGGATTTATTAACCAAGCAATTCGCGGAACTTAAATCCGATGTTGTGTCTCCTTATTTTGCATATGAAACAGAGGACTTAAATAGAGGGATTCTCTATCACAAGAAAGGGGAAAATGACTCCACTTTAATTAGCTTAATTAATGACAAATATGAAGATGAGAATTATTACCTCTTCTATCGAGTTAATTCCAAACACATTAAGGGATTAAATAATTCCAAGTTTGATACCGCACTTACGTTTACCAAAGAGCTTCTAAATTATGAGAAGAAATGATCTATATTCCAAACAAGCATTTACGGAAGATAATCTTCCTAAGAATCGAAGAGAAGTGTTCTTTGATGTTTTAAAGCTACATTACTTCTCTTTCCTAAAGATTGGATTAATTCTCTTTGCTTTTGCGATACCTCTATTCGTGGTGAATTTCTTTAAAGATTATTCCTATATCATCGCTCATGAAACAGGCAATTCTAATGCCACAATTTTAATTACTTGTATTGCTATTGAAACTGCATTGATATTGCTTTTAGCAATACCTATTGCAGGATTTGGAAAAATATATCGTGAATATGTGTGGTTAGAACCAGTCTTCTTTGGTACTGATTTTAAGTCCGGAGTTAAAGACAATATTAAGCCAACATTGATATCCGCTTTGATGGTGGCGATACTCAATTTGATTTTTAATGTGATATTCCACTTCACCGATAGTGGATGGATTATGGCTATACCTTTTGGCTTTAATGTCGCGGTTTTCTTCCCCATCATCATGCATACTGTGTTTATTAATTTTATTTATACAAATAAATATTGGGACAATTTTAAAGTTGGTTGTTTCTTCTATTTCAAGCATCTTCCAACCACACTTTTATGCATTATTTTGATCGTTGGATTTAAAGCTTATGACTTGTTCCAATTCGCTAACATTATTGCCCTCTTAACCAAATATTTAGTTTTACTAATTGTGGTGATTTTCATCCTCCCCTTAGTGTTCCTTGGGGTGCAGCTAAACGAGATGAGGATATTTGATAAACACATTAATTCTATTCGCTTCCCTCACTTAGTGAAAAAGGGAATGCATGTGAAAAAAGAAAAGGAGGATGTTTAGTTTTTGATAGTTTTTTCAGACATTAGATTATTGTCTGAACATGTTATTATTACTAAAATAGATTTATGAACTTTTCATCATATGATAAAAAAGCATCAAAAAAGATCCTTATTTGTGGTGTCCTAATAAGCCTTGTTTCTTTAATGTCTGCTTGTAAGACAGAAACCAAAACCGAGATTATCGATTATGGTGTTATTAAAGCGGACAAGAACCTTTATAACGCAACGATTAATTCCATTGTCTCCACAGACGTTTATGGTCGTAGTTTTGATGAAGGTGATGTCGCGAGTAGTGATAAAAAAGTTGGCATGTTCTATTTCATCTGGTTGGGCGAACATGAAGAAGCTGGTATTTTTGATGTCACAAAATATAACAAAACCGAAGAAGGTCGCAAAGCTTTATGGTCCAAATTAGAACTTGTCGATGATGAATATCAAATCGTCCAGGAATATGATGATGAAGGGCAACCCATTGAAGCTTCTCCATTACATAAATTCCATTATTTTAGTGAACCTTTGTATGGTTATTACTGTTCTGATGACCCTTGGGTGTTAGCTAGACACATCGAATTATTGACCATGAGTGGTATTGATTATATCTCTCTAGATTTGACAAATATGTCCATCTATGAAAAGAACACTAGAGCGGTATTAGAAGCTCTTCTTAAATATCAAAATGAGGGCTGGAGAGTACCTCAAGTGACATCATTCTTAACTGGTACCACAAAATCATTTAACCACCCTCAAAGAGTGTTAGATTTCTATAATGCTTTCTATACCGATCCCCGTTATGATTCATTGTGGTTAAGAGATGATGCCACTGGTAAACCAGTTATCTCTATTGATAGACCACAATATTATGCTGATTTAAGTCCTTTGGTGACTGCTAATCTTAAGATTAGAAATACCATATGGCCTTATGATAAAGAACAAACTGCTTATGATGATGCCTCTTGGATGGATTGGCAATATCCTCAAAGAGTCTACACAAATAGCGATGGCACATATATGTCTGTTTCGGTGTCTCAACATGTCGGTGGTTCTTTTGGTGTTTCCTGTAACCCATATGTGAAAAATGATTCCAATGTTAGAACTCCAGTTGCGGAATATTATCATTATTATGATACTGGTGCCGCGACGAATTATGATTCCAATAGAGGTCGTGGTTGGGATTATGCATTAAATAAGAATGTTAAAGAGAACGCCTTTAAAGGCACAAACTTAGAAGCTCAGTGGAGAAATGCTTTAGATAACGAAAAGAACATCGATGAAGTATTTGTCACTGGGTGGAATGAGTGGGTGGCTTATAAATTACCACTTAATGAAATCCATGGTGGTACCACCAAATTAGACGAATATTATGGTAAATACTACAATACAGTCACTTTCTGTGATACTTGCGATGAAGAATTCTCCCGTGATATCGAAATGACCAAAGAGGGATATGGCGATAATTTCTATCTTCAAAACATGAGATTAACTAGAGAATACAAGTTTGCCTCCTCTAAAGTGAGATACGCTGGTGAATATGTCACTGAATCATTAAAGAATTTATCTTGGGATAAAGCTAGAACATATTTAGATTTCACTAATGAAGTTTTCGCTAGAGATTTCGATCGTGCGGACCATCAAGAAAGATATGTTAATAACACAAATAGAAATGATATTGAATCGGTAAAGATGAGCCATGATGGCAACAACCTTTATCTCCAAATAAAAACTGTTAATAACACAGTTATTGATAATGAACAAAACAATAATATAAATGTCTTATTATCTGTAGATGGTAGTGAATTACCATCTTGGGAAGGATATAACTTC
Source organism: Bacilli bacterium (assembly GCA_045130875.1). Classification (GTDB taxonomy): domain Bacteria; phylum Bacillota_I; class Bacilli_A; order RFN20; family CAG-826; genus RUG13091. The sequence continues at coordinate 27,517 of JBGUQI010000011.1, read as the reverse complement.
ATTCTCAATAGAAACGCTTTGACTAAAGGTGAAGGCAAAACCAAGTTAGAGACCATTAAGACTGATGGCCAATTTGATTTTGGTGATGAAGCTAAAGAATGTGATTATTACCTTGACGGGAAGACTTTAAGCATCGCTATTCCATTATCTTTCTTAGGAATTAAAGATGGTCAAGAATTTACCATTGATTTCAAAGTCGCTGATGGTATTAGCGAACCGAATAACATCATGAATTATTATGTCGATGGCGATAGTGCTCCTATCGGCAGGCTTAATTATAGATATAATTCTGAACATTATTAGGAGGAATGAATATGAAACAAAAACTAGTATTTGGAGTCGCTCTTGCAGCAATATGCGCTGTTGGAGGACTAACAGGATGTAGCAAAAAGAAAGACAAATTTGAAATCTCTATTTCTGCAAGAAGTTTGGTGTCTGAGCAAGAAATGCTTAACATTTGGAAGAAGGAATATGAAGAAACACATCCCAATGTGAGAATCAATGTCTCTGGTTGGGGTGGTGTGGAAGGTTCTTCGGAAGAATATGTCATGAAGAATGCTTTAAATAGAAATGCTTTGACTAATATCATCTATACCACGGATGATACCACCGCTAATCTAGCGCAAAAGAAGAACTTCGTTGACTTAAGACCTTATTATGAAGCTTTCCCAGAAACAGATTATTCAAATTATTATTCCACAATGTTAGATTTAACATCTTTCTATGGGGAATTTAGACCCACAGAAAGTTATACTGGGCCTTATGAATGTGAGAAGAGTAACGATCCTCAATATGGTGTCTATTTCGCTCCTCGTGAATATAATATGCCGGCATTATTATGCAATGTTTCTTTATTTAAAGAACAATTTGCCACTGAAGAAGAAAAGGCTAATTGGAATAAAGACTCCTTAAAGAACTTGTTCACAAGAATAGGTGAAGGTACTGAATGGAATTGGACCACCTTTGTCAAAGCCTTACAAAACATCTCTGATAAATGTGCAACCTTAAATTCCAATGGTGACTTAGGTTATAGAGCTTGTGAACTTAACCACACCTGGGAACCTGTTTATACCACGATTATGAAAGAGCTTGGTGGAGATGGTATCTTCGCGATGAATGACTATGGTGAAACAGTAGTGAACCTCGGTAGTGATGCAAATATCGCGGCCTACAATAAAATCATTACTGATTTTGGTAAAAATGCTCACCCATATATGATCGATACCGATTATGGTAATGATAATTTCAAACTCCACAACGTCTTTTGCGTTATGGTTTCCTATCCTGAAGTTGGTAACTTCTTTGGTGCTTATAAAAAAGTGAATCTCGAATTAGGTGCGGTTAATTTTCCCGCTGAATATGTCGCTGCCGGTTGTGGTGGTTATGGCATCTTGGTGGATAAAGCTAACCAAGTGCAAAAACTCACTTCTGGTGAAGAAGCTAAGACCGTTGATCTCTGTTGGGATTTCATTAAATATATCATTTCTAAAGAAGGCCAAAATGCCGCTGGTAAAGAAGGCTATGTTCAACCCGTTTTAAAGGAATTAGCCACTGAAGGTAAATGGGTTACTTCTTATGATGGTAAGATTGATAATTTAGCGTTCTCCACCGCTAAAGAATTACTCTTAGATACCTTCTGCTTTGCTAATCCAGCTGCACGTAATGCTTTAAGAAAAGAGTGCATAACTCCATTCTTTAGAGATTTATTTTCTCCCAAAACCACTTCTTATAACGATTTATTAACTAAAGCTATTAACGATACAAACAAAGCGTTAAGGGACGCATAGGATGAAGAAAAGAAACTCCATATTAACCGCTCGAAAGTTAAGCAGTAGAAAGAAATACTTTAAAGACAACTATTTCAATCTACTCTACATGATTCCTGTTCTTGCAGGTATCTTTATCTTTACTTTCATACCGATGGGAGTTTCTTTATATTATTCCTTTGTCCGTGTGGACTTATTATCTCCAAACATGGATTATGGTTCCTTTACTTTAGCGAACTATAAATTCGCTTTTGTGGATAATTGGAACAATATGTTCCATTCTTATTACATCACCTTTAGATACACACTTGTCTGTGGTGGAATAAGCTTTATTGGTTCATATATCGTGGCTTTACTCCTCAATCAAAAGATTAAAGGAATGAAGACCTTTAGAATTTTATTCTATTTACCATGTTTAATCCCGGCGATTGCCTCCACTTTATTGTGGAATGGTATTACCAGGGAAACTGGTTATTTTAACTTAATATTAACAAAGTTAGGATTTGATCCATTCACATTCTACACCGACAACAAAACCGTCTTCTTAACCCAGATTGCGTTATCTGGTTGGGGATTCTCGGGTGGTATGATTATGTGGCTTGCTCAATTCAAAAACATTCCCAATGATTTATATGAAGAGGCGAGATTATCTGGTGCGGGCTATTTCACACAATTATTCCATATTACTATTCCATTATCGACTTCAATGATTTTTTATAACATGATTATGTCGATTATCGCTAATCTGCAATCATTTGCCTCTTATGCGACATATTTGGAGTATGGGCGACCTAATGATTTAAGATTTGTCGGTTTAATGATTTATGAAACGGCCTATACCGGACAATACGATATATCTTTAGCTAGTGCTTATAGCTGGATATTGTTCTTAGTTATCGGTGGTCTCACATTCCTCGTTTTAAAATCCTCCCGTAATTGGGTTTACTATGCGGAGGACAATTAATATGAATAGGTGGCAAAAGATTCGTATTCAAGATGTTACCTATGGTAAGAAGAAACGTATTCTTCATATTTTAAGTTTGATTGGAAGATATACCATCTTAGTTTTGATGGCCTTATTCTTCATGTTCCCTGTGGTCTATATGATCGTGGTTTCCTTCCAAAACAATATGGCTGCAGTGGCACCTCAACATATCATTCCTCATCTCGAAGATTTTGCTTTAGATGGTTATAAAGATTTCTTCTCGAGGGCCTCATTCTTTAAAGGTATTGGCAATACCTTAATAGTCTGCATCCTCTGCATCTGTGGTATTTTAACCGGTGCGACATTCTGCGCTTACGGTTTGACTAAAGTTTATTTCAAAGGTCAAAGAGCAATGTTTTTAATCATCTTAGCCACAGTGTTCTTACCAGGCACAGTGACTTCTATTCCTTTATATACCATCTATCAAAAGATTGGATGGGTTAATACCTTATTCCCCTTATGGGTTCCAATTTGGTTTGGTGGTGGTGCGATGAACATCTTCTTAGTGAGACAGTTCATGAGAGGCATTCCAAAGAGCTTACACGAATCCGCGAAGATTGATGGTGCGAACTCTTTCCAAATCTTGATTACCGTTATCACTCCATTAATTAAACCCATCTTATTATATTTAGCCGTTACCACATTTATTGGTACATGGAACGACTATAGTGCCCCTTTGTTATATTTAACAACCAGCACATCTCCAAAGACTTTAGCACTTCTTATTTTTGAAGCTTTCCAAGATAAACGTGACCCCTTGATTTTAAATGGTCAAATGGCCACTGGCATTATGATGATGATACCGACAACGATATTGTTCGGTTTCTTCCAAAAACAATTAACTGAAGGTATCGCATTAATGGGATTGAAGGTGTAATTATGAAAAAGAACATTTCTCTTATTATTCTCGGATCATTATTAACCACACTTTCGGTGGTGGCTTTTCATCATAATTCTGAAATTAATGAGGCTTTTGCCACGAATATTGAATATGTAGACTTAGGCCCAGGTGTCTATAATCCCAATCAAAGTGAAGATTTAGGACCAGCCTATACATCTCCTGAAAATTATCGTCCAGATGTTTATTCCATCGCTTATCGTAGTAAAGATTTGATGCTCTTCCCGGATACCTCTTTCTATCAAGATATCGGTTTTAATCAACCGGTCCCAGCAAGTGAAATGGTGGATACTGATTTATCAAAGGTTCGTATCTATTCCAATGAGAATACTTACCGCACTCTCGATTATTATTATCAAGGTGGTGGGTCCGCACTTTATAACGCGAAAGCGGATGCTTCACAAAACGTGACCTTCACTTTGAATAACATGAAACCAGAGTGTAAAGATATCTATAAGATAGTTTTTGAAGAAGGATTTGTTTTACCTTATCCAGATTCCACACATAGCACTAAATATGTCATTAAAGAAACATTAACATTTAAGAACAATGATTATGGTGTGGAAAAAGATAACATCATCTATGCCTTTGAATGGACCAAGCAAACCTATACTCAATATGATGATGGAGGAGATGAGCCATCTACTGGAGAAACAGAGATTCTTCCTATCGCCGCTTTCTCTAAAACTATGCCTCCTAAACCAAACACTAATATTAAGGACTATCGTTTACAAATAAGAGGTGATATCCAAGAAGATGAATATGGCACTGAGAAGATGGATATCGATAATGGTTCCTGCCGTCTTTATATCTTCTTTGGAGATAATGACTATAATAGCGATTTAAATGGCACATATAATGTGTCAGTCAATCGTGATAAATTTGATTTATCCGATGCGGAAGATAGTTATCTTCATACTTTGTATGAAAAAGTATTATTAAAGACCGTTGATGGTGAGATACTAACCTTAAGAGAAGTATCTAATCCCTTAAGCGGGAAAGGTTTACCAACATATAACGCTGGAGGTGAACTAAATTGCATTGTTTTCAACATTGGTAATCGTTGGGATGAAAACGAAGTGAGCTATCACGCTAAGATGATTAGTTCTGTCACTATTTTAAGAGGAGCACAATTCCCTGCTTTTAGATACACAAATGGTGGAGTTAAAAATGAAGTGAGGTATGAACAGGTTGATGATATTACTGTCAATCTTGGTTCATTTAGATATGTCTTATGGTCCACGACATCAGAATTTGCCTTTAATGCTGCGGATATTAGAATCACTTCCTTATCCGCTAGAAAAGTCAATGTTCACACTGAAGAGATTGATGTCAATTCAGTGGTATTAGATATTGGCCTAAGTGAAGACAATTATACTGGTTTAGGTAATAAAGAAATTATCACCTTAGGTGAGAATATGACTAGATATGTCTACCTTAATGGTAGAGCCTTATTCTACTCCTTTAATCAGGAAGAGATGAAAGCTTACGCTAATTTAGATGGTTTAACTGATACCATATCTATTTCAGTACCACTTAACAGTGTTGATGAAGTTAATGAAATTATCGTTCGTAAGGGATGCTCTGTTCCTTCTTTAGTGGCTTCCGCGATATCGATGGAAATCTATGGTGGCTATGTTTCTTATAACGTTTTATCTTCCTTATCCTATAGTAAACAAAACGGACAATTCGTGGAAGATAGCAAGATTTATTGGACATTGTGGTTTGATGGCAAGAATCCAATCAGAGTGTCTAATGGTTCCACTTTCGACTTTAGTGAAAGCGCTCCTCAAGGAGACAATAATGAAAGACAGAGATTTGTCCATTGGGTTGATGAAACCGGTGAAGAATTAGTGGGCTATTTAAGAATCGCTTCTGGAAAAGAATGCTTTGGTATTTATGTTTATTCTTATTCCGTAGAATTTAAAAATATTGATAAAGAATTCTCCGTGATGGTGGAGCATAACACCAGACTTTCTGATGTCAAAGAAGTGGAGAAAGTTTTGATTCCTCAAAAAGAAGGATTTGCCTTCCAAGGATATGTTGATCAAAATGGTGACCACTTTAATATAAATAATAGAGTGACCAAAGATTTAGTTCTAACTGCAGTTTGGGAGAGCGCCACAAAGACAACCACTAATAATGTACAAAATACAACCGCTTTAACTATTGCATTAATTGTCATTTGTTCCCTTGCAGTCTTATCTTTGGCAGCGGATTTAATTCTCTTCATCGTTATTAAAAAGAAGAAATAATATAAATTAATTTATATCTCATTTGTTTCAAAAAGCATAATTATTGTTTCATTTTTTAATATTGATACGCACGCGTTATCGCTTGCTTGCTATTAATAATTATTCTTTTTACAATTAAAGTAACAAATTTTAACGAAAGGAGTATGTCTAACAATTTTTTGTTGGACGACTAAGAAAATGAGAAAATTTTCCAAATTATTTTCTGGTATTTCTGGTCTTGTGCTTGCCGCATTAGCTTTTGGTGCTGGCGCAGCAGCTTTAAATCATGTTGAGTCATTTGAACCAGCAAAAGCTGATGGTGCTACCGAAGCTGGCCAATTTAGAATTAAAGACATTGGCACATTTAATCCTAATTGGGATAGTGGCAATGAGTGGATTTGGCTTTGGGTTGAAGGCGTTAATGGCACAACATTAGATTACCCAGATGTTGATGGCACCCCCATGGTTGCTGTTGATGAAGAGGTGCACATTCCTGGTATTGGCGGCTATGGCAATTTTACCGTTGATGGTGTTGCTCGTAATGTTCATTCTGGCCAAACATATATCAACATGTTTACTAGACATCAACTCTATGCTTTTATGCCAGAAGGCGCTGGAACCGCTAACACAGTGGAATTTAAAGCTGGTTTTAGAATTCCAACATTGAGCTACGTTCAAGGTGGTGCGGCTTCTTATTACACTTTAGCTCAAGACACTTTTGGTCATAGACAAATTGAGCCACATTCAATTGAAGCAGTTGACCACTGGTCAATTGGAAATGTTGCGATTGATGATGATTTAGTCTTTAGTAGTCTTGAATATGAGTTTAATAGTTCAGCATATTATAATGACTTATCCCTTACATTTACTTTAGGTCACGATTTCCTTGGTAATGTTGCCTACACAAATGGTGGTGTTTTTGATCCTGCCGATGTTACTGAAGGCAATCCTTTGGGAGTCGCTAAAGAAGTGTTCTTAAATGACCATTACGGACAATTCAGAAGAAAAGAAGCCCAACCAGAAGGTGGAGATATCTATACTCATATTGAAAAAGGTATCGTCATTGGTGATAAGACACTCGAAGAGTGGAGAGATTTAGATGTTGCTGAAGCAGATTGTTATGGTGGCAGATGGCCAGTGTCTGGTGGCCCAAGTAATAAAATCTATAGACCAATGATTGTTAAATTTATCAGAGATGGCAATAGCCTTAATTCTCCACAAATAATGCAATTATTTATCCATAGAAACTACCTTTCTTGGATGGATGCTACCATCACATTAAAGGCCAAATACTTCTATGCTTATAATCCTACAGATGGTGTCTATTATGGTTTAGCACACGATATCGTGTTCTCACCTGATTTTGACTTAGATGGTTCACAACCAGATTTCTTCTATCATCACGTGAAATATTCAAAGAATGTTCAATATGAAACATTCGATGAAAGTTTCCTCTTAGGTAATAGTGAATTTATCGATAATCATAACGACAATAAATCCTACAAAGTTAATGTTTATACCGATATTCCAATCAAAGCTTCATCATATACACAAACATGGTGTCTTGATCACTGTGAATATCTCTTAGACTCCATCTTAGTTAATGGTGTTAGAGCATCCGTGATTAACGGTATGCAAACTAGAGATGGTCATCAAGTTTATGGTGATGATTTCGATGCTGGTGCTCCAGCCGCGAGTAACAATTATGCCAGATCTGTTTTGTTAGAACTCAAAAAACACGGAACAGATAACGGCTTAATTCGTTTGTCTATTTATGTTTCTAAAGCCGCTCTTGCAGCTTATACTCCAGATTCAACACTTAAATCAGTCACAATTGCCAAGAACTTTGCTTGGATTAATGCTGATAATAAGGTTTCTAAATTAGTAAATGATAAGACCCTTTACTTGATTGAAGGTACAGGAAAACTTGCTGAACAAGAAGCAAAAGAATATACATTTACAAATGCTCAGCTTGTTGAAGCCAATACTGGTGTTGGTTATATTTATCTCTTCACTAATGATGAAACTAGATGGGGCTACAACTTATCCGATAAGACTCCTTATATGTATAACTTAGAGCACATCTTTATTAACGGAAAATCTATCTCTCAAATTAACTCTGAATTTGCTGACAAGATTGCTATCGCTGATTATGCTCTAAGCCCATTTGATGCTTATGGTTATACAGATGGCGTTCCAACTTCATCAAAATTAACTAAACCAGTTATTACATACTCCGGACACGATGGTGGTACGGATAAAGACTGTGTTCAAATCATTCTCCATCCAAAATATTTCAGCTACTTAGCTGGTGCTAAGATTACTGTTAAATACGAATCCGGAATCGCTTGTTTATCTGACTCTTATGTTCCTTATAAACACGTCGGTGAAGATTATGTTGCTACAGTTCGTGATGGCTTAGATGTTGCTTCACCAGATGATTTCCCATCTGAGAGCCTTTTGAGAAATCTTGCTACATATAAAGCTAATGGTGCTTCTGGTACTGCTATTAAAGGCCTTGACCAAACACCAGAAACATTGCTTTGTAGAAAAGATACCGATGGTAATCCAGGTTACTTATTCACAAAGACTGGCTCGACCGCCACAAAGAGTGAATTCAGATTCTACCTTGGTAGCAACGATTACTATGCAGAGAATTATGGTCATGCTGTAAGAAGTGTTACCTTCAACTACATGATTACAAATACTGGTACTGGTACTGGTACTGAAGTTGGCGCTTCCTTAACTCCAACCGGCGAGTATTTTGATAAAGACGCCGATCCTACGAAGACCTATATGCTTCAATTCGTTAGTAGAGATAGAACAAATTACTATTGCTTCGATCTCGATTTAGTGGATGATGGTCAATTACATACATATACATTGAACATCGCCTTCGCTGATGTTACTGGATTCAATTTCTGTATCTTCGGTTTCCAAGGTTCATTCTTGATTTCCAATTTAACAGCAGAATACGATGCCTATTTTGAAGGCTTAAATAATTTAGTCCATGATAGCTTAAAGATGTATTCCTATCACTCCGCTAACGGTTCATGCGCAACCTATTATGCTGATGCTAAAGCTGCATATCTCGCTTTAAGTTCTTCAGAAAAAACTATTTTCAACGAAAATGCATCTTATGCTTCCGCGAAAGCTAGATTAGCTGCTTGGGCTGCTGCTAATGGTGAAACATTTGATGCCGCTGCTGGTACATTCACACCCAATGGTGCTGGTGCCTTATTTGGTATCGTTAGCAAGAGCAATGCAACAATTATTATCATTGTTGCTTCTGCCTTAACAATGATTTCTGCATTAGGTATTGTCTTAGTGATTAGAAGAAGACGTTTAGTCAAATAATAACTATCAAATAGTTAAAAAGGACGGGCCTTATGGTCCGTCTTTTGTTATGTTTATGAGATTTATAAATTATTAATACTCAATAATTGAATATCTTTTATTTCAATATTTTTATCAGCCGAGACTATTATTTCTTCGTCTTTTAATAAAGTCATATAGTTATCACTGAAGATTGCATCTTTCGCGTATAAATATAAATCCTTAATAAATGTATTGGCGGTAATCCTGAATTTCTTCTCTGCTATCTTAGTGATAGTCGGTGCTGCTTTTGGATAATCAATATATCTATCTTTATTCTTTTGATAGAAAGATCTAGATACTTCATGACCTTCTTCATCTTTAAGAGTGGCCACTAAAAGTTCATCGTTGTTTTTAAGTGGCGAGTCAAATCTAATCACAAAAGTAGTGGATGTCTTATTAACTGATAATTTGATTTCCTTCTTATTAATTATCTTGTTATCAAAGTTGATGTGTTCATAACATAAGACATAATTCTTTTTCTCATTTAAAAGATTAGAAATCTTTATCGTGATGACATCATCTTTTTCATTGATAATTATTAACTCATTATTAAAGGCCCTTTTTAGGTAGTAATAAGCGGGTTTTGGGATAAAGTCATAATCTAAGACAGAACAGGAGATAACGGGCCAGCAATCATTGAATTGCCAATAAATACCTCCATGACATCTAGTCATATTATTTCTCAGATGTTCAAAACAATATCTCACACCTCTAGCTTGATATAACTGAGATAGATAAATATATTCCTCTATATTCTTATAAGGTTTGAATTCAACTTCTAAAGCATTATTGATTCTTTCAAAGTTACCATCGCGTTTATTGTGGGCCTCTAATTCGTTACCGACATATTTTCTTAATGTGTTAACAGTGGGCAAAGACCATAATCCAAATTCCGATAACATCGGTGGAAGTATTTCACTATATTTTTCATAAGGTTCATTACCATTACCCACACCCCAGTAGTGGACATCAAAGGTATTTGGATCATTTGGACGATTGAATAAAGGATCCAAATTTGTGGGAGAACTATGCAAATATTGGGTATTTGTGAGGTTTTTGACGATATTTGGTACTTCCTCGCAGAACATTTTGATGAAGTGTTCTTTTAATATTTCTTCATGTCCATTGATAGCGCTTTCGTTTTCATTGTTACCACAAATAAGTAGTAATGAAGGATGGTTTCTTATCCTCTTAACTTGATATGCAATTTCATCTCTTACTAATGACATGAATTCTCTATCTTCATAGTTATAAGCGGCATCCGCAAACATCAGATCTTGCCATACTAAGATACCTAGTTCATCACATCTTTGTAGTAAATAGTCACTTGGATAATAACCGCCACCCCAAATCCTTATTACATTTGCATGGCAGTCTTTAACAAGTGCTAATGTTTTATTTGTTCTTTCGTTATTAACTAAAGTTAAAATACTATCCTCAGGGACATAATCAAAACCTTGAAGGAACACTTTCACACCATTGATGATGATGGAGAAATCTCTTCCAGAATCGGTTCTATCGAAATTGAATTTAATATCTTTAAAACCAATCTTATATGAGTATGTATTTTCATTGGTCTTGATCACCAATTCATAAAGTGGCTGTTCTCCATAACCATTGGGGTACCATAGCTTATAATCATCAACAATTATTGAATAACTATTTTTGTCCATTAAGTCGTTTGTTTTTTTGAACAAGACCTTGTCATCAAATAATAGTGATACTTCAACTTGGGACCTATTATGTAACACATAATCGATATCTAAATCCAATCTTAATTGTTTGTCATTTAAGAATTCATATTCGTATTTAAATGATTCAAGATGTCCTTCTTTAGTAGACAATATATAAATCTCACCTAAGATACCCATGTCTGGTAAATCTGGAGCCCAGTCCCAACCAAACATATAATTGGGCTTTCTCATAACGATAGACTTAGGATTGGTCTCACTATAGGTTTTGAATAATCCTTTATCATCATATTTATTTATATATTTATAATTTGACTTGAACTTGATCTCGATGATGTTATTTTCTTTCAAGATTTTGGAGTCTAATTCAATCTTTTGAGATAAGTGAAAATTCTTGCTGTCGAAGACATGATTTCCATTGATATAAATAGAGGCAATCGTGTCCAAACAATCAAAACATAAATAATTAAAATTATTTAATTCTTCTTTTGACAAAGAAAATGAAGATTTAAAAGTGTAGTCATCTTCTAAATATTTTTGGACTTTCTTTTCGTTATCTTCATAGTAGGGATGAGGAATGATTTTGTGATCCAAAAGGATAGATAAAACACTGCAAGGAACCCGCCCCTTTAATGGTCCAATATTATCTGAAAATATTTCCCAATTATTTAAAAGTTTCTTCATTGACGATATTGTCCTTTGTTTCTTTCTTGTTCATCTTCTTAAATTTTAAAGGTGAACAACCAACGCGGTCGATAAATTTGGAATAGAAATTACTGATAGATGAGAAACCACATTCAAGGATGATGTCCGTCATTGAATAGTTGGTTTCTAATATCAACTTCTTAGCGTATTCAATTCTCTTATTGATAATGAAATCCTGGATGGTGATTCCATATTGTTTGTGGAAGATAGAACTGGTGTAATATTTGGAATAACCAACATATTCTGCAATCTCATCTAATGTCACTTTTTCTGTAAAATGATTGCCTTTTTGCAAGAAATAAATGATTTTTGTCACTGTTTCGTTCTCATTTAAAACGTTTGTGTTATCTAATCTTAAGAAGTAGTTGAAGAGTAATTCTAAAATGCTGGTTTTGGCATCAAGGAATTCTTCATGTTCTTTCTTTAGTTCCTCTTCTAATAAATCAAAAAGATATTGGAATTTATTGAACTCTTCATCACTTAGATTGATGACCACAGGATTCTTCAGTGAATGGGTAATTTTAATAATCCATTTTGGCAATAAGCTTGGTATGACTTTAACGTGCCTAATGGTTATGCCATCAGAATGAATTTTATGATAGTCGAGTGGTCGCAACAAAAAGATATCTTTTTTCTTTAAGTTTGTTGATACACCGTTGAAAAATTGTGAGCCTTGTCCATCGGTCACCAATTCCATCTCATAATGGTCATGATAGTGGAGTGGATAGTCATCAACAGGCCAAAAACGTCCACTGACAGCGATATCTTTGAAGTCCTCACTGATATAATAAATGTCTTTTTTGTCCATATTGTCATTATAGTTAGGACATTTTGAAAACACAACAAAACGGAATATTACGATAAATAGTTTATTGTATACACAAATAAAAGTTTTACAATATTAGTAAGAATACAAAGTTAAGGAAACAATAATGAAGAAAAAAATTATCTCCAAATTATTCGTTATTCCCGCGACGCTAGGCCTTGTGGCTGGATTTTTTACTTCCATCCATTCCAATGTTTTTTCTATCGCGCAGGCGGATGACGTTATCCCCGTACAAGGTAGTTATTGTTCAACAAATACCGATGGCAACATCAGTGTTAAGAAATTCAATATGCTGCCCAATGCTGCTCCATATGAACCAGACTCATCTCTTAGATATCGTCCACTAAGTGAAGATTGTGTAACCATTACGCGTAATGGTGTTACTCATAACCTCGCCACAAACAGTGCTTGGGAAATGATCACTAAATATTCCGATACAGTTTACGCTTTAGAAGACTGGATGATGGGTGAATATAAACCTCAACATGGTGATATCTACACCATCAAAGGGGATTTCATATCCAGTGATAGAGATGGTAGTTCAGGATTTGACGGCAAATATGTTCTCAATATTAAAGAGACTTCCTTTATTGTTTCTCAAAGTAGCAAACGTTCTTATTTTACCGCTATACCACAAGTGGTGGTTGATGGTGGAACTCCATCTATGCCTCCAGAACCTGACCAACAGTGGGCTTTCTTGTTTAACTTAATGGGCCTAGAACAATCAGATGCTCCAGTTACTGGTGATACTTATGGATATTATCCAACCAGCACTGAGAATGTATATATTGATGGACAACCAGTAGCCGCGGTTGAAAAACCCGCTCTTAAGAGAAGAGACAACCACGGTTATTTATTCTTTGTCTGCGCCAATGGTGATATGCAAGGCTGGAACAGTCTTATCTCCTTAGACTCATTAGTGGTCTTTGATGGAACTTTTGCTTATAAAGGCAATGTCACCTTAGAAGAAAACAAATCCATGGGTTTCACTTTAAGTGAAGCGGCTTTCCATAAATTTGGTAATGGTGCGAATGATTATGAAGTGGTCAATTTCAGATCATATTTAGTGGATAAGATTTTATCTAGTTATGATGTGAATAATTATGCGGATGAAAATGCGCAAGCAGTGGCCGCGATATTAGAAAATGTTGAAGAAAACTTATTAGCGCCTACCTCTGTTAAAGGCGTATATGCGAAATATAATGAAATCGTCGATGCACTTGATGCTATTGAGATGGATCCAGAAGCTGCCGCTAGATATTTGACAGAATTAAAGGAAGCAGCAATTGAAGAAATTAGTAATTATGTTGATTTAGATAATTACTTCCCAGCTGAGCAAACAGTAATAACTGGTTATATCAATACTTGTATTGCCGCGATCAATAGCGCAACCACAAAAGGCGAGATTAACCAAGCTCTTAGAACTGCAAAAGCTAACATTGATGCTGTGAAAGTGAAAAAAGAAGTAATGATTGAATCTGTGGAATCTCACAGTGGTAACTATGAAGATTATTTAGCGGTTTATGACAGAGTGTCTTTAAATCAATTAAACCTCGAAAGCCAAACCTATCATGGTGATTTAGAAGAGAGAAAGAATGATTTAAGCACAAGTGCTTTGGAAAACGAAAGAAGAAATACCTTCGTTCCTTCTAATGGTAACGATAAAGGTAATGTCATCTTCCAGTTTAAGTATTATAGTGATGCCACACCCGCCGTGGGTGGCGGTAACTTAATGGTGGTCTTAAGAGGACATCCATTATATGGATATAAATTTGGTTTAGGCACTAGCACAAATGGTTGCTATGTTGTTCTATTATCCGAAGATTATGATAAGTTCCTTGGCGGCAATGAAGGCACCTTCCCATTAAATACTGAACTCAATGTTGAAGTGGGTGCCATCGATTTAATCGACTTTGATATTACTTGGTTATTCGTTAAAGTGAATGGTTCTTATGTATTTAGTAAAGTTGTAGATTCCCTTGGTATTTGTGTCAATCCACGTGTTGCCATCTCTTCTAATGATGATAATCGTGAAAACAACAATTACGAAGGAACAACGACAGTTAGTAATTACGATAACGATATTGAAGTTAACGAAGGTTCTTACTATGGAACATTTAGATTGAATAATCAAAATAGTTCAAAGAACTATATCAATGTTCGTATGGATACGAATGATATTCCATATGATTCTGAAGAACCTGTTGAATTATATTCATATTTCCCTTCTCAAATGAAATTAATTAGAGGCGATAATGCACAAGAAGTTAGCAAACCATATTCTGCTTCTATTCAAAAGGTTGGCACCTTTGATTATGTTATTATGGTTTCTCCTTTCGCGGATGTCGTTGATGGTGACCAAGTCGTCATCGAAGGAACATTTGCTTATTTCAATAATCAAACCAAAACCAAGGTTGCGGTGACATTCGGTAAATGTACATTCCTCTACACAAATGGAACTTGGGAACAAGTATTCTCCTTAGAAGAAATTAAAGCGGATGCATGTAAGAGATTGGAGACATATGTCGACTTATCTTTATATGACACTGCAGATGCTGAAGCGATTACTCAAATTATCAATAATGGTAAAACAGCGATTAATAACTGCACCACAAAAGAAGAAGTGGAAACCACTTTGAATCAAGCGTTAGCGCAGATTGATGCCTATAGAACCACATTTAGAAAATTCCAAGATGCCGCGATTGAACTGGTGAATAGCTATAAAGAGGATCAATTAAATCAATATCGCGAAGAAGAAATCGCTGATATGAGAGATTATAAAGATGAAGCTATTGAAGCGATTAATAATGCGACTACATATGATGAAATCAATGCAATTGTCGAGGATTTGATGGCAAAAATCGATAGATTGAAGACTAAAGGCGAATATGAACAAGAAGAATTAGAAGCCGCTAGACAGGCTGCCATTTTAGAAATCCAAAACTATTATGGAAGTATTGATTTATCTAAATTATCTGAAGCTCAAAAAGAGCAATTAAATAAAGATACTGCCGCAGCGATTGATGCTGTTAAAGCAGCTACTAGTATTGAACAAATCAATAATATTGTTGAGCAATATAAAGCCTCCCATGTTTATGGAAGTCAAAAGAAAGGTTGCGGTGGTAGTGTTGTGACTACTGGTTCCATGATTTCCATCTTTGCATTATTAGCGTCAGCACTATTATTAACAATGTTAATTATCAAAAGAAAGAAGGCTAGATAGATATGAAAAACAGAACCTTATTACTATTGTGCGTTAGTTCATTAGGATTATCACTTTTTGCCTCCGCATGTGCGGGTAGAAAGAAAAAAGGCGATGATGATGAAGACCCCACGAAGGCTAACATTGCAGTCGCAACCTTAGATAAAGGTATCGGTACTGCTTGGTTAGAAAATGCCGCGAGAGAATTTGAGGAGCTCTATAAAGATTCCACAAACTTCCAAGAAGGTAGAAAGGGTGTCAAAGTCTCTATTAAAGGTAGCACCCAATATGATGGTAACTATATTGAGACCTCATCTTTAAACCATGATATTTACTTTACCGAAGGTATTGCCTATCGTGAATTATCTAGAGAAGGTAAATTCTTAGAAATCACCAATATCGTCAATGAGAAACTAACCGCTTATGGTGATGATAGAACCATCATGGAAAAGATTGATCCCACATTAGCGGATTATCTTACCGTTAATAACAAAGTGTATGGTATTCCATTCTATGATTCATTCTATGGCATGGTCTATGATGTCGATTTATGGAATGAACAAAAATTATATCTTTCCAAAGCCGGTCAATTCGTCAATAAGAATGGTGATTTAACTTTAGGTACAGATAATCAAGCGGGAACGATGGATGATGGCTTACCAGCGACATACGCTGAATTTGATAAACTCATCAAAAAGATGCTAGATAAAAACATCATTCCATTTATCGCCTCTGAAAGAGGTATTGAATATACCGCGAACTATTTATTTAATGTCTTTGCCGATTATGAAGGTGTGGAGAATATGAAACTCACCTTAACACTTAATGGCACCGCGAGTGATTTAGTGGATACTATCGCTGATGATGGCACCATTACATATAAAGCGGTAACCACAATTACTGATGATAATGGCTATGAACTTCAAAGACAGGTTGGCCGTTATAAAACATTAAAATTCTTTAATGATGTCCTAGTCAGTAATCCTGAGAACTACAATAGAAAACTTGAAGCCAGCCATACTGGTGCACAAACATCATTTATCAATGGCCACCAATTGGGTAAACCAATCGGTATGTTAGTGGAAGGCTCCTGGTGGGAAAACGAAGCCAAGAACGCTTTCAAAACATATGAAGAAAACTATGGTGAAAGACATAACTATGCGATTATGCCTATCCCATTTGCTGATGAAGCAAAAGCGGAAGCCTGCAATTATAAACATACCTACTTATCCTTATCTCAATCTTTTGGTGTTGTTTCTAACTCCTCTAAGAATAAAGATTTAGCATTAGAATTTATGAAATTCTTACACAGTGATAAGATGCTTTCTAAGTTTACAAGAGATACCTCTATTACTAGACCTCTCAATTATGAGATTAGCGAAGAGGATCAAGCAAACTTAACAACCTATGCAAAATCACTAATCAATTTGAAGAAGACCGCGAATGTTTTCTATCCCTATTCTTCTAATCAATTAGAACTCGATAACAATTTATATTTCAATGCCTTTAACTGGACATGGAATACCAAGATCGGCGGTACTGTCTATCGTCATCCTTGGATGTACTTTACCACAGTGAAGAATCCTTCAGTCAACGCATACTTCGATGGCCAATACGATTACTTCCATGGTCTCTGGAGTTCCTTACAAAGATAGCATTTAATGGAAAGAAGAAAGATCAATCGCAAAAATAGAATGTTTGTGAGGAAGGGTGATTTACTCTTCTACATTGTTCTTTTACTCATCCCTATTATCCAAATAGGGATTTTCTATTTTGGTGTCAACTTTCAATCTTTCTTCATGGCTTTCCAAAAAAGAGTGGATGGCAAATTCATCTTTGATATCTCCTCGAACATAGGTCTATTTAAAAACGATATTTCCCGTAGTGGTTTTTGGCGGATGATCGGTAATTCATTCGCTGTATATTTCTTTACTTCTTTAACTGGAACATTCTTAGCTTCCATCTTTTCTTATTACATCTATAAGAAGAGAACTTTTGCGAATTTCTTTAAATTTGCATTGTTTTTGCCATCAATTTTGCCGGCATTACTCCTCGTTATCATGTTCCAATTATTCGTGTCTAACGCCATTCCTGCTTATACCGAATACTTAACTGGATTAGAGATTCCAGATTATTTAGGAACATCATATTCCGGAACCCAAATCAGATTTGTCATCGTGACTATCTACACGATATGGATTTCTTTTGGTTCCCAGGTTTTAGTGTATACAGGCGCGATGGATCAAATACCTCAAGAGATTATCGAAGCGGGACGAATCGATGGAACGAATAGTTTTACCGAATTCATCCATATTATCTTCCCATCCATCCTCACCACAGTTGGAACATTCTTAATTGCCGGTGTGGCTTCGATATTCACTAATCAAAATAATTTATTCTCATTCTTTAACTGGAATGCGATTAATGAAAATGAATATACGATAGGTTATTACCTATACCGTTTAGTGTATCTAGATAATTCCCACTCTGGATACTGCTATGCCTCATTCTTAGGACTCATCTGTACGATTATCGTCGTACCTCTTTCCTTCGCGGTGAGAAAGATTATTGAAAAGGTGACTGATCGATGAACAAGATTATTTTAGAAGCACCGAAGAAGAACAAAAAAGGCAAGCCCACACCAGTGACTATCGCCATTTTCTGCTTGCTCATTATCTATGTCATCGTTTTGTTCGTGCCGATCATCTGGTCCACAATCGCTTCATTTATGAATAACACTGATTTTAATAATTTCTTCGGAACCTTAAAATCATTTAAAAATGGCATTAGATATACATTTGAAAACTTTGCCTATGCTTGGAATAACCTAGAAGTTGTTTCTACAACAACCGATAATGTCTTCTTAATTCCAGATTTATTAATCAATAGTGTGCTTTATGCCTTTGGTTGTGCCACAGCGTTTACTGTTTGCCCAGTAATCGTGGCCTATGCAACAGCGAGATTTAAATATGGTTTCTCCAAAGTTATCTATGCCTTTGTCATCGTTACCATGGCGTTACCAATTGTTGGTAGTATGGCTAGTGAAATTACTATGCTAAAGAACTTGGGTATCTTTGATACATTCCCAGCGATGTTCGTTTTGAGATTTAACTTCTTAAGCATTTATTTCTTAATTCTCTATGCACAGTTCTCTTCCCTTCCAATGGACTACACTGAAGCGGCAAAGATTGATGGAGCTTCTAATTTAAGAATTATGTTACAAGTGATTATTCCTCAATCACTCAATACGATAGTGACAGTCTTTGTCTTGTCTTTTATTTCCTATTGGAACGATTACCAAATTCCACTTCTATATTTGCCCAGTTATCCAACAGCGGCATTTGGTATTTATGACTTCGTGAGAAATAGTGCGGGTGCGGGTGCATATATCCCCACTCAATTAGCGGCGACTATTATCATGACTCTTCCAATTATTATTGTCTTTATTGTATTTAATAAAAGAATCCGTGTATCCGTGGCGATGGGAGGTATTAAAGGCTAATTATGAAACATCGTAATGTTATCTTACTCTCTATGGCATTAGCATTAGGCTTTACTTCTTTAAGCATCTTCAATAAACAAGATGGTATTCGCCTTTTAGCGGATGATGAGAGAGAGATTATCCATCTCGGCGATAAAGTTACCGTCGAAGAGAGAAAAATCGTCTATGGCGGCCAAACAAAGGATGTGAAAGGAAAGATTATCACTCCAAGTGGTGCCGCTTATAGCGGAAGAGAATTCACCGCGAAAGAATATGGTTCCTATGAAGTGGTCTATGAAGGATACTTCGGTCACCATCTAGAAAAGAGAAGTGTGAGTTATATCTGTCAAAGAAGAAGTACAGACTATTTTGAAGTGAATGAATCTGCGACTCTCAGTTATGGCGAGTTTAGACATAACACTAATAAGTATCACCATCAAGGTGTCGCTATCGATTTCAAGAATGGTGCGGAGATTAAATTTAGTATCCCCCTAGACATGAATGACTTCTTGGTTCCTCAACATATTGAACCAGGTAAGACATATCTCGACCCATCCGTTGGTAAAGACGCTAATTCGTTAATTGATTTTATCGTCGATCCTGAAGAACTAATGACCTATGATTTTACCGCGATTGTGGTGAAGTTAACTGATACCGAAAATCCCGATAATTATGTTGAAATCCGCTTAAAAGAGTCAGGTTTTAGCGATTATTTAGCGGGTGCGCTCAGTTACGCAAAGGTCGGATTTTCCAGTGGATTTGCTGGTGGTTGGGAATATAACTGGCAGACTGGAATTCCTGGTGATGGCAAGCTCGGTGTTTCCGGAACTGGTATAGCGATGTCATTTAAAGGACAAGCATATCAAGACATATTACATTCTGGTCAATTCTTATTTGACTATGTGAACAAGAGATTCTATACATATCCAGCATCCTTATCTCATAACCAAGTATTCTTTATGAATGATTTAGATGATCCAAACTTCTATAAGAACAATGGCTGGACTGGATTTACTACTGGAAAATGTTACTTAAGTGTAACCCCATATAACTTCACTAATTCTAAAGGCCGAATGATTATTAAATCTGTCGGTAAATATAGTTTTGAAAATGAAGAGATGCCCGATACCGAAAAACCTGTAATTAATATTGATTATCAAGGATATAAAAAGACTGCTTTACCAAAAGCTTTAGTGGGCTCTTATTATCCAGTCTTTAATAGTACAGTTTCTGATAACTATGATGCTGATTTAATCACTGATGTCAGTGTTACTTATAGAGACGCCACAAATAACAAGAATATCAATGTGAATTTTGAAGGCAATAGATTCCTCGTCGATAAAGCGGGAACTTATTACATCAACTATTCCGCGAAAGATAGAACTGGTAACGTCGCAGATGTTGTTTCGTTACGTGTTGATACAGTCAATGAAGTTAACCCAATCACTATGACATTACCATCTGAACATTTAGATTGTTTTGTTTTAGATGAAGTTAATATTCCTAAGATTGAAGACATTGAAACTTCTGGTGGTTTAGGAAACATCAATATTTCTTATGAAATTATTGATCCAGATGGAAAAGTTGTGGAGAATAATCTCCCAACACTTAAAGTGGATAAAGTTGGTGAATATCGTATTGTCTATACTGGTACTGACTATATCGGTGAGAGAGTCACAAAGACATTTACCATTAATTCTCAAGGTTTAACTGAACCTAAGTTTATTTCTAGTGTCAGTCTCCCAAAAGCGGTTATCAAAGGATTTACTTATCAATTTGATAATGTGGAAGCTGTAGAAACTGTTAGTGGTCAATTAGTGAATATTACTCCCGTTATTAGAGTTAATGGCCAAACATATAACGAATCTGTCATCGCTAGTGGTGATGAACTTGTCATTGAATATATCGCTCAAGGTAATACTGGCACAAAGACTGAGACATTTACCATTCCAGTCGTCGATGTCAGTGATGCGACATACTTCATTGACCAATCGAAATATTTCTATGGTGATATTGCGGCAGTGATGAACCGTGATGATGTGACATTATCTTTAGATAATGATGCCTCAACATATTTCATCAATAAATTAGATTCCGCGAACTTCGCAATCGATATGACTAATATTGAAAACTATGACAATTATAAATATGTCTATTTCAAATTAATCGATGCCGATGATGCTGCTGTTACCGCGACAATTACCATTGATATTAAAAATAAGAAAATCAGTGTTCCTGGCACTAGTAATATGGAGTTCTCCTTATCACAGAATAATGATCAGTTCTCCATCTCTTATAATGATGTGAGTAGACAACTGTTTGATACTTTAGGAAAAGAGTTAGCTCCTTTAACTATCGATGATAGTGGAAAACCATTTAATGGATTTAGGCATGGTTTATATCTCGAATTTGGTTTTAGAGAAGTAACCGGCGCTACCAAAGTTAAAGTTAATAAAATTAATAATCAAACCTTAGGATATAAAGAAGGTTCTGGAGATGAAGGCAACCCCACAATTAGATTAAACGATACCTTTATCGCTAACCAAAAACATGGTGATAACTTCTTCTATCCAACATTTGAAGCTTATGATGTTTTATCTGAGATTGATGAAGCTCAAATAACAATCACTAAACCCGATGGCACTCTTATTAAAGGTGATAATCACCTCAGCCAAGTTATCAATATCGATGCATATGGAAGATATCGTGTGATGTATCAGGCCACTGATATGAATGGCAATATTGCTCGTATCAATAATGTCGTCTACATCTATGATGATATTGCCCCAACTTTAAGTGTGGGCACTTTAAAGAAAGATACTTACCGTGTGGGTGATGTGGTTGAATTACCAACTTATACAGTCAGCGATAACCTAAATAAATATTATTTAGACATCATGCTTATTATGCCCACGAATGAGATGAGAATCTTAATCCATGATGATAATGGTGAAAAGACATATGCCTTGATTGATCCAAGTATTTATAACAAGACATTCATTGTCAATGACCATTCCTTTAGAACGGAAATGACAGGTAGACATAAGCTAAGATATGTGGCTTATGATGATGAATTCAATAGAACTGCAATTGAGATTGTGTTCTATGTGCAATAGGAGGATGAATGATGATGAAAAATAAGATTTTAACTATTGTTATCAGTGCATTATTGATCACCTTACCAGGTTGCACGAATAAAGGTAAGAGTTCTTCTAGTGAAGAAAAACCCGAGATTATCGAAGGTCATTATATTGTGGAGAATGGTTTATCCACCTATCAGATTGTGACCGCAAAGAATCCTCAATCTAAAGAGATGATTGCCGCGCAGGAACTCAATTATTTCATGATGCAAGCTACAGGTGTGGATATTCCTTTAGCCACTGAAAGAGAAGTGAGGGGCAATGATAAATACATCTCCTTAGGATATACCTCTCAATTTAAGAACGCTTTCCCAAATATCGATTTATCATCGATTGATAATACCTTATCCGCTTATTACATCTGCACAAAAGAAGACAATATTTATATTGTCAGTAGTGATGATTATAGTGGCTATGGTGTTTTATATGCCGTGTATGATTTATTACACGATTTAGTGGATTATACCTACTATCATGATTCCGAGATTTATTACGAACATAAAGATGTGGTTAATTTATTAAATTACAAAGATAAATTTGTCTTCCCATCCTTTGATGCGAGAAGCATTTCCACTTTATATACAATGAACGATTCTGTTCATAGTCAAAGATTAAGATTAATCAATAACTCCCGTGGTAAAGAGTGGTGTAGAGCGTGTTATGGACACGGTCATATTCAAACTTATTTAGCCCCATGGGATTTAGATGAAGATGGTATTCCCTATGGCGAATCTCATCCAGACTGGTTTATCTTCCCTGGTCAATCAAAACCCGCAGGAAACATTAAAGGCACGATGATTGATAATGGCTTCTGTTATACTGCAGGACCAGAATTAGAACACATCATCGCCCAAAAGATGATTAAATTCATCAAAGATGAACCTGAAGCTATCTATGTGATGTGCGCCCAAGAAGACACTAAATATGTTTGCCACTGCGATAGATGTACTAGAGCGATGCAAGAATACGGTGGAACAGCGTCTGGTTTACAAATTGTTTTCATGAATCATGTTATTGAAGAAGTGGAAAGATGGGTAGACGCCAATCAACCAGGAAGGCAAATACAATATTTAATCTACGCCTATCATCCCACACTTGAACCTCCAGTGAAGAGTGATGGTAAGGGTGGTTATGTGAGATATAGCGATATGGTGATTCCACATGAAAAACTAAGAATCTTCTTAGCTCCTATCCAAGCTAATTATGCTTTCGATTTCTATTCTCCAATCAATGTGGAAACCAAACATATCTTAGAAGGTTGGAAGGCAGTTGCATATAATCGCATCATTATGTATTTATACGATTTGAACTACCGAATTTACTTTGTAAACTTCAATAACTTCAGTTCTGTTACTGGTATGTATAGAGCTTGTAAAGATATCGGTGCAACCTATATGCTCACTCAAGGTGTCAGTGATACGAATATCTGCTGTTTCGATGAAATGAGAAGCTATGTGGAGAGTTCTTTAATGTGGAATGTCAATCGTAGCTATGAAGATTTAGCGGATGACTTCATGAAACACTTCTATAAAGAAGCTTATGTCCATATGAAAGATATCTATGAAAGAATTAGAGATCGTTATGGTTATTATCAAACCCTAGTACAGCAATCAACAGGCGATTTAACAGGCGATTTATGCAATTCTGATTTATATCCCTTTGGATTAGTTAAACAACTCGATAATGATATCAAATTAGCGTTAGAAGATATCGCTCCAATTAAACAGACACAACCATTGCTTTATAGCAAATTAAGTGACCGTGTCATGAAGGAATATTTAAGTGTCATCTATTTAAAGATGAAACTCTATCGTTCAAACTATACAACAGAAGAAATCAATGAGATGTTAGAAAACTTTGAATATTATATTCAAAAATTTGGTATCATCAACCAAGGTGAAGGCAATGGCATCGATGGCATCTTCGATTAAGGAGGAAAGAATATGAAAAGATTATTAGCGTTCTTATTGTTTGTCCCCTTAATGTTAGGTGGATGTAAACAGAATTCCTCTTCTTCCCATGAACAGGAACAAAACTTAATATCTCTATCGGAAACGACAATTACTTTAAGCGAAGATAAAACTCACCAATTAGTAGTTACCATCGATGAATCATTAAAGAATTATTTAGTGTTCTGGACAATGAGAGATGAAAGCATCGCCACAGTGGAAGATGGACTGGTGACTGCGAAGAAAGTCGGGAGTACGATTTGTACTGTCCAAGTAGGCAAATATTCCGCAAATTGTGCGGTAAATGTCACGAATTTTGAACCTTTAGCGGATTTAAACATCATCTTAAATGAGACTGAATATAACCTTAATGTGAACGACACTTTTACTTTACCAATAGTGGTTAAGTATGGTTCTGAGACTATCACCGATTACACGATTAGTGGTGAACCAAGTAACTCCAATGTCGTTTCATTCACTAATGGAATTTTAACCGCATTAGCCGTGGGCCAAAGCGATATCTTGTTAACAGTGACTTATGAATCTTGTACAGCCAATAAGTTAATCAATGTTAATGTATATTAATGAGTAAGATTACTTTTAAAAACGTCTCTATCCTCTATGAGGGAAAAAGAAAGAG
The DNA here is from genome assembly GCA_045130875.1 of Bacilli bacterium. Taxonomy (GTDB): domain Bacteria; phylum Bacillota_I; class Bacilli_A; order RFN20; family CAG-826; genus RUG13091. The sequence goes on along the minus strand of JBGUQI010000011.1, from coordinate 2,622 downwards.
CTTCATCACCGCCGTTGATGATGTTTCTTTTTCTATGGAAGATAAGAAGTTCCATGTTTTAGTGGGTCCTTCTGGTGGTGGTAAAACATCCTTGATGAAATGCATTACCGGAGACCTCATTTATGAAGGGAATATCTTCTTAGGAAATGTTGATATAGAAACTATTCCTATAAAGAATCGCAAACTATCTTATATGAGCCAAGATTATTTGGTCTTTCCAAACATTAATGTCTATGACAACATCGCCTTCCCATTAAGAGTGATGAAGATGGACCACGATGAAGCCGATCAGAGAATTAAACATATCGCTAAGATATTAGGTATAGATTATTTATTAACGAGAAAATCCAAGTTTTTGTCCTTAGGACAAATCTCTAGAGTAGCACTCGCTAAAGCGCTTGTGAAAGATAGTGATATCTATCTCTTTGACGAGCCTACGAAAAATCTCGATGTCCAGAATAGAGAAATAGTGCTCAACCTTATCAAAGAGAACATTAAGAAAAAGAACAAAACATCAGTGTATATTACACACGATATAGAAGAAGCGTTATCAATCGCTGACTATATCCATGTAATAAGTGATGGTAAATATATTGGTGTATACACACCAGAACAATTTATCAAAGATGATAATGAAGTCGTTAAATCTTTAAGAGTGGGTTTAGATAATGGCAAAAAAGAAGATTAAATTTGCGAAGACTGATTATTTATATTCCTCTCTTCCTAATACTAGGAAAGATGCTTTTAAAGATGTCTATAAGCATAACTTCTCAACAATATTGAAGTGTGGCTTATTCTTACTTTTATTGTCCTTGCCACTAATTGCCTTTTTGGCCTTTATGGATGTCGGTAAGATGGGGATGACTTTAGACCATTACACAGCGGATGATTTAGAAGGAGTCTTGTTGCTTTGGGATATCATTCATGCAGTGGGATTTGTTATTTTGTTCATTCCAATTATCCTGGCTTTATCAGCAATTATGCGCATCTTAAAACTCGTGATTTTCCAAGAAGGTGTTGATTTCTTTTATGATTTTAAGGCGGGAATTAAAGAGAATTTCAAGAATTTCTTCCTGATTTACCTTATTTTTGCACTTTTATTCTTGCTTACTTATTTGTTACAACTATTCTTCATTAGGCAGATTATCGGTATCGCCATCTTGGCCTTGTTCTTTGTGATATTCTTGCCCATCTTGTTTTGGATCTATCTCACGATTAATATCTATGAGACAAGATTCTGGGACTATATCAAAAACGGTTTCTTCTTCAACTTTAGAAACATCTTGTTCTCTTTACTTTATCTAATGATGATTATCTGGCCGATGGTGGTTTGTTTCTTGTTCGCTGAAAACATTATTTCGATTGGTGTGAACATAATCTATATAGCGGTTAAGTATGTCTTGGTTGTGGTGATGGCAATACTCTATTATCCATGTCTATTTATCATGGCGTTATTATTCTCATGTTCTAAGTTTGATGAATGCATCAATAAAGACCAATATCCAGAGATATATCGTAAGGGTTTATATGACCCTAAAGACAAATAATTGGTCCTCATTTTTGTATTTTTTTCTCTTTTTTTGACATAATATATCCAAATATTGATATATCAATAAAATTATTATTATATTTAAGCCCCATAGTGGTAGAATAAAATTACAGTTTATATACATAAGAGGTATTTTGTATGGCTACATTAAATTTTAAAGGGATTAATAAAATTTATCCTAATAACGTTCAAGCTGTTTTTGATTTCAATCTTGATATCCAAGATAAGGAATTCATCGTCTTCGTCGGTCCTTCTGGATGTGGTAAATCCACAACATTAAGAATGGTCGCTGGTTTAGAAGATATCACCGCTGGTGAACTCTACATCGATAACAGATTAGTGAATAACATCGAACCAAAAGATAGAGATATCGCGATGGTCTTCCAAAACTACGCGTTATATCCTCATATGACCGTTTACGGTAATATGGCGTTCGCTCTTAAATTAAGAAAAGTACCACGCCCATTATATGAAGAGAATGAAGAAGCGGCTTGTTTAAGAAAAGAAAACCAAGAAGTCTTAAAACAAATTAAGAAACTCTATAGATATGCTAAAAAGCATAATGAACCAAAAGAAACCTTCGAACAAATCAATGAACTCTATGCTCAAATCTTTGCTAGAGAAGAAGAGATTGAAAGCATGTTAGTTCAAAAGGTCGGTAGTTACGAAGAAAAGATTAAAGAATTAGAAAAAGTCGAAAAGACATTAGATGCTGATATCGTGAGATTTGCAAAAGCTATCGAAAAAGAAAAAGACGAAGAAGTGAAGAAAGTCTTCATCGATGGTTTAGATCAAAAGAATGAACAATTAGCCAAGACAAAAGAAGAGTTAGATTACCTCAGAAATAATGATGTTCCTTTATTCAAATCTCGTAAATTAACCAAATACGAAATTGATTTGGAAATCCAAAAAGCTGCTCAAATATTAGACTTAACAACATATTTATTCAGAAAACCAGCGGCCTTATCCGGTGGTCAAAGACAACGTGTGGCCTTAGGTAGAGCTATCGTTAGAAAACCAAAAGTCTTCTTAATGGACGAACCATTATCTAACTTAGATGCTAAGTTAAGAGT
>JBGUQI010000010.1:0-2341 GCA_045130875.1 Bacilli bacterium | reverse complement strand
GATTTCTTCATTGGCACTCCAACTAGGTAAACATTGCAATTTGTGCTGTTCAACCCACTATTAATAATTAGTTTTCTTTTTATATAGTTACTTGATGGGTATATCAGCATCACATTTTTTCTTGTTGATCTCCCAAAGGAAGAATAGGCAAGAACTTGATGCAAGTCATGCCTGAAAGCTTCTTTTAAATCATCTCCATGATTCCTTAGATTATACATGTGTGATTTATACTTGGCATCAATGATATATTGAACGTCACCTCGATCTACAACGATATCAGGTTCAAGGTAGTTTAGAGACCAATCAGGCTTATTACCGCTCACACTATATTTTGGATTCTTGGTTAGCCTAGCTCCCTTCGACCTTGCAACATTAGCAATCATGAATTGAATATAGCGTTCAAAAAACTCCGCAAAATCAATTCGCCATGCATAGTGAGAGCTGTTCTGATGAATAAGAATACGATTAGCTGTCTCTTTAAGACTTTTGATAATAATTGGATCAGCCATATGAACAGGAATAGACTTCACCATTATAAAATGTTTGTCATAAGAATCTTTAAGCATCTTTATCTTGTTCATATATGATTGTCTGGAACGGAGAGGTGTTCTGTTTGACAAGATTTCATTGATGCTCAAATCAAGCACGTAATTAAGTTCATTCCATTCTGGATGCGTTCTTGTTAAGACATTACATTTATTGGTGTAATCCAAAACCTTATGTGGATCTGCGCTTGTAATAGCATATTTGTCCCAGCGTGTTGAGCTAGAGGGATGATGTTGTATTTTCTCTTTGTTATCAAATTTTCTCCATTTATAGCGTTTAGCTTCAATGTATTTATCTATGTAATGTTGGCACTCAAAAAATAACGGCGGTTTTACGAAATTACCACTTAACTCCATTTGGAAGTTAAAATCAGGAGGGATAAAATCACCAATTACCGAAAGTAATTCCGAAATATCTTCATCAAAGCGCCCTCCAACATATATATTGCCAACAGGCAATCCATTCTCAGGAGAAACGATAGGAACTGAACCAACATACTTTGAAGTTGATAGTTTTAATCTAGGCAAGCGATTAGAGTCCGGTGAACAACTTGCTTCAATTTCAAGAAAATCTAAAGCATCATTATTTCTTGAAATAAAATGCTGGATGGTTGTTTCACCGTATCTTTTTTCTTTAAGATTCCATGCCTTTGCAAGCTCATTAAATGATATAGTTATCTCATTTAGAACCTGAAGCCGGGGAATCTGTAGAACAGCCTCTTTACTCATACATATTAACTCCTATTCTTTGATAGAAATAATTGGAGAATTCATCTCTAGCCTCACTTAGGTAGCCCTCATTTAAGTATTCCTTTATTAAAGGCATTAATTCATATCGTAGACGATCTTTCATAAGTTCTTCTGCCGAGTCAGCATCTGTTACGAAATATGAGTGCCCAGGTTGTAAATTTAGTTCGTTATCAGTGGCGTATTTCTCAAAAATACTACTAATGCATTCAAAATCTTCTTCATGAAATTCTTTGTGGGAATTAGGGTCAAATTCCACTTTATGTGGTCTTAAGGTTAGCCAAGTAAACCTTCTTCTAAGTGCAAAGTCAACCACTGCTAAACTTCTGTCTGCATTATTCATTGTTGCTATGACATAGAGATTCTTAGGTAATGCTTTTATCGTTCTTTCTCCTATCTTTAACTCAAAATGCCTGTTTTCTGAATCTTTTTCAAATAGATAGAAAACCGGGCCGAGGACATTCGATAAGTTTGCACGGTTTATTTCATCAATGATGAGCAATACATCATCATCCGTGCTTTCTGCCTCATCAATAGCTCGAAGCAAAACTCCATCATTGGATTCATATCCAATAGATCCGATTGTTAATTTTGGTCGGATACCCCAGACAAAGTCAGAATACGTGGTTTCTGCATGGAATTGTTCAAACAGTACTTTATCTTTGAAATAGATTGAAGCGATCTTTAAAGCGTTATACGTCTTTCCTGTACCTGGAGCACCTTCCAAGACAATAAAACGGTTATTTTTCAAGATTGAAAAAATCTTGTCACAAGAAAGTCCCTCTGAAGCGTTTTTAGGAAGATATTTTTTTAGCCTATTTCTTTGTACTTGAGTAGGCCAATTACGAAATATTGCATATGTGGCTACCCAAGATTTGAGGCGAGACAACCCTTCTTCATCACTGTCTATATTGAAATCTACAATTTCATTAGCAGGTAAAAAGTTCCTATATCTATCAATGTTTAGAGAGGTATCACTTAATTCTTTGAAGAGATCATCCGAAGGATTATTTGTATCGGAAAAATCATTTTTGAAAAACGTTTTTCTT
>JBGUQI010000009.1:0-4409 GCA_045130875.1 Bacilli bacterium | reverse complement strand
AAAGAATAATAAGATAGGAATAATAATATATATCGCGATATAGGAACTAGAGATATCAAAGTCTCTAAATGATAATTTGAATTCCTTATTAGCGAACGTAATGTATTTCTTATGTTTGACGTTCTTTTTAGCCGCTAACTGTGGATTCTTATCAAATTCAAAAGTTTTATAAATCATCTTGAAATAGATTGGTCTAATGATAAGGAAAGCTAATAATGTTAAAACACCAACTGCCCCGATAGCGATTAATGTTCTAATAAAAGTGAAACCAGTTAATTGATAGTGATATCCACTACCACATGATTCACCAAAGAAGATACGGGAATACATATTGATTGGATAAGCATATCTATCAAATGTCACGATGAAGTTTTCAAAACCATTGACCATCATTGGCCACTGTCTATCTAAGTCAATATCTTCTGGAATTAAATTAATTAATTTAACAACAACGAAGATAAAAGCGGCGACCGCTAAGGTGACAATGATTAAATCAAATATTTGATTACGTTTAAATAAACGATAAATATACATAAATGGAATAGAAATCACCGCGGATAAAAGAACTTGGATAACGATTAATAAGATGATTGGAATAATCATCCAAATAATAGTGATAAAGCTTATTTCACTAGCGATATAACTATTAGCCTCAAATAGTAAGAAACCAAAGACACCTGGAATCAATAATGTGATTGATTTCTTAAATTCATAGAAGAAATATACGAATAGTTTTGAGAAGAATAACTTATTCGCATTAACTGGGAAAGTAATTAATACTTTGTTGTCATCTGAAAGATATAAAGACTTGGTTAAGTTATAAGTTGATGAACATAGATTCAAGAAAGTGATGACCGTTAAGAACATGGTAAATAACGGTAAGACATCTTGATATTTAGAAATAAAGCCCACTCTAGTTAAGGCATATAAAACCACAAAAACAACAGCCGCCACTACTGCAAACTTTAAGATGCCAAAAACAATTGATCGGATTAAAGCCTTTTTAGACTTCATCCATGACATATCAATTTTGTCTTTGAGTTGGAATAATGTCAGTTGTAGTAATTGTTTCATTATTTACCTTCAATTTTTGTGGTGTTATCACCAATTGTCTCTAAATAGAATTCCTCTAATGAACGGCCACTATTTTCAATATCTTTAAGAGATAATTGGGCTTGGATTTCTCCGTGTTTAATAATCGCGATTCTATCGCATAACTTTTCAACGATATCAATTAAGTGAGAAGAGAAGAAAACGATATTGCCTTTAGAGGCATGTTCTCTCATACACTCTTTAACTTGATAAATAGATGTTGGATCTAAACCTGTTAAAGGTTCATCTAAAATCCAAACCTTTGGATCATGGACTAACGCAGCAATAATTGTGACCTTTTGTTTCATACCATGAGAATAGGTTTTGATTTTATTATCAATGGAATCTTTTAATTCAAATCTTTCGATATATCTAGATAAGCGTTCGTTTCTATCTTCTTTAGAAACTTCGTAAATATCAGCGATATAGTTAAGGTATTCTCTACCTGTTAAGTTTTCATATAAAGCATAATGGTCAGGAACAAAACCAATTTGGGACTTCGCACCGACACCTTGTGTCTTGACGTCATAGCCACAGACGGAAATCGAACCTTCACTAATTGGTTGAATACCAACGATAGATTTAATACATGTGGATTTACCCGCACCATTAGGACCAAGGAAGCCAAACACTTCCCCACCTTTAACGGATAAGTTCACATTTTTAGCAGAATAGTAGTTATTTAAACCGTACTTCTTTGAGAAATTCTTTAGCTCTAAACTAATACCAACATTTTCATCCATAGGTTTATCTAAGCTCCTTCCATTTAACGCCGACTTAAGGGCGAGTTTATCAATACGAATACCTTTCAATCTGTAATGTAATGCTTTATGAGAATCAGCGATGTCAAACATCAACTGATAAACGAACCAAATACCAAATCCAATTAATGCATAAACCACATAATAGATTAATTGATAGACAATATGCATGGTCATTGTGCGACCATTAATCGTGAATGTAATAACTAAGTTATTAAAGATGTTCTCCGCCCATTTACCTAACTTCTCTGCAATAAATGTGGAGTTAATAAAGAAATAGTCGGTGCCACTGATAGTGCCCACTGGAGTAACAACACCTTCTAAACCAGTGAAGATAGTATTTAATGTGAGAACAATCATGAAGTAAACAAAGAACCAAATAGAAGAGAAACCAAACTGTTTTAACTTTGGTCTATCGAATTCATATAAGGCTACGCCTAATAAAGGCATCATGTAGGCACAGCAGTGATTAATCCAGAAGTACCACATGTTAGGATTGAACACTAACATTGTTTCAGTATAGTTAGGCATGAGCATCGCTAATACCGCACCAAAGACGTTAATGAAATATGTGAAATAGAATAAACGTTTAGCTCTAAAGATATAGCAAATAGGAATTAAGATCATCGCTAAGTTACATAAGTGTAATGGCCAATTCCAAGGTTGGAGAATGACATCATATTTATGACCCACTAGGTAGGAAATTAATGTTCCTAAAGAGATAAACACTAATGAGTAATGAATCTTATCTTGGTGAGCGTTTCTTAAGCAGAAATAAACACCTAAAGGCAAAACAATACATGAGGTGTATAAGAAGATACGATGAATAACGTTAAAATCGATAACGGTTCTTCCTAAAGGGCCCATGCCAAAGAAGAAATGTGGCATAAAGCATGGCATGGTGAATATGTTAATAAGAACACTAAACGCAATAACTTCACCGATAGAATGTTTAGAGATCTTTACTTTGAAATCTTTCGCTAAATAAAAAATAGCAAGTGATAACAATCCACCGATTTCAATAGGAAGCATGATAGATAAAACACTAGTGTGGTTATCTCCTTGCATCATCATAATCATTGGATGTAAGGAAATCGCTGATACCAATAAAATTGGTAAAGCAACATACTTAGTGTAGAATTTCGCAGTTTTAAAATATGACCAAGGTCTAAGTAACACCATTAACATTGCAGTTATTTCAAACCACATGCATAAATTACCAATGGTATTAAGGAAGCCATTCATTGGTCCACCAAAGAAACCATACATTTCAAAATTAGCGTCCACAAATTGCACATCGTTATAAGACATAAATCTCACAATGAAAATTGCAATTAAAACAAAGACCATTATTCTTTCAACAATGAGCTTTTGTAATTTAGGGAATTTATAGTGAACTAAGAGTGTAATCCCTAGGAATATAAGTAATGAAACGGCGAGGATTAAATAATACATATCGCGCATTATATTTTAGCAAGATTATTTTTTTATGCAAAGTTCATAAAAAAATCCCCGCAATAATCGAAGAAAATTGCAGGGAATATTTTTAAATGCTAAATGTTATTTGTTATTTGCCATTAAGCCTTGGATGTATTCGACTTCCACCGCGGCATCAAGTCTTGGGAATAGTTGATCTTTCTTTTCAACTTTTAAGCCAGAAACGATACCGTATTGCTTAATTTGGTCATAATTGAGTAAATCACCAGTGACGCCTAATTGGTCAAATAACTTATCAGAAGCGGTCACTAAGACTGGTTTCATAAGCATACCTGCGACGTATAAGGAGTTAGCTAAGTGAGTCATAACTGATTCAAGATTAGCTCTCTTTTCTGGATCTTTAGCTAAAGCCCATGGTTCAGTTTCATCAATATATTTATTAGCTCTACTGACTAATTCATTGACTTGTGCAATAGCGTCAGTAATCTTTAAGTCATCCATTAATCTTTCATAAGATTCGATAGTTAACTTTGTTAAATCTTCTAAGTTACCATCAACTTCATTAACGCGACCTTTATATTCAGGAACGATACCATCGAAGTATTTGTTAATCATAGAAACGGTTCTATTTAATAAGTTACCTAACGCATTAGCGAGGTCTTGATTAATTCTTTCAACGAATAATTCAGGAGCAAAGCTACCATCACTACCGAAGTTGATTTCTCTAGTTAAGTAGTATCTAACAGCGTCAACACCATATCTTTCTACGAGTGGGTATGGGTCAACAACATTACCCTTAGATTTGCTCATCTTAGAATCTCTCATCATTAATAAACCGTGGACGAATTCTCTATCTGGTTTTCTTAAACCTAATGATTCTAAGAACATTGGCCAGTAAATCGCGTGGAATCTTGTGATATCCGCGCCTAAGATGTGAATGGTTTCACATTCAGGATCTTGCCAGAACTTTTCAAATAATTCTGGGTGGTCACTATCGTAGCCTAAAGCGGTGATATAGTTAGTTAAAGCATCTAACCAAACATAGATAACGTGTTTTGGATTTTCTCTAATTGGGATACCCCAAGAGAATGATGTTCTAGAAACACATAAGTCATCTAA
>JBGUQI010000008.1:0-11799 GCA_045130875.1 Bacilli bacterium | reverse complement strand
ATCACCTAAGACTTTTGCATAAACATCATCATCACTTTCACGGACATAAGTCGCTGGACGGTCTTTTTCTTGTGGTTTTGAAGATTTTTGACCTTGATTGTTACAAGCAACTAAGCCAAGAAAGGAGACAGCGCTTAAAACAAAAAGTTTGTTCATTAAAGCTTTCATAATTTACCTCCTTGCTTTAATTTTTTTAGACCTAGTGGGTGCTTCATTCCGAACGCAAACCAATAAGTATGTCTAATATGATAACCATCTCAAACACATTGTCAACAAAAAAATTTCTAACTCAGTATTTTATAAGAAAAAATACCGAATTAAAACGATAAACTCAGGATAATACGGAATTAGAAATTAGAAAATTGTTATGTAAATTATGGAAAAAATATTAACAAAATGGACTAAAAATAGCCCACTTATTAAGTAGTTTTTATCTCTTCTTTAAGAGAAATTCTTCAAGTGTTTTAGCGATTAAAGCGTGGCCTTCATTATTAGGATGTAGACCATCTTCAAATAGCGGATTGCCTTCCGCTTTGCCTATCTTATCCTTTATATCTAAATAATAAATATTATATTTTTTACACTCTTCTTGGATTGCAATCCTGATTTTGCTAAGTGGTCCTCGATAAGAAGATCCACTATCAGCTTCCATATTTTCATCTTCTCTATATAAAGGAGAAATAAAAGTAATTTGTTCTTTTTTATAATGCCTTAATAGTTCTTTAATCAAACATTCAATCCCACCATAAACAGTGTGGACTGTATCATCCCCTAGTTTTCCTAAAGGACAATTCGTGGGACCGTAATCATTCGTCCCGCCAAAGACTAACATCAAGTCGGCATCATGATTCATCTCATCAACTTTATCCTCAAAACAGAAGAAATCATGTGGCGCATCCGCGTATTCTTTTGGTCTTAAAGTCATACGCATTCCACATACACCATAGTTTCTAATCTCAGCATTTAAAGATTTTGCTAATAGGTTTACAAAACTATTTTCTAATGGCTCAGCATAAAGGCCAAAGGTAATTGAATCACCAAGAATATTAATTTTTGTCATTAAAAATAGTATATCTCATAATCAATATTTATTAATAAAAAACTGCCGATTTGGCAGTAATATTAATCATTTTTGGCGGAGAATTAGAGATTCGAACTCTAGCGGGACTTGCATCCCCTATCGGTTTTCAAGACCGACCCCTTCAACCACTTGGGTAATTCTCCGTGTTGGTGGACCAGGAGGATCACGATACCCCAACCATTCGGTTATGGGCCGAAGGCTCTTCCTTTGAGCTACTGGTCCAGTTGAGATTTATTAAAAGGGTAAACGCCCCAGTAATCAATTTGGTAGCTGAGGACGGATTTGAACCGCCGACCTTAGAGGTATGAACTCTCTGCTCTAGCCAACTGAGCTACTCAGCCATATAGTTTTGGTGGATCTAAAGAGACTCGAACTCTCGACCCCCTGAATGCAAATCAGGTGCTCTCCCAACTGAGCTATAGACCCATTTTACCGGCTAATATAAAGTCGGCAATAAATAAAATACACATTTTTAATAAAAAATACAACGATAATGTAATTAGCGGTGATAAAAATATAAAAAATGTGGATTGAAGGGTCTATAGATAGGAGAGCCCTGATTTGTTTAGAAAGTATAGCGCTTGTCTATATATGCCATATCTTCGGCAAAATGTGACCAATAGCAAGTAATCTTTCTTCTTCTAGCATCACTAACTATTTGTCTTTCAGCATATCTTGCGTGTGCTTTTAAAAGGATTGGTCCGATATGAAGATTATCAAAATAGTTCCAGCTTTTCTTCTTGATGTGTGACATTATTTGTTTTCGAGAAATAACCACTCCATAATCTAAATCGCCATAATAGACATAATCAGCAGGGTCAGCGGTTGGATTAACACCTTGAAAAACAACTCGTTCCACTACTTTTTCAATAATCTCAAATCGATCATTAAGTTCTTGATTAGCTTTAGCTATTCTTTCTTCTAACCAATTATAAACATCATGATAATTCATGCGTTTTTCGCCGCTTCCATCTAAAGTACCATCTCCAAATTGATAATACAGAATCGTCTTTTGAGTTTCGGTACTAACTCCAATACTTCTCAAAAACAAGATGAACGGTTTTATATCTTCACCATGAAGTGTCGATGCTTGTCCAGTTTTTATCGAGACTCTAGCAACTCGTCTTTTCCAGGTAATGATGATATCTGGTTTTACATAGTTATCAGTAAGCTCGCACATTATTTTTTGATGGAAATTTGCCTCAGGAAATAAATGCCTAATAAAATGTTGTAAGTTTTGATTTAAACTTCCAATCTTCTTCTTGTTTAAAGCTTTACATAGTTCATCTTCAAAGTCTTTACCTTGGTTAATCATAATTATGCCTCCACTAATATACATAGGGCGGTTTTATGGATTTTTTGTCAGGATTTATTTAGTTTTTTTGGTGAGCAGATGTCGCAGTAAAAAAAAGCATCCATAAGGATGCTTATTATTCAAATCTGGTCGAGACGACAGGATTTGAACCTGCGACCTTCTGCTCCCAAAGCAGACGCGATACCAAGCTACGCTACGTCTCGATGTGGCGCGCCTCACAAGAATCGAACTCGTAACCTCCAGATTCGTAGTCTGACACTCTATCCAGTTGAGCTAGAGGCGCGTATAACTTACTTGTGAGATTTCTAATCCAGAAGGTCTCTTCAGTAAGTTGCTGTTTTGTTGGAGGTTCCTACCGGACTTGAACCAGTGCTCATTGAGTTGCAGTCAATTGCCTTACCAACTTGGCTAAGGAACCATCATGCAGCGCTATGAATTATAGCACTACATTATTATTTCTATCAAGAATTAAAAATAGAAAATATTTTTGTGAATATTTGATTAATTAAAGGAGCTCTTCACTCTTGCCCACATGGCATCAACTTTAGTAGTATTCTCACCAAAGTCTTTCATCATGCAGCATCTCTTTAACATCTGTTCTGTGGGATATTGAGCATCGAATTGACGACCTTTTTCACTATTAGCAATTCTGATTTTGGCATGTTCTTCACCAAAGAAGAATGATAAATCAGCTTCGTAATAATTAGTTTCATCGTCATCAGCGGCATATGTTTCTGCGACATATTGCCAGATTTCATCACCGACGATTGGAGAAGTATAGCCCACGGCTTCCATACATAATTGAGCGGTGGATGGAGCGCACATAAAGTTAACGAATTCTTCCGCTAATTCTTTGTTGGCCCCTTTTGGCATACACCAACCATCAAACCAGACATTGCTACCTTCTTGTGGTAAAGCATAGTTTAAAGTCTTGCCACTTTCTTCTGCACTATCCATAGAATAAACGGAGTCACCAGACCAGGCCAAATTAGCTTTATAAGTACCTTGGACAATACCATCTTTACCTTCATCGACTTCGAAGCCGAAAACGTTCGCTTTGGTGGCTTTTAAGGCATTTTCTACTTTAGTGATAGTATCATCATCACATCTATTGAAGATGGCAGATAATTTTTCATTATAATCAGCAGCATTCACATCTAAAGCAGTGATCTCATCTCTATAGACATGGAAGATTGCGGCGACATAACTATCGCGCATAGAATCTTTCAATGTGAATTTCTTTTCGAATTTAGAATTAGGATTCCATAAACATTCCCAAGTTTCCACTTCTTCAGGAGTGAAGTATTCGGAATCATAAGTGAAGCCCATTGTGCCCCAGAAATAAGGAACGGCATATTTTAAGAAGGAAGAACCATTGGATAATGTCTCTTGAGCGAATCTATTTCTGATATAGGGAGAACCATATTCATCCCAATTCTTTAAAGATTCACCATATTCATCATTGACTTCATCATATGAGAATTCTTCTAATAAGCCAGCATTGGCCATCTTTTGAATCATATAATCAGATGGGCAGATTAAATCTGGTTTAATCGCGCCTAATGTGATTTGTTGATACATGATTTCATTAGTGGAGAAACATTCATATTCAACCTTCACTTTAAGACCGGTTTTCTCTTTGTAATATTTCTCAAATCTTTCCACGACAGAATCATCGACGACATAACCATCATCATCAGTTCCATCATAGATGTAATCTTCCCAGTTGTAGACCACGAGTTTCGCATCGTATTTTTCATTACAGCCTGTAAGCGCTACTAGGCCGCCGATGGCGAGAAAGGGAAGTGTGGTGATAACAAATTTCTTGCTCATTTTAGTTTTTCTCCTTTTTTAATAGTTTTTTAGCACTCATATTGCCCTTGATATTCATCACAATCATGACGATAAGGATAACAGCAAATAATATTGCTGTAAATGCTCTTAATTGAATTGGGACACCACCCTTAACAACTTTGTTGTCGACATAGGTGGATAGCGTTTCAAACCCTCCTGTTGTGGGTTTGGTAAATGCGGTGATGACATAATCATCTAATGATAATGTAATCGATAATAAGAAGCCGGATAAGATGCCAGGAACGATATCGGGAACCACTACCTTCCATAAGGCTTGTGTCTGTGTGGCACCTAAGTCCATCGCCGCTTCATAGACACTCGGATCCATCTGCTCTAATTTAGGTTTAACAGATAAAACCACATAAGGAATTGATAAGACAACATGACCGATAACGACAGTAAACAGATTTCGTTGCATTCCCAGTTTATCCGCCGCAATGACAAATAAGATACATAAGGATATCGCGGTCACGATTTCCGCATTGACGATGGGGACTTGATTCACATATTCAAGGGTATTTCTAATCCATTTCTTTCTGGTGTAGAAGATACCGATTGCGCCAAGTGTACCTAATATCGTGGCAAATAACGCGGATAATATAGCCACGAGGAAAGTGTTACCCACCGCGGACCATAGTTCTTTCGAATCTCTATTTCTCGCGATATCAAATAAAGCTTTATAGTTTGCTAAGCTGAAGTCATTCCAGACACCTAACACTTTGTGTTTGGTGAATGAGAAGACAACGATATAGATTAGCGGGGCATACATCAATAGAAGCATCAAGTAGATGAACACATTAGCAGCTATCTTACCCACTTTCTCACGAGTTCTTTTTCTAGCGAGGGCACGATTGGTTTGTTCCACGGTCATATTAGAGATGTTTTCCATTACCAAATACCCCCTTTCTTTCCATCGCTCTTCCTATCAATGGCTTTCTCCACAAGTAAGGATAAGCCAATAATCATGAGCATGACGATCGATAGAACTGAGCCGATGTTATAATGCGTTAATTCAAATTGATGTTGTATCAAATTACCGACGATTTGCATCGTTCTTTCTGACATTTGATTAGCGATGACATAAGAAGACATCGTTGGCATGAATGTCATCGTGGCCGCAGAAACGATTCCGGGAACGGTCATTGGAATGATAGTCTTGATGAATACTTGGACAGGGTTAGCCCCTAAGTCCGCTGCAGCTTCGATTTGATTCTTATCCATCTTTAACATCTGGTTATATAGAGGCAAGATGGCGAATGGCAAATAGTCATAGACCATACCGATAATAATCGCTATCATCGGATATTTAGAAGTGAGAACTAAGCCAAAAATGGCTTTAATGCCATTATTGACTAAAGCCTTTAAGGCTAATGTTCTGATGACAAAGTTCACCCACATCGGTAATAAGAAGATGTAAACAAGAACTTTGTTCTTATTTAATTTGCTATTCGATAAGATAAAGGCAATCGGATAAGCAATTAATAAACACAATATTGTTGTGGAGATAGAAATAATAAAGGTATTACCGATAACCTTCCAGTTCTCCACAGTGGTAAAGACGGTACCCCAGTTATTGAAGGTGAAATTACCATTATCATCGATAAAGGCGTAATAAAGGATTAAGACCAATGGGAAAATGACGAACAACGCCATAAAGACGCCATAAGGCATGCATAAACTTCCACGGAAGTTAAATCTCTTACGTTGTTTAACCGCCATTTCTGCCATTGTTATTTCTTTGCTCCTTTTCGAGAGAGATGGATTTGGGATTTATCGATAATCACGGAAACGATATCATTCTCATTCCATAAATCAGGAGAATTCAAAATGAAATCTTCTTCATCATCAGTTCTCACCATAATTTCATAGTGATCGCCTAAATAGATTAAGGAAATGATACGACCATGAATATCACTTGCGGATTGGTCATCAGAGATAGAGACTGCTTCAAATGGAACTTCAACATTGACTTCCATATCTTCTACAGGAATCTCTTTGCCGTTTTCATCCACGAGTGTGCCTTCCTCATTCATCTTGGAATTGGGGAATAAAGGTAAAATATCGACTTCGAATTCACTACCCGCAAATTCGACAAAGTAATCTTTAGTGATATAACCATCGTAGAAATTAGAAACGAATGGTTTCTTCATGATTTGGATGTTGATGGGTTCGACATCTAAACCAACAGTGATGCCCTCTTCGAGTTCTGCGGTTGATTGAGCGACGATTTCGGCTTTGCCGATATTGATAATATATTCATAATGCATACCCTTAAAGATTTTGGAGGATACTACACCATCGACGACACCTTGGCCTTTCTTTTTAAGGATGACATCCTCGGGTCTAATGACGACGTCGACTTTTTCATTTACAGGGAATTTACCAAAGTCCACAGGATCGGCATCCCAATATTTATTTAAGAATCTAACTTTGTTATCCACCGCCATTGTGCCAGTATAGATGTTACTCTCACCGATGAAGTCAGCGACAAAGGCGTTATTGGGTTCATCATAAATTTCTTTGGGTTTGCCAACTTGTTGAATCTCACCATCGTTCATAACCACGATTGTGTCGGACATAGTTAAAGCTTCTTCTTGGTCATGGGTGACATAGATAAAGGTAATACCAATTTTCTTATGCATATCCTTTAGTTCTAATTGCATCTCTTTTCTCATCTTTAAATCGAGAGCTCCTAAAGGTTCATCTAATAATAAGATTTCCGGTTCATTAACAATCGCTCTTGCAATAGCAATTCTCTGTTGTTGACCACCAGAAAGTGTGGAGATATCTCTCTTTTCAAATCCTTCGAGGTCAACGATCTTTAAAGCAGCTTTGACTTTTTCCTGAATCTCCTTCTTGGTGAGGTGACGAGTCTTGGTAATGGTCTTGCTAGGATTAGCTTTTTCATTTTCGATGATGTCGTTTAAAGTAATGAGTTTATCTTCAATCTCAACTTGCATATCAGTACAAGCGGTATTCTTTTTCTCATCTTGTAACATCTTAATTTCAAGTTCACATTGTCTAATCTTTTCATCATCGACGACTTGAACTTCATAGGGAATCTTTTTGAGTTTTAAGCCAAAGGCGATGTTGTTATAAATATTTAAATGGGCGAATAAGGCGTATCTTTGGAAAACGGTATTAATGGGTCTTTTATAAGGAGGTAATAAGGAGATGTCTTTGCCATTTAATAAAATTGTTCCACTTGTGGGTAATTCAAAACCAGCGATCATTCTTAAAGTTGTGGTTTTGCCACAGCCAGAAGGACCTAAGAAGGTGACGAATTCACCCTTTTTGATTTTTAAATTGAAATGCTCAACAGCGTAGACATCGCTGTCAGGGAATTTCTTGCAGACATCATTAAGTTCAATAATGTAGTTTTCGTTTAATTCTTCCATCATTTCACCCTCCTTTTAAATAAAAAGATACAAACCTAATTTGTACCTCAATGAATAATATTGTGTAAGAGCGAAATTCGATAAGAATTCTGTCTTAGTTTTTTGGGAGTCTATATAGTAAATACTTACTTTTACTACTCTTATTATACATTCACAAGGTACGACGGAGACTTTCACTCCAAGCATAAGCTTATAAATTAATAACAAGATATCACTATCTCTAATCCGGCATTCGACCTGCTGTCCGTTGCTTTTCAATCAATAGATTGGGTCTAGTTTTCAATGCATCTCACATTGATAGAATTAGGCGTGACGCAGCCCCAAAAAATTTACGACTACGATTTTCACTACACAAATAATATATTTATAGGGAATAAAAAACAACTATATTTTATAAAAATAATTCCCACAAAAAATAATGTGACATTTTTCTCACTTTGCAAACTCAAAATAATAGGTTTATATTATTTGTAATATGAAGAAGATTTTGTTTTTACTTCCCCTATTAGCCGTCTCTTGTTTAGGGATTACAGGCTGCCATGAAGACCGTAAAGCGCGTATCACTTATGGCACTCTCGTAGACCAAGAAGCGGAAGAAATCACTTACACTGCTTTGCAGACAAAAATCGCACGTGGTGAGAACTTTTTGATTTCCATCTATCAAGATGGACTTCCCTGCGGATGCTGGACAACTTTCCATGACGTCCTCAACCAATATGTGAGAGAATATAAAACCAAAATCTACATCATGCCTAGAAGCCAATTCTCTAAAGATGATGATTCATTTGGTTTGAGTTTGTTAAACGACACAACCGATCCAACTTTCGCTTTAATCAAAGATGGCAAGAAAACCAATGAATACATCTATGGTAAGAGCACCTATCCAATGTTCACCACTTTAGAAGGTTTAAGAGAAGCAGTTAGCAAAATTGCTAGAGATCCTCAATTCTTCTATGTCAATCAAGATTACTTGGATCACGCTTTATTCGATACAAAAGAAGACGCTATAGTTTACTATCTCTGGACCTTCTGCCCAGATTGTAACGATGCCTTCCCCAATGTCATGATGCCCTATTCTGAAAAACATGAATTCGGTAAACAAGTCTGGTTAATGGATATCGGTATCCCTGGATTATTACTCGATGAAACCGGAATGTGGCAAGGTACAGGATTGCCAAGTTATGTGAACTTCT
Organism: Bacilli bacterium; assembly: GCA_045130875.1. Lineage (GTDB taxonomy): Bacteria > Bacillota_I > Bacilli_A > RFN20 > CAG-826 > RUG13091. Next base: position 2,958 of record JBGUQI010000008.1, on the reverse strand, counting down.
TAGAAGAACACCATATGTCCGCGGCAGGAGATGAAGTCTTCGGTTATGATAGAGGATTCGTTCCCACTATCCAAGTTTGGAAAGATGGAGCCGTCAAGGACATGACCGTCTACTTCAATGACGCAATCACCAAACAAGATGATGGAAAATATGTTGTTTCTCGTTCTTATTACACCCAAGAAAGAGTGAGATCACTTCAATACACCAACACCATTCTTCAAGGTATCGAAGTCAGCGAAGAAGATGTTGAACCCAATAAAAACGATCAAGGCGAAATCGTCGACTATAGTTGGAAACAAGAAGCCGCGAGAAAATACCATCAACCAATCATGGAAGCCTTCTTCGATAAATACGTTTTATAAAAAAATAGATGCCATTAGGCATCTTTTTATTTCTATTCCACTATTCTTTTATAGAAATCATCAAATCTCTCATTGAGGAGATTCTCTAGTTTTTCTTTTGTCTTCAAATCCGTAAATGCATGCTTGATCGAATCAGATAGATATCGATAAACATCAACGTCACTCAAACCAAAAGTTTGATATAAATGTTTAAACTCTTTCAATACATCAGTGTTACTAACAGTCATATTATCGCTGTTGATCGTGACATCGATTCCCACTTCTTCAAATGCTTTCAAAGGAACATCTTTATATGATTTCAAAGACTTAGTTTGTAAATTGCTTGTGGGACAGAATTCAAAACAGATGTTATTAGCTTTCGCTCTTGGCCCATCTTTTTTGGTATCGAGATGCACACCATGCCCGATTCGCATCGCGCCATTATCTAACGCCATCATCACTTCATCGCTACCGGTGGCTTCACCACCATGGATGGTGATATTAAGTCCGTAGCCTTTGGCTAAATCAAAAATATTCTTATAATACGAACAAGGATGCATAGCTTCCGCGCCAGCAAGGTCGATAGCCACTACTTTTGTGCCTTTTAATTTATTGGCCACTTCCACTGTTTCAATATTCACACTCTCAGGAGCATGTCTCATGCAACATAAAATTAGATTAGCGTCGAATTCTGGACACTCTTTCAACCCTTCTTCAAGACCAGAAAGTGCTGCCTTCGCGGCATCCATTTGAGTCAATCCTTTATCAGTGTGTAATTGAGGGGCAAATCTAATTTCAGCATAGATATAACCCATCTTATATAATCTTTTCACTAATGATTTTGTGACATAAGAAAGATTCTCTTTGCTTTGCAATAACATACAAGGAAGAGCGAATCTCTCGAGATAAACTTCTAATGATGGACAATCTTCAGGAACATAAATGTTATTAGGAAAATCCTTCCCTAAATCCACGCCATCTTTTTTGGCAAGATAAAGGAAATCTTGTTCGCTTAAAGAGCCATCTAAATGTAAATGTAAATCAATCATAATTATTGTAATTTGTTATTAAAAATAATGACTTTCTTATCTAAGGTTTTCTCATCCAAAATAATACTTGGCTCATTAACCTCATAATACTCAGGATATAACTTCTTAAATATCTCGATCTGTTCACCATCAGGATAACCGCTATTATCTTTAGCAATATGATAATGCATCGGGATAATTAGTTTTGGTTTGATAACATCGCAAATTTCTTTAAATTCCTTCGCGGATATTGTGTAATAACCATTAATTGGTCCCAATAAAACATCTGTGTTATCCAATTCTTTTAATACGATGTCCTTAGGCATACAGCCAGTATCACCCAAGTGAACAATCTTTAAACCATCGAGATAGAAAGCATGAATTCTATTTAACCCACGTTCCGCACCATTACTCTTATCGTGTGGTACCATGAAATATGACCAGCGTAACGCAACCTCAGGATCTATGATATTTACTAAATCTATCGCGTCATGGTCGTAATGATCGTGCGAAGAAAAGACATAGTTCGCTGAGACCTTTGGCATTTTTAATCCAGGGACTGAACGATTTCGATAAGGATCGATAACTAAAGATAAATCTGCATTTTCAATTAAGAAGGAAGCATGTCCTAAATATGTGATTTTTACCATGTCTACATTTTACACGATATTTGTGTAATTAAAAATAAAGCACTTTAATTTTTAATGCTCTTTCATTATCATATTTAGTAGAAAGGAGTAATTCATCATGGCAAAGAAAGCAAAAGCAAAAGGCAAAGGTTTATGGACTGAATTTAAAGAATTCATCAATAAAGGTAATGCCTTCATGTTAGCTGTTGGTGTTGTTATTGGTGGCGCTTTCGGTGCTATCGTTACCGCCTTTGTTAACATTTTATTAAGCGTTGCAACATGGCCAGTCCCAGGAGGCTTAAAAGGATTAGTTACTGTCTTACCAGCTCTTACTGATGCTCAAAAAGGTGCAGCCTTCTTAATCGATGGCAAAACAGTCAATCTTCAATCCTTCACATTAGCGGATGCCAATAACAAAGTTATCCAATTCGCCGCTGCCCAAGGAAAAACAGTTACTGTTGAAGATGCAGATTTCATTCAATGGAAGAATTCCTTATTAGGTCTTTACGATCAACACGGAACAACCTTCACATCCAAAATGTCTGCCGTCATTGACTGGGGCGCATTATTAACCGCTATCATTTCATTCTTAATCATTGCTTTAGTCTTATTCATCATTGTCAAGGTCATCGCCGCTGCTCAAGCTAGAAAAGCAGCTCTTGAAGCCAAAGCACAAGAAGAATATTACAAGAAACATCCAGAAGAAAGACCAGTTCCACCAGAACCAGGACAACCTGAACCCACTGAAGTTGAGCTTCTCAAAGAAATTCGTGATGCTCTTGTGAAAAAAGAAGCGAAATAAGAATTACTAAAAATAGATTAGGCCATAGCAATATGGTCTTTTCTTTTATAAATAAAAAGGATGACCGTTTGTGAAGTGAACCCCAAAACGGACACTTCAAATAAAAAAGGCTAAAAGACAGGAATCAATTAAGGTTCCTGTTTTTTAGTCTCGTTGAG
>JBGUQI010000007.1:0-7537 GCA_045130875.1 Bacilli bacterium | reverse complement strand
ATCAAGCAAAAATGGCAAAAAGTATGGCAAAACGCTATCCAAAGATTAAAAAATACCGCGATATCGCTGATGGAAAATATAAATGGTGTATCGCTGGTGTTCCTGGAAAAGCTTGGGCCAAAAAAGTCTTCCCCAATGAAACAGATGAAGTTGCTCTTGAGAAATTATGGGATGCTATCCTTATGACTTCACGTGTGGATGGTAATGATCCGGTGGAGAACTGGAATAAGCACAATGCCTTCTTAATTGGTCAAAGAAATAAACTCAATAATTTAGATTTAAGAAAACTTATCTATAAATCTTCTAACGGAACAGACTTTGAAGTGGAATTAATTCCTCATATCTCTTGGGGTGCTGGCGTGGAAGAAGCACCCAATAAAGGTGAGTTCAATCCTAACATCCCAACCGAAGAAGTATTTACTTCTCCTTTAAGAGGACGTTGCGAAGGCACACTTGTGGCCTCTAAACCATTAAGTTATCAAGGTCAATTAATTGAAGATTTCTCAATCACCTTCAAAGAAGGTAAGGTTTCTTCTGTTAAAGCTAAGAAGAATCAAAAGCTATTAGAGAAGATGGTCTCCATGGATGAAGGTGCCGCCATGTTAGGTGAAGTCGCTCTTGTTCCATATACCTCTCCAATCAATATGAGTGGTATCCTCTTCTTCAACACACTCTATGATGAAAACGCCTGCTGCCATGTGGCGTTAGGTCATGGTTTCAAAGAATTATTAGATGTCAACCTCACCAGTGAAGAAGCCAAAGAAAAAGGAATCAACGATTCCATGATTCATGTCGACTTTATGGTAGGCACCAAAGATTTAAATATCGTTGGTATCGACGCGAAAGGTGTTAAGCACCAAATCTTCAAAGATGGTGAATGGGCTATTTAAGTCCCACTAAATCTTTAAGAAGAATCTTAACCCCATTAGTTAGATAAATCTTACGTTCAAAAGCATCGATCTTCTGGATCGTGCTTTTTTCTTTTAAGATTTTTCCGTTTTTATAATAATAAAACTCTAATTCTTCCCCATTATAATTAACTAACTTATCGTTAATTTCTTCTGCGACTTCATTACTTATCGTGGGTCTTTCCACTTTTTGTTCGGAGGCACTTAAATTATCTAAAACATCCCATTGTTCATTTAATGATTTATAGGGAGCCCATTTTTTCATTCCACGGTCACTCATTTACGATGTCCTCCAATCTGATTATGTCTTTCTATCGCAGTGCTATCTTCTGTTAGAGCACTGGCTCTTAACAAGATATTCTTTCCATATTTATCTTTTAACTTATCCATGGTTTTAAATAAGTCACGATTAGTAATTTGTTTCTTCTCGTCTTCAAAGAGACTTATCTGCTGTACCCCCGCAGTGGATAATTTACCAAAGGTAATTCCAATTCTTCTGATGGGGTAATCTTGGATATGATTATGATATATCTCCATAAGTCCCTGAAAAAGGACTTCTGTATCATCCGTGGGTTGAAGTAGTGATAGTTGTCTAGCAAATCCACCCATCATCTCTTTGGAATAACCGATATATAAACCCACTTGCTCAGTGAGCTTTTGCTCATTTCTCATCCTATGGGATAAGTCATCACACATTTCTCTAATAATTGTAATCGCATTCTTCTTATTAAAGTCTTTAAAAAGAACCTGAGCTAAAGAGAGACTTGTGGATTTAGGAACATATACTTCATGGATATCAGATTCATCTTTACCATTCGCGTGTTCGACGAGTTGATCACCAATAATTCCAAAATGTTCATGGATATAATCTTTATTTGCATTTGCTAAATCACCGACAGTAAAAATGCCTAAAGCGTTCAATTTTAATGCAGTTCTCTCACCAATTCCCCATATTTTGGTTAATGGAGTGATGGGCCATAACTTGGTTTCAACATCATTTTCCGTTAATGTAGCAATGCCGTTTTTCTCGTGTTTTGCGTAGATGTCTAACGCTACTTTGGCTAAGAAGAAATTATCTCCAATACCCCCTGTGGCTTGGAGTCCGGTTCTCTCTTTAATGGTGTTGATGATTAACTGGACAAGTTGTAGTGGTGTTTGGTGATAATAATCTAGATAAGAAGAGAGATCGATAAAGGCTTCATCAATGGAATAGACATGAATATCATCTTTGGCCACAAAGTCCATCATGATCTTGACGACCTCTGCGCTTTTCTCGATATATCTTTCCATTCTTGGAACAGCATAAATATAGTCATACCCTTTGGGTAAGTCTCTGATTCTTAATCTAGAGGGAACCCCTCTAGCTTTTAGATAGGGAGAGACACTTAAAACAATCGTGTTCTTTCCTCTTTCTTTATCGGCGACAACAAGAGGAGTGGTCCACGCATCAAGGCCTCTATCCACACATTCCACGAAGGAATAAAAAGCCTTTAAGTCAATGACTGCAATTACCTTTTTCATAAGTGGGAATTATATTATAAGGATATAAAAAAATTATTATAAGTATTGACATCAATAATTTTGAAAAAACAAATGATATAATGATTTAGGTAAATAGGAGAACGCCCCTTTATGAACAAATATAAAGTTACAGATTATGGTGTTAAACCTAACATTGATGAATTACAAACAGAAGCTTTTCAAAAAGTTTTTGATATGTGTAAATCTGAAGGTGGAATGATTATTGTTCCAAAAGGAAAATATTTAGTGGCCGCATTAAGGATGTGGTCTAATACCAATTTATATCTTGAAGAAGGCGCAGAGATTTATGGCAGTGATAACTGTGATGATTATCAAGTTTTTCCTATTCCTAAAGGAATGGAAATGCGTTCTGATATGGAATTAATCACCCAATATTATGGTAAGCCATGGGATACCTATCGAAGAGCGATTATCACCGCCTATAATGAAAAGAACATTTCCATTATCGGAGAAAAAGGTTCTGTATTCGATGGCCAGAATTGTTATGACCCTAACGGGGAAGAAGGGTATAGAGGACCACACATCATCTTTTTAAGTTGCTGTGAGAATGTTTTGTTACAAGGATATACCGCTAGACATAGTGGTAACTTCTTACATGAAGCCAATAATTGTAAAAACCTCATTATGAGAAATGTTACGTGTTTAGGTGGTTCAGATGGAATTCATCTACATTGTAGTAAAGACACCATTATTGAAAATTGCACATTTAGAACTGGTGATGATTGTATTGCAGGTATCAATGTAGAAAATCTATTAGTGAACAACTGCACACTTAATACATCCTGTAATTTATTCCGTATAGGTGGTGTTAACATCGTTATTAAATCCACACATTCTAAAGGACCGGGATACTATCCTCATAGAATGACTGTTGTTAAGGGTAAAAACGACGAATTACCAAGGGAACAGGGAAGACATAATACACTTGCCCTCATCGATTATTTTGCGAGCACAAATTACCCATTTAAGCAATCGGATATCCATTTTGAAGATTGCTCCTTTGATGATTTAGAAAGAGTACTATATTATCCCGCGGATAGTGACTCCCTTCATAGTGGAACGCATCTAGGCCTATTAACATTTAAAAATGTCACTTTTAATAAATTAAAATACCCCGCTTATATCATCGAATCTAAAGAAGAACCACTTACCGTTATCTTAGAGAATGTGAAAGTAAGTTTTGATGAGTCTTCTTCTTTTACACAATTATTTGAATTAGGCAAAGATTCGAATACAACTATCATTGAAAAATAGATTAAATACATATAATATATTTATTCGCATGGGTCTATAGCTCAGTTGGGAGAGCGCCTCGTTCGCAACGAGGAGGTCGTGGGTCCGAATCCCATTAGATCCACCAGACAAAAAAGTAATTGTCGTCGTCCAAAGTCACTTATCCGAAGTTGGACAAAATGACTTATCCGACGTCAGACTTAAAGAAGTCCTCGCAAGAGGGCTTTTGTTTTGCACATCGAACTCGCGACCTCTTGCGAACGAGGCGATTTCCCGGCGTGAGCTAGCCATATTCGAGTTCTAAGGAACGTTTATATAAATATAAAGCATTTACCTACTTGCTACTTCAGGGCTGGCTTTTCTCTTGCCTTGGGAGGACGGAGGAATTTGGACAACTGGGAACAATTGCGTTTGGACAATCACATGTGGTATTTTATAGTTAACTTAAGAGGAACAAATTATGAAAAAATTAGTAACTTTCATTCTAGGAATGTCCGCGATGTTTTCTGTTGCAGGTTGTAATAATCCTGCTGGAACTGGAGGACATTCTTATAACTTTAAATACCCAACTGCTGATCATGCGGTATGGTGGGAGATGCATGAGAATAGAATCAGAGAAGAACCTTATATCTCTCAAAGAGAAGGTTACTTATATATTAATGTTAACCTTGATTTAGAAGATATTGGTTTCCTTGGAATTAATGACTATTTTGGTCTTATCACTGCAGCTGGATATACTATGTATGAAAATACCCCAGTTAAAGATCCAGATGATTGGGTGAAGGCTGAGACACCTATCCTATTAACTAGATTTGATCTCTATACCGATCCATTCGAAGGTCCGTTTAGTGTACAGTATCACCATTCATATACAATTGAATTATCTGGAGCATATAAAAACGCTACTCGACCATATCAATTAGCTATTTCATTTATACATCAAGAAATGTAATTTATGTTATCCTGTCCCGAAAATGAAAAAGGTAACGGGTTATTATCGTAACCCTTTAGATCCACCAAAATACCCGCTTTTGTCGTCTGCTAAACCCATTTATCCGGTTTTGCATAAAACGACTTATCCAACATAGATGAGGCCTCCATGTGAGGTCTTTTCTTATGTCTCAGACCAGGCTCGAACTCGCGACCTCCTCGTAGCGAACGATCCGCCTCCCAGACTTAATTTAAGCTATCAAACAGGCCCGTGGTGGAGCTTTGCCTCTAAGCCTAAACAAATGCTTATCGACAGCTTGTAATGCGGCCCACGTGAGACCTGCCTCCACGCTCAAAAATAGTTCGTTTTCCCTGCTCGCGACAGCCTAAAAACACGGCATAATTGCGATAGGTCTTTTTTCGTTTAATTACAAAGAATTAAATTTATGAGATAATATCAGCGTATTCTTAGGAGAAGTTTATGAAGAAAATAAAATTATCCGTTTTGACTCTAACATTGATTGGTGGACTCCTCTTAACTGGATGTAAGAACAAAAATGACAGTATTGATCCATCAAGCAGCAGTTCAGAAACACACACAATTACATTTGATTCTCATGGTGGAAGCGAAGTTCCATATCAAGTGGTTGAACATGGAGGCAAGATAACCAAACCACAAGATCCAACTAAACTAGGTTATGAATTTGTTAATTGGACATATAAAGGTGACGAATGGTCGTTTGTTGATTTTATAGTGACGGAAGACATGACACTTGATGCCAATTGGAATATTGTCAATTATTCCATTACTTATTATCTCAACGGTGGTATTAATAATGAACAAAACCCAACAACATATACTGTTGAAGATAGTGTTACACTCTATGAACCCACTAGAGTTGGCTATACATTTGATGGATGGTTTGATGATGAAAATAATCGAATTACGCACCTTGGGCAAACTATTGTTGGCAATTTTACTTTGACCGCTCGTTGGTCTGCTAATTTGAATAATTTATCTATTGCAAGCTCCGATGAAACAAAAGGCACTGTTGCTATTGTGTCTGGTAGTGGTTATTCTGGTGAATCTATTACAGTAGTGGCAACTCCAGTTGGCGATTGTGTTTTTAAAGGTTGGTATCATGAATCAACAAAAGTTAGCAACGATGCAACCTATACATTCACTATGCCAACAAACGATTATTCCTTGGTTGCACATTTCTTAACAAAAGCAGAAGAAGCTGAAGAACGTCGACTCGGCATTATTCCAACTCTTTCGGACGATGGAAAGACAGTCACGTATGGTTTATACCCGCAAAACAACGTCAATGACCCTTCTCTAGTTTCTGAACTTGATGCATTAACTACGCCAGAATCAAATGGTTGGTATTTATATGATGGCGATTATTATGCCAAGCTTAGTGCCGCACCATGTGATTCCAATTATAAATTTGATAATGGCACAACAATATTAAGTGGAACTACTTATTGGTTTAAATGTGAGCCAATTACATGGAATGTATTGAGTAACAATAATGGTGAATACTACTTACTATCATCTGTGCTATTGGATGCTCATAGATATAATGAATATTATTTAGGAACCCAAAATGGTCATTATGCAAATAATTACGAATATTCTGAAATAAGATCATGGTTAAACAATGAATTTTATAATTCAGCATTTGCTTTAGGCAACGAACATATTCTAACTACAACAGTTGATAATAGTGCTTCAACCACTGATAGTGATTCCAATTCATATGCTTGTACCAATACTCAAGACAAAGTCTTCTTACCAAGTTATAAGGACTATATTAATCCCGACTATGGTTTCTCAACATTAACCGGTTCAGCTGATACAAGATATTGCAAAACAACCGACTGGGCTAGAGCAAGGGGCACTTACAATTACACAAGTAGTGGTTCTCGTCAATATAATGGATACTATTGGACTCGTTCTCCTAGCAGCTACTACCCCTACTACGCGTGGGATGTCGACTTCGATGGTAGCCCCGACCACGACTATGTCGACTTCACGAGCGGCAGTGTGCGCCCCGGCCTTTCAATCACCATTGCGTAGTTTACGAAGCAATAATCAAAAAATCAAATCACCGCCTCCAATCCAAATTAAAAGAGGTGGTTTTTTCTTATTCGCGAAGGACCTAAAACACGACATAATAGCGATAGGTTGATTTAGACTAAATGGAATAGATTGAACTAAACAACTACAGTAATTGTAATTATCTAAACTCATTTATTCTCAATAAATAACCACAGATAATTACAAAAGAATAAATTAGATCTACTTATTGTAGATCTTTTTTATAAAAACTGATATTCAGTTTGAAATTTATTTTCTTTTTAAGGAAGCAAACGCTTCGAAATATCTTTCACCAAGAATCAATATAGATTGCTTACAGAAATGATCTAAATCTCCGTTGTGGATTGCTTCTGCGTTGCTTGGTAAATCAAAGGCACGAACAAACGCCGCATTGCCTATCTTGTTACATACATCAATAGTGGCCTTTTCAACTGCTTCAGATTCAACCTTATAACGCTTCTTCCAATCTCTACATAACTCACCAGTAATGATAGGAAAATCAAATTGTTTATATTCTTCTCTAAACGCTAAAAACATTTTTAAGAGGTTTTGATAATAATACTCATATCTTTCATCATAACTAAATTGAGCGTTTTCAAATGCATCGTGTTCTCCTTGATGCCATAATAGTGCGACAATTCTATTGTTTTTATTTAAAGATAATCCCGCGTTAATCATATCCAAGGTTCTTTTATATAAGGGATTACCTACACCTTGTTGATCGAAAGCAAAGCCGCTTCCACCATAAGCAGTTTTGATGACAAGTATTTTTCTATCTGGTGAATAAAAACGTGACTTCTTATATTGTTCTACAAAGCTC
>JBGUQI010000006.1:0-37285 GCA_045130875.1 Bacilli bacterium | reverse complement strand
AACTCGAAGCCTTTTCCGGGGTTGGGTTCAAATTTAATCCATACATGACCATATTGACCACGGCCACCAGATTGTTTGATGTATTTACCTTCACAATCCGCAGGAGCCTTAATCGTCTCTTTATATTCGACTTGAGGAGCACCGACGTTGACAGCAACACCGAATTCTCTTCTCATACGATCGACGATGATGTCTAAGTGTAATTCACCGACACCGGCGATAATGGTCTGTCCAGTTTCTGGATTGGTATGGACCTTGAATGTCGGATCTTCTTCCGCTAATTTCATGAGAGCGACATTCATCTTTTCTTGATCAGCCTTAGTCTTGGGTTCCACAGCTTCCTCGATAACGGGATCTGGGAATTCCATCTTTTCTAAGATGATTTCATGTTTTTCATCACAAAGTGTGTCACCAGTAATAGTGTTCTTTAAGCCCACTACTGCACCGATATCACCAGCGTGAAGTTCTTCGACTTCTTGACGGTGATTGGAATGCATCAAGACCACACGAGCGATTCTTTCTTTTGTGCCTTTTGTGCTATTTAAGACATAGCTTCCAGATTTTAATACACCACTGTAGACACGCACATATGCTAATCGACCGATAAATGGGTCAGTCGCAATCTTGAAGGCTAATGCCGCAAGAGGAGCCTCATCAGTGGGCTTGCAGGTCACTTCATTACCTCTATCATCCATTCCTTTTGCTTCAGGAATATCTAATGGACTTGGTAAGTAATCAATGACTCCATCAAGTAATAACTGAATGTTCTTGTTCTTATAAGCACTACCGCAGAATACCGGGTGGAATTCACCAGTTAAGACGGCTTTACGAATGACTTCTTTAGTCTTCTCAACACTGGGTTCTTCTCCCTCTAAGACCATCATTAAGATCTCTTCATCGAAGTTAGAAAGAGCTTCGAATAATTTACTTCTTAATTCTTGGACTTTTGGAAGATATTCTTCTGGAATGTCGACTTCTTGAGGTTCTTCATGAATATCAGAAGTATAGACATAGGCTTTCTGGGCAATGATATCGATACAACCTTTTAAGGTTGATTCAATACCAATGGGATATTGTACCGCTGCAGCATTTGCGCCTAATCTATCGAATAGTGAGCGGACACACATCTCAAAGTCAGCACCAGTAGCATCTAACTTATTCACAAAGACAATTCTTGGAACACCGTATTTGCTACCTTGTCTCCAGACGGTTTCTGTTTGTGGTTCTACACCATTTTTACCATCGAGAACAGTGATAGCCCCATCTAAGACACGGAGTGAACGTTCAACTTCAACGGTGAAGTCGACGTGCCCTGGAGTGTCGATAATGTTGATACGATTGCCCTTCCAGTGAGCGGTTGTCGCTGCTGAGGTAATGGTAATACCTCTTTCCTGTTCTTGGGCCATCCAGTCCATAGTGGCGGCACCCTCATGGGTTTCACCAATCTTATGGATCTTTCCAGTGAAATAAAGAATACGTTCAGTAGTTGTGGTTTTGCCGGCGTCGATATGGGCCATAATTCCGATATTACGGGTATGGGCTAAGTCAAATTCACGATTTGCCATATTGAGCTACCCCTCCTACTACCAGCGATAATGTGCGTAAGCTTTGTTGGCTTCAGCCATCTTGTGGGTATCTTCTCTCTTCTTCACAGAAGCACCGGTACCGTTCGCGGCATCGATAATTTCATTGGCTAAGCGTTCTTGCATGCTCTTTTCGTTTCTTAAACGTGAATAGTTAACTAACCATCTGAGTCCTAATGTGACTTTTCTATCTGGAGAAACTTCAGTTGGGACTTGGAAGTTAGAACCACCAACACGTCTCATTTTAAGTTCGACTGTAGGCATGATGTTGTTCAACGCTGTAGCGAAGACATCCATCGCAGGTTTTCCTGTCTTTTCTTCGATTCTCTTGAAGGCGGAATAGAGAATGTTTTGTGCTGTTCCCTTTTTACCATCAAGCATAATTTTGTTAATTAAACGTGTGACTAATTTGCTGTTATAGATTGGATCTGGTAACACGTCACGTTTTACTGCATTTCCTTTACGCATAATGTTTTTCCTCCTCCTAATTAATCATTTTCTTTTGGCTTTTTAGTTCCATATAAGCTTCTGCCTTGACGGCGAGCTTCGATACCAGCGCAGTCTAAGGTACCACGAACGATGTGATATCTAACACCTGGTAAATCTTTAACACGTCCACCTCTAATCATAACTGTGGAGTGTTCTTGTAAGTTGTGACCTTCACCACCGATGTAGGCTGTGACTTCGTAACCGTTGCTTAATCTAACACGGGCGTATTTTCTTAAAGCAGAGTTAGGTTTTTTAGGAGTCATGGTACCGACACGGGTGCAGACACCACGTTTTTGAGATGCCGCTTGGCCGATGTTCTTTTTCTTTAAAGAGTTCCATCTTGTGCCTAATGCGGGAGCCTTGGATTTCCAAGTCTTGTTGTGGCGACCTTCACGAACTAATTGGTTAATGGTTGGCATATAATTGCTCCTTTCGATAACTAATTTTACTTGTGTATGTGTTCCACGGAACCGGGTGTATCAATGTCCTTCTATAAAAAACAGACACTCGGTCGTTTTACACACGCTCATATATATTAAATAAATAGATGAAATCACGCAAGCAAAAAATGAAAAAAATATTAAAAAATATTTCAACGTATCCAGGTGTATCATAAATCCACTACTTCGTGGATATTTCTAATGTAATATCTTTCTCAGATAAGGTTTTTACTTTTAAGGTAAAGTTTGGATGCTCACCATTTGAGAACTTGAAATCAGTGAAGGTATTAATGCCAAAATCATCACCGATTTTAAATAAGGTTTCGTTATTCGCGGGAATACCATTAACGAAAGTATTATTACCACTACTCTCTAAGAGATGGACTAATACTTGGTCACCAGCATCAGCTTGATAATTGTGCAAAGAATTGCGATAAGCATAATTGACACCAACTGCTTCCGCGGGGAGTTTTGATTCATAATCTGGATCATCGATAAAGGCTATTAATTTAGAGGTATCTCTTCCTTTTTTGAAATATCCCAATCTAGCGTTTACATGATAAATTCTTAGACCATGATGTTGAGGATAATTATAGACTCCCATCTTATTATTTCTATCGATATAAGTATAAGAACCAGAGAATTTATTTAAGGAATCTGGGGTAAAGTACTCTATGAGTAAATATTCACTAAAGGGTGAATCATCATAGTCAGATGAAGGCACTAAAATGTATTGTCCACTTTGAACAAATGACTTCAATTTATAAGTTCCGGAAATACCTTCTTTGACCACTAAAGGAGAGGTCCAATTCAAGAGATATTTACTAAAGGAAGAATGGTCTCCAATATTGTAATCCATCATATCGAAACAACCCGTGGGTTGATAATGGAAATCGGATCTCGCTGTCGTGCCACTAGAGAAGATATTGTAATAGTCTTCTAAGCCGAATAGATGTCCAGTTTCATGGATTAAATAATTCGTGTAAGACCTATGGTCTTTTTGAATAATTGTGTCCACGCTTGTCCAACCATATGCTTTTGCAAAAGGCTCTTCTTTATTGAAGCCCGCTTCATTGATTTTTGCGTAGTAGGTATAAGCCCAAAATAATGTGCTTGTCTCTCCATTTTGATCAAGAGGATGATCGTATATCGCATAGATACCATCGATATATCCATCTTCATCTGTATCATATTGATTAAAATCTATGGAAGAATTCTCTTTTAAATAATCCACCGCTTCCGCTACTAAACGACTGGAAACACTCGTGTATGTCGTGGAAACACTTTGCCAATCTGAGGCGACAAAATCCGCTTTAAACCAGGGAGTAACTTCTCCAGTTAATCTCACCTGTCCATAGGAGCTTTTATTGTAATATCCGCTAACAGAGTCGTAATTTGTATGGTTTTTTTCACCAAAGAAGGCATTTTGAATATAGATAGTTTTCTCTTCTAAGGTGCTCTCATCACTATCTTTAAAGGCAATGGGAATGACTAATAATTTTCTATCTCCCTTACTTTGTAAACAAGTCTTAGGGACATCACTATTAGAGGCACTAAATAAACTATTTAATGAGTCAATCGTGCCATCTTTATAACTAACGGGCTTAATGCTTTCTGGACGGTAGAAATATTCTTCTGGATAATCCATGTTGACATCAATGGGATCGATAAAAGTAGTAAGAGGAGCAAACTCTAACGCTAATTTATGAGAACATCCCGTTAGTAGCATGGGAATAATGCATAATGAAAATATTTTTCTTTTCATAAAAAACATTTTATAAGAAATATAAACTTTGTAAAGTCATAGGCCTTTAAAGTCATTATAATGATGGTATGGATAAAAAGAGCTTATTTAATTCCATTCTCAATGTCGCAAAAGTAGCGACACCAGCGATTGTGACTGAATCAGTCTATGAAAAGATGTTCGGACATCACTTTTTTAGTTTTAAACCTCTATGGTTCACCATCGATGAATTCAAAGATTTAACTAGAGAAAGACATACTTTTTATTCTTATAGTAAAAACAAATTAGTGGGCTATATATATCAAACTAAAACCGGAAAGAAAAAAGGCATCTTTGTCTTCGCTCACGGATATGGAGGAGGTGGCCACCACTGCTATCTCGATTTAATCCATGAAATATGTAAACAAGGATATTATGTCTTCGCCTATGACGCTACCGCTAACGATGAGAGCGAAGGTCATACCATGAAAGGTTTTACCCAAGGATTATTAGATGCTGATAAAGCCATCAATTATGTCGAGACATTAAAGGAATATCAAAAACTTCCCTTATATCTATGCGGACATTCCTGGGGTGCTTATAGTGTCTCTGCATCCATAGGATGGCATCCAAGAGTCAAAGGACTCATCGCCTTCAGTGGTTTCAATCAATCTACCACTATTTTTAAGGCCAATGGCGAGCGTTACGCGGGTGAGAAGGCAAATGACTTCATGATCTACGTAGACACGCTAGAAAAGCTCCTTTTCGGGGATATCTATGAAACTACCGCTATCAATGCCTTCCATAATACCAAAGCCAAGATCTGCATCGTTCATAGTGAGGATGATAAAACCGTTCCTATCGATGCTGGATTCAATCTCTATAAGAAAGAATTTAAAAATGATAAGAGATTTAAATTCATCAAGTATTTATCTAGAGGTCATGGAACTATCTACTACTCCCCTCAAGGTAAGAAGTACTTCGATAAGATAAATAAGGGTTATGAAACTTATATCAAAAAAGAAAAACCCGATGATGAACAAAAAGCTCAATACCTCAAAGAGCATATCGATAGAACAAGATATAACTCTATGGTGGATGTTGAACTATTAACCAAAGCCATTAAATTTATTACTAAATAAATATAGAAAAAGAGTTGCCCTTTATCGGAGCAACTCCTTTTTTATGGTTAAAGATAATTATTTCTTGTTATCTTCTTCCGCTTTACGGATTTTCTCATGAATCGCGTTGATGACACGGTCATGTTCTTCGACGTAGCGGTCGGTGACTTCTTTCATCTTCTTTTCGACGGTGAATTCATCAACGATAGCTTCTTCTTCCACAGCGGTTAATAAGCCACGGCCGGCAGGGATTAAGTGACCGGTAATGACATTTTCTTTTAAGCCATGTAAGTTGTCGCGTTTACACTTGATTGCGGCATCGGTGAGAACACGTGTGGTTTCTTGGAAGGAGGCAGCGGATAAGAAACTTTCAGTTTCTAAGGCAGCCTTGGTAATTCCGAGAATCATGGGTTGGAACACCGCAGGACGTCCACCACTTAATAAGATAGCGGCGTTCTTATCGGTTAAGGTATTGATGTTCACTAAGGTACCAGCGATTAAATCGGTATCACCACCATCGACGACGTAGACTTTCTTGAACATCTGTCTAACGATAACTTCGATATGCTTATCGGAAATATCGATATCTTGAGCGCTATAAACCTTTTGAACTTCCTTGATAATGTAGTTCTCAACAGCGGTCGCATCAGCGTTCTGGAGTAATTCTTTTGGAGAGATAGCACCTTCGGTGATCTTGCCACCGGCGATGACTTTATCATTCTCTTTAACTCTTAAACGCGCACCGAATGCGGTTCTATAAACTTTTGGTTCTGGTTCAATCTCGTTTTCCACGGTGACGACATAGCATCCACCATCTTCTTTAATAGAAGTGACGATACCATCGATTTCACTAATTGTGGCTTTACCTTTAGGATTACGAGCTTCGAATAATTCTTGAACACGGGGTAAACCGGTTGTGATATCACCACCCGCTAAACCACCGGTATGGAAGGTTCTCATGGTTAACTGAGTACCAGGTTCACCGATTGATTGAGCAGCCATAATACCAACGGCTTCACCGACTTCGACTGTACGGCCAGTCGCTAAGTTACGGCCATAACAATGGACACAGACACCGTCTTTGGTTTCACAACCAAATAAGCTTCTGATTTCCACTTCTTTAATACCGCAGTTGACGATTTCTTTAGCGGCGGATTCATCAATCATGGTGTCTCTATCGACGATAACTTCACCAGTTTCTGGATTGATGATTTCATTTAAGGAGAATCTACCCACTAAACGGTCTTCGAGCTTGACGATAACAGCGTTTCTAGAGGAGTCTCTAATTTCTCTCACCACAAAGCCATGGTCAGTACCACAATCGATTTCTCTGACGATAACGTCTTGAGAGATATCGACTAATCTTCTAGTTAAATAACCAGAGTCAGCGGTCTTTAAGGCGGTATCAGCACCACCCTTACGGGCACCGTGTGTGGCGATGAAGAATTCGGAAACGGTCATACCTTCACGGAAACAACGTTTGACTGGTAATTCGATGTCTTCACCAGAGGTGGAACCCATCAAACCACGCATACCAGATAATTGTAAGATGTTGGAGATATTACCACGAGCACCAGAATCAGACATCATATAGATGGAGTTTGTGGTGTCTTTGACGAATTGTTTCTTCAAGACTTCTTGAACTTCGTTCTTCACGTTATTCCACACGGAGATAACTTGTTTATGTCTCTCTTCATCGGTGAGTAAGCCCATATTGAACATCTCTTTGATTTGTTCGACTTTTTCATCACCGCGTTTGATGATTTCGTCTTTACCTTCCACTAAGTGGATATCACTTAAAGCGAAGGATAAGCCGGCGACTGTGGAGTAATGGAAACCTTGGTCTTTAATCTTATCGAGGACAGCGCTGGTCTTAGGATTACCTTGACGGTCATAACGTTGGAAGATGGTATTGACGATCTTACCGAGTTCTTTCTTACCGAATGGTTTTAAGACTGGGCGTTGTTCGAGGATTTCAGGAATATTGCTTCCACGAGGAACGATGTGCTTACGCACTAGGGATTTGTCACCCGCTAATGATTTATCATTAACTTCGTTTAAATATGGGAAGTCAGAGGGGAAGATGAGGTTGAAGATAATCTTACCGACAGAGGTAAGGACATAACTCTTCTTCTCTTCTTCATTAAAGTTGGTCTTCAATAAGGCGCTACCTAAGATGGCAACACGGTTATGAAGATGAACTTGTTTGGTTTGATAGGCTAATAAGACATCATCAACACTTCTGAAGACTTTGCCTTCACTAGCGGCATATAATTCATATCTTTCCGCTTCTTCGTCATCGTTATAAGAACGTAATTCTTTAGCTTTAGCTAAGAAATCAGCCTTTGTCTTCTCAGTGGTTAAGTAATAGTTACCGATAACCATGTCTTGAGAAGGTGTGACGATAGGTTTACCATTCTTAGGACCTAAGATGTTGTTGCTCGCGAGCATTAAATCTAAAGCTTCTTCTTGAGCCGCTTTGGATAATGGGACGTGAACCGCCATTTGGTCGCCATCGAAGTCAGCGTTGAATCCGGTACACACTAAGGGGTGTAAACGAATCGCACGACCATCGACTAAGATAGGTTGGAAAGCTTGGATACCAAGTCTATGTAACGTTGGAGCACGGTTTAATAAGACTGGGTGTTTGGAGATGATTTCTTCGACGATATCAAAGACGACGTTTTCATAGCGGTCGATAATCTTATCGGCTTGTCTATGAGCGTTAGCGATACCGCGGTCTAATAATTCTCTAGCGATAAATGGTCTCAATAATTGAATGGCCATTTCTCTTGGTAAACCACATTGATACATCTTTAAGGATGGACCGACAGCGATAACGGAACGACCAGAATAGTCGACACGTTTACCGAGTAAGTTCTGTCTGAAACGACCTTGTTTACCTTTAAGAGCACTACTTAAACTCTTTAAGGGTCTACCACCAGGACCTTGGACTGGTTTATTTCTACGACCATTATCGATTAAGGCATCCACGGCTTCTTGTAACATACGTTTTTCGTTGTTCAAGATAACTTGTGGAGAGTTCATCTCGATTAATCTCTTTAAACGGTTATTTCTAGAAATAACACGACGATATAAATCGTTTAAATCGGAAGTGGCAAAACGACCACCATCAAGGGCTAACATCGGACGGAGATCTGGTGGGATGACAGGAATGACATCTAAGACCATCCATTCAGGTTTGTTGTTAGGATTCTTGAACGCTTCGATAACTTCTAATCTCTTAGTTAATTTTGGACGACCGGAGATAGAGGTCATTTTCATCTTGTTCTTAATGGCTTCTGCTTCCGCATCTAAATCGACTTCTTGTAATAAGCGCTTGATTGCGGCGGCACCTTCAGAGAATTCCGCACCATTGTATTTACCGACAAAGGTGGCGATAACTTCGAAGGGGAAGGGTTGAGATTTATCGTTTAAGATGTCGAGTAATTGCTCGGCTCTACGATAATCATCTGTGCCTTCAACTAAACCCCATTCCTCGCCTTTAGCTAATAATTCTTCTAAGACAGGGATGAAGGATTCACGGCCATTTCTCTCATTGATGAATTGGCTCTTGGTGAGTTTTTCGCTCTTTCCAGGATTTAAGCAGATGTGTGCGGCATAGTACACCACTTCTTCTAATTGTTTAGGAGAAATGGATAATAATAAGCCGATTCTGCTGGGAATTCCCTTTAAATACCAGATATGGGTACAAGGAGAATTGAGTTCGATATGACCCATTCTTTCTCTACGGACATCTTTTGTGGTGATTTCGACACCGCATTGGTCACAGACTGTGCCAGCGTATCTAATCTTTTTATAACGACCACAGTGACATTCATAGTCTTTGTTAGGGCCAAAGATTCTTTCGCAGTATAAACCATCTGGTTCAGGTTTTTGACTACGGTAGTTGATGGTTTCTGGTTTTAAGACTTCACCATGAGACCAACTACGAATCTTATCTGGGGAGGCAAGTCCGACTTGGATTGCAGTTAATTTTTTAACATCAAACATAGTTCATTTACCTCCTAATTAATCTTCGACTTTGTCGCTGAAGCTATGTGCGGACATACCTTCAGTGTCAACGACGCTTTCAGGGCCATTTTCACCGGTTAAGTTACGAATACTGGAATTAATCTTTCTTTCTTCTTTTTGGGCTTCTTTGGCTAAAGCATCCATATCGATTTCATTACCTTCACCATCGAGTAAGGTGACATCCATAGAGAGTGCTTGTAATTCTTTAACGAGAACTCTGAAGGCTTCAGGCATACCTGGTTTAGGTAATTCTTGTCCTTTGATGATGGCTTCGTATGTCTTTCTACGACCCACTCTATCATCGGATTTAACAGTGATGATTTCTTGTAACACGTGAGCGGCACCATAGGCTTCGAGGGCCCAGACTTCCATTTCACCAAATCTCTGACCACCATTTTGGGCTTTACCGCCTAAAGGTTGTTGTGTGACTAAGCTATATGGACCAGTAGCACGAGCGTGTAACTTGTCATCGACCATGTGGATAAGTTTAATCATGTACATGACACCAACGGTGATTCTTTCATCGAATCTCTCACCAGTTGTGCCATCATACAAGATGGTTTTACCATCTTTTGCCATCTTGGCTTTTTCCATCATATCGAAGATTTCTTCGTTTGTGATGCCATCAAAGACCGGAGTGGCAATCTTGTAGCCAAGTTTCTTTAAGGCCATACCTAAATGGACTTCGAGAATTTGACCTATATTCATACGGGAAGGAACACCTAATGGGTTGAGCATGATGTCAATGGGTGTACCATCGGGTAAGAATGGCATATCTGCTTCTGGTAAGATACGGGAGATAACACCCTTATTACCATGACGACCAGACATCTTATCACCTTCGGAGATCTTTCTCTTTTGGACGATATAGACTCTGACGATTTCGTTGACACCAGGAGCGAATTCACCATCTCTGGAGGATTTGCCTTCACGTTTGAAGACTTTGACATCTAAAACGATACCAGCACCACCGTGAGGAACACGTAAGGAGGCATCTTTGCCTTCATTAGTCTTCTCACCGAAGATGGCCATTAATAATTTCTCTTCTGGAGTGGGTTCTGTTTGACCACGTGGAGTGATTTTACCAACGAGGATATCGCCCTCTTTCACTTCACTACCAGGGATGATGATACCTCTTTCATCCAAATAGGCTTTCGCGCTTTCGGAGACATTGGGGACATCTCTGGTGATCTCTTCATCACCTAATTTAGGAATGCTACGGCATTCTAATTCGTATTTTTCAATGTGGATTGATGTATAAACATCATCTTTCACTAATCTCTCGGACATGATGACCGCGTCTTCATAGTTATAACCATTCCAGGTCATGAAGGCGATAGTCACGTTTTGACCTAAGGCAAGGTCACCGTTTTGCATCGCTGGACCATCAGCGATAACTTGACCGCGTCTAATCTTATCACCGACTTTGACGATAGAAACTTGGTTAATACATGTACCTTGGTTACTACGTTCAAATTTTTGTAAGTGATATGTACGTGGTTCTTTTTGACCTTTTTCTAAGATTTCAATAGTTCTGCTATCGGAATAGGTAACCACACCATCTTCGACAGCGACAACCGCTAAACCGGAGTCTCTCGCTACTTGATGCTCTAAACCAGTACCAACCAATGGAGCGTGTGGTTTTAATAATGGAAGAGCTTGACGTTGCATGTTACTACCCATAAGGGCACGCATGGTATCGTCGTTTTCGAGGAAGGGGATGCTTCCCGCAGCGATAGAAACGATTTGTCTTGGGGAGACGTCGACAAAGTCGACTTCTTCTCTTGGAGCGATGATGTTTTCACCTTTATAACGGGCAACGACTTGCTCATCGAGAATCTCTCCATTAGGACCTAAGTTGATGTTCGCTTCAGCGATACATTTGTCCCATTCTTCATCCGCGGATAAGTAGATGGAATTCTCCGCATCGTTTAAGACACGGCAGGTTTTCTTATCGACTTTACGATATGGAGTTTCAATAAATCCATATTTATTTATTTTCGCGTATGAGGCGAGATTGTTAATCAAACCGATGTTTTGACCTTCAGGGGTTTCGATAGGACAGATACGACCATAGTGAGAGACGTGAACGTCACGGACTTCTGTGGAAGCTCTATCACGAGTTAAACCACCAGGACCTAAAGCGGATAATCTTCTCTTATTGGTTAATTCTGCGAGAGGATTGGTTTGATCCATGAATTGTGATAATTGGCTGGAAGCAAAGAATTCACGGATTGACGCAGTCAAAGGACGTGGATTGATCAATGTCTTTGGCTTCACATTGCCTAAATCGGAAATAGACATCTTTTGTTGGACGGTTTTCACCATCTTCGCTAAACCCATACGATATTGGTTTTCGATGAGTTCACCGACGCAGCGGATTCTTCTATTGCCTAAGTGGTCGATATCATCGGGTGTACCGAATCCATCGATGAGGTTTAAGAAATATGAGAAACCGGCGATGATGTCACTGATTGTGATTGTTTGAGCGGTGCTATTTAAGTCTGTGCCGATAATATTGCAGACTTTCTTCTCTTTATCGTTCTTATAGACTTTGACGAGGTTCACTAAATTGTGATTGTCGAGTTGGTCATTGATATTGAGTTTTAATAAGTGAGCACCTTTTTCGAAGAAATCTTCATCTTTTAAATCTTCGACATCTTGATAAGTCAAGGTATAACCTCTCTTAAATCTGAGTTCGCCATCAGCGGACATTAAGTTTTCCGCGAGGGTACGACCAGGTAAGCGGTTGTAAATACCTAATTTCTTGATATATTTGAAACGGCCAGCACGTCCTAAGTCGTTGCGTTTTCCATCAAAATATTTTTGAACTAAGAAGTTAACGATACCTTCATCGGTGATTGGTTCACCGGGTTTCATCTTCTTATAAATATCTTTTAACGCGCCTTTGACGGTCTTGGCTTCGTCATCATCATCTTTATCTAATGTAATTTTTAAAGCTTCGTTTTCACCGAATAATTTGAGGATATCTTCATCCTTTTCGATACCTAAGGCACGAATTAAGGTGGTGGCAAGGATCTTTCTTTGACGATCGATACGAATGCTTAAGATATCTTTATTATCGCTTTCGAATTGTAACCAAGTACCTCTACCAGGGTTCAAATCACAACCGAAAATTTCTTTACCGGCTTTTAATTCTTTACTGAAATAGGCACCTGGGGAGCGGACTAATTGAGAAACGATAACTCTTTCCGCACCATTGACGACAAATGTTCCACTACTGGTCATGAGAGGGAATTCACCCATATAGACTTCGTCTTCAATCATCTCTTGGTTGCTCTTATAGACTAAGCGCAATTTGACACGGATTGGGACACTATAGGTGAGGTCCTTAGCTTTGCACTCTAAATAAGTGTGCTTGGGCTCTTCAAAACGTAAGGAAACATATTCGATAGAGAGAGTTTCCGCATAGTTATTGATGGGGAAGGCTTCTCTAAAGACTTTGTCTAAACCTGAAGTTTTTAATTCCTCATAAGATTTCGTTTGAATTTCCACTAAGTTAGGGAGTGGTAAATCTCCACTGACATGTGAATAGTCATAACGTTCATTATTGAGTTGTTTCAAATCTTTGATGTTTCTAATCATTGAAATGGCTCCTTAAATCTATTATTTATTTGCTCTTTTTACCGCTTGATATATGTAATAACCTTTATCTCTCTTCAAGAGAGTGATGTTTCCAAACAAGCTTTCGATATATTTGCTTGCGCTTGGAGCACCTTGGTTCTTTCTTATAACAATGAATAATGAGCCGCCATCAATTAAGTGTGAGAGGGCCCCTTCATACATTGTGTAGGTAACGATTTTACCTGCACGTATGGGAGGATTCACAAGTATTGAATGATAAGTTCCTTCAATGTTGGAGTAGATGTCACTCTGAAGGACAGTGACTCTCTGGCTTAACCCTAATAATTCGGCGTTCTTTTCGCATAATGCAAGAGCGCGCGTATTAATGTCAGCGAGATTAACTCTCGCTTCGGGACTGGTTAAGGCTACTGTTAAGCCAATTGGTCCATAACCACATCCTAGGTCTAATATTTTTCCCGATAATCGGAGGGGCACAATCACCTTCAAAAAGGCAAAGGACCCCTCATCGATTTTATCTTTGGAAAATACTCCGTTATCGCTTACTAAGGATATAATTCGGCCATCTATATAGTATTCAATTTTCCTCTCTTTTGACGCTACAGAGGGGTCTAAATCAAAATAATGGGCCATATAGTATTTATCGCGATAAGGTTAATTTTAAATAGTTATACTATTTAATTTCGCATTCACCACCAGCGGCTTCGAGAGCTTTCTTGTGTTCTTCAGCTTCGACTGGGGAAATGTGTTCTTTGATGGCGACAGGAGCGCTGTCGACTAATTTCTTAGCATCCATTAAGCTTAAGCCGGTGATGGCTTGGACAGCTTTGATGACTTGGACCTTGCTCATTCCAGGAGCCTTTAAGAATAAAGCGACTTCTGTTGGGCCAGCGGCTGGTCCTTCTTCTTCTGCAGGTGCGGCTGGGCCGGCAACTGGAGCAGCAGCGGTGACACCGAATTCGGCTTCGACTGCTTTGACTAATTCGTTAAGTTCCACTACTGTCATTTCTTTTAATGCAGCAATGATTTCTTCATTTGTTAATTTTGCCATTTTCTTTTCCTCCTAATTGGCATTACTTTGCATCCGCCACAGCTTTAACTGTGCAAGCAAATTGGCGGATAGGTGCTTGTAAGCACGATAAGAACATTGAGATAAGTCCTTCTCTTCCTGGAAGTTTCGCAACCTCTTTAATCTTGTCGGCATCAGCGAATTTACCTTCGACGATACCACCCTTGATAACGAGAGTGTCTCTGAATCTTCTAGCGTATTTAGCGGTAACTTTGGCACCACCGATAACATCTTTTGAGAAGATGATGGCGTTTGGTCCGCTTAAGACTTCGTCAAGTGCTTGGTAACCAAGTTCTTCACTGGCTCTTTCGACTAAGGAATTCTTGTAGACACAGAGTTCTGCATCTTCCTTATGGAGAGCACGGCGGAGTTCTTGAAGTTGAGCAACGGTCAAGCCACGATATTCCGCAACGATGATTGTTTGGCTATCTTTAGCTTTTTCCACGATCTCTTTGACGACGCTTTGTTTCGCTTCTAAGACTTGCTTATTCATATTCTTGACCTCCTTTTCAATTTGTTGTTTTGAGGCTCCAATATACTTGAGTTATTAGAAATATGTTTTCTATGCCTCGGTAACATGATTAAGGCTATTTCGCCCGTTACTGTCTTAGGTATATTGAAATCTGAATTAATTAACGACCGTTAAATGTAAAGTTGATCGCTGGACCCATGGTCGTGTGGATGACAGCTGTTTTGATGTAATTGCCTTTGCATGCCGCTGGACGAGCTTTTAAGACAGCTTCGCATAAAGCGGTTAAGTTTTCAGCAATCTTGGCTTCATCGAATGAAACTTTAGCGATAGAGACGTGCATATTAGCTTCTTTATCGGTACGATATTCGACTTTACCAGCTTTGATTTCGTGAATCGCTTTGGTTAAATCCATGGTGACTGTGCCAGTCTTTGGGTTTGGCATTAAGCCCTTAGGACCTAAGGTTCTTGCGATTTTACCGATAACACCCATCATGTTTGGTGTGGCGACGATGACATCGAAACCGAACCAGTTTTCATGTTGAATCTTATCAATCATTTCTTGACCACCGTAGAAATCAGCACCGGCGGCTTTAGCTTCTTCAGTTCTGTCGGTAATAGCTAAGACCTTTTTGGTTTTGCCATTGCCATTTGGAAGGACGAGAGTTCCTCTGACTTGCTGATCAGCTTGTTTTGGGTCGACATTGAGTTTGAAGGAAACATCGACTGTTGCGTCAAATTTGACAGTAGAGGTTTCTTTGACTAATTTAGCAGCTTCTTCGATTGTGTAGAGTTTGTTAGGATCGACTTTTGCTAAAACGGCTTGATATTTTTTACCTTTTTTCATGTGTTTCTCCTTAGCCCTTCACGACGATGCCCATGTTGTTGGCACTGCCTTCCACGACTTTCATAGCTGCCTCAATGTCCTCGCAGTTTAAGTCGGGTAATTTGTACTCCGCGATTTGGCGAAGTTGTTCACGGGTGATGCTACCGATAACAGTCTTACGACCAAGAGCATTACCTTTTTGAAGTCCAGCAGCTTTTAAGATGAGACCCGCGACTGGAGAGGTCTTGATGACGAAATCATAAGATTTGTCTTCATAGGCTGTGATAAGGACTGGGACTGTTTCTCCACGTCTGTCAGCGGTCTTGGCGTTGAAGTCTGTACAGAATTTCGCCATATTGACACCAGCAGAAGCGAGTTTTGGACCTGGTTTAGCTTCGCCACCAGGGAGTTCCATCTTCACAACTTTTGCGATTTTTTTACTCACGTGACTTTCCTCCTATTTTTAGATTTGTCAGTGTCGTGGTGATGGAGTGGAATCGCCACTCTTCCACGAAACGATATAACATATGCTCACGCCTCTCGTACGTGAAGGCAACATGCTTGAATACTATATCAAATATGGGAGCACACACGCAAGACATTTTTTAAATAATTTCTCGCAATTCGCAAAATTGCTGAAAATTGAAATCTTCAAATTATAATTAATTTGGAATAAATAGACTTTTTTTATCTCCCTGTTGTATAATAAGGCGAATATGTCTAATCAACATCACCACAAACCAAGAAAGAAAATATGGCAGCTCAACCCGTATGTGCTGGTTATTTTGTCATTTAATATTGTGATTTTACTCGGATCCGTCCTCTTAATCATGCCCTTCTCCCAGACCTCTGGCCAATGGGGCAATTACATGGATGCGTTATTCTCCGCGGTATCTGCGACATGTGTGACTGGATTATGTACATACGCTGAAGGTATTGGAAAACAATTAACTCTATTTGGTCAGATAGTCATGTTACTGATGATACAAATAGGTGGTCTTGGTTTCGTTACTGTGTTAACCTTCTTTATTACACTTTTCAGTGGTAAGTTACAGTTTAGAAATAGATATCTATTATCCCAGATGGTAGGTAGTACAAACTTCGCTGATGTCGTAAAATTTGTGAGAAGATTAATTGTCATCTCTCTTATCTATGAAACATTAGGTACATTATTAGGATTACCGGTATTCTTTGAGATGTTCCCGAATAACCCGGGAATGGCGATATGGAATTCGTTATTTACCTCGGTATCTGCATTCAATAATGCTGGATTTGACTTATTTGGTGCCACCTCTTTAATAAGAGGTATGGGTAATCCTCTTATCGATTCACTACCGACTTGGGCATATTACTACTTATGTAGTTACATTATGTTCCTCATCATTTCTGGTGGTATTTCATTCTTAGTTATCATCGATGTCTTTGGATTCAAGAAACCACGTCAATGGAGAGCTTTCACCAAGATCGTTTTGAGCACTACTGCCGTCCTCTTATTATTCGGTTGGTTAGTGTTCTCTATCACCGATACTATCTTTGATGAAGGTGGTATGAGCGTGTTCGAAACACTCTTCCAAAGCGTCACTTTAAGAACCGCTGGATTCGCAACCTACAACCAAGATAATATCAGCACGGTGGGTAAAGTCTTTGGCTGTTTCTTAATGATCATCGGTGGTTCACCACTAAGTACCGCTGGTGGTATCAAAACCACTACTGCCTTTATGATTGGGATTGCCATGTTCTCGTACTTTAGAGGCAAACAAGTTATCGCCTTCAAGCGTACATATTCTAATAATATGATTTTAAAAGCTATGTCACTATTCTTCCTCGCATTCTTCGCAATGCTAGTTGGAATCTTGTGTATTGTCAGCTTTGAGAATAAACGACTAGATGCACTCATCGATGGTTTAGTAACCACCGATAAACCGATGGCGGTCATATATGAAGTATGCTCTGCCTTTGGCACTGTTGGTGTTTCTACCGGCATCACACCCTATCTATCCTTAGGTAGTAAGATTGTGATATGCTTGTTAATGTTCTTGGGAAGACTTGGACCAATGACATTCTTACAGATTTTCCAAGCCAATATGGATAGAAAACAAACTATTCATTTCGACTATGTCGAAGAAGACTTCCTCATCGGATAAGGAGAAATAAATTATGACAAAAAAATCATTTGCAGTTATCGGTTTAGGTCAATTCGGACGCGCTGTTGTCGATGAACTATTAGAGAATGGTATGGACGTTATCGCTATCGATAATGACCAAGAAGCTATCAATAAAGTAGCGAAAAAGTTACCTACCTCATTCGTCGCTGATAGTACAGATGAAGAAGCGTTAAAAGAATTAGGTTTAAAAGATGTCGACGCCGTTATCGTTGCCTATGGTGATAATAAAGAAGCGAGCATTTTAACCACCGTTATCTTAAGAGAATTCGGTATTGAAGAAATCATCGTCCGTGTCGATGATGACTATTATGTGCCAATTATGAAAAAGCTCGGTGCCACCGAGGTCATCACTCCTCAAAAAGCCGCTGGTCAAGCTCTTGCTAATAGATTAGGCAACTCCGATTATAAGGACTTCTACAAGCTCGATGCCAAGTACTCCGTGATATCGATTGTCATCAATTCCGGATTCATCCCAGTTACACTGAGGGAATTAAATTCTAAGGAAGTTTATGGCGTTTCCATCGTCTTAATCATGAGAAATAACAAGTCCTTCGTTCCTGGTGGAAACGACTCATTATTACCAGATGATACCGTGTTCGTTGTCGGCACAACAAAAGAAATTAAAAACTTCCGTGAAGAGATTAACGGACATAAAAAAATTAAAAAATAAAAGAGCCACAATCGTGACTCCTTAAATAAGAAAAGTGGCCGAGCCACTTTTTCTTTTTAGATTTTTTCGATTTCAGAGAAGTCGACTTCCACTTTAGTGCTTCTACCAAAGAAGATGGTTTCCACTTCCACAACACCGGTTTCACGGTTGATGGAGAGGATGATACCTTCGGTACCTTCGAGAGCACCATGGATGACTTTGATTTGATCGCCTTCTTTATAACGATCATACATAGATTCATCGACCATGCCCATTCTCTTAAGGACGGGTTCGATTTGTTCTCTTGGCACTGGGAATGGTTTTGTACCTTTACCAGATGAACCAACGAAGCCGGTAACACCAGGAGTATTACGGACAACATACCAAGCATAGTCTGTCATAATCATTTCCACGAAGACATAACCTGGATAGAGGTTTTTCATTCTGGTTTTATTACCATCTGGTAATCCATCTTTCATCACTGGAACTTCTTGTTCCGCGACGATGATACGGAAGATGAGGTTTTCGAGTCCCATGGACTCAACACGTCTCTTTAAGTAATCAGCGACTTTTCTTTCATGTGTGGAATAGGTATTAACCACATACCAAGCTTTATCGCCTAATTTTCCTGCTTCTTTAGGATCTTGACCACTGATATCAGTGGAGCTATCTGTAAAACGATCTTCACCAGCCATAATTAATTACCTCCGATACTCTTGAAAGCATCTTTTAAAATAGAAATTAATCTCGCACCAGCGGCATCTTCTGCGAAAAGAATCAAACCAGCGATAGCGGCGATTAATATAACAACAATGATTGATGGGATTAAGACATCCCTCTTAGGCCAACGAACTCTTTTACCTTCTTTGACCACGCCTTTGGCATAACTTTTTAGACCCATAAGGCACCTCCTATTTATTTACTGATTTTGTGGAGCGTATGCTTGCCACATTTTGGACAGAACTTTCTGATTTCGAGAGTATTTCTTCTCTCTTTACTAATAGTGGTTTGATAGTTTCGGGATAAGCACTCTTGGCAAATTAAAAGAACTTTTTCTCTCATCTATCTAGCCTCCACTATATCATAAGTTTCCTATAAACTTTATCACCTCAATAGATTTTTGTAAATATCTATTAACTTAATTGATAATTTTCTTGGTTTTGAGGAGGAAGAATACAGTAATTGAGGTCATGCCAATAATGGCAATGAAGATAATTAACTTAATCGCTCCCGCCTGATTCCATTCTGTTGTCTTTTGTGATTTGCCATCATGGACAAATTTCTTAACGAGTTCTTTCATTGAATCACCGACTTTAGAACCCGCAGCATCGACATATTTATCAACAGTTTTTAAATCTTCTCCAGAGAGATTTTTGTATAACGAATAGACATAATTAAATTGATCAGGAGTAATGTCACAAACATTACTACCCTCTAATGGTCTCACATATTTATTCCAGTAATTGATGAATCCTTCATCGAAAGCATAGAAGCTTAAAACCGTAAATTCTGTAGAGAGATTTAAGGCATTATATTCTTCTTCCGATCCAGTAAATTTCATCTTTGTGATACTCGGTGTATTTGCAAACAAAGTATCAGAAATAAATTTCACGGAATTAGTGAGCATTAAGGTTTTAAATTCTTGGCCCTGAAAAGCTGTATCGCTGATTTCATCAATTACCAAATCATCATAATGGTAGATTCTTAATTCTTCGCTAAAAGTAGAAGATAATCCCGTTAAGGTATAGTTACCACGTTCATTTTGCTCAGTGATTAAAGATCCTTTGACATCAACGGATGGTTCAAAAGCACGATTAGCGGGAATCGTGAATAAAGATAGAAAAAGACCAATCAATCCTATTTTGACCATTGATCGAATCCTCCATTACATAAAATCACAACCACACAGACAATGATAAGAGTGATAAGGACGCCAAAAACGATAATAAAGCCACGCCAGGGAAAATAATACTTCTCGCCTGATTCCTCAACTGGTTCGGTCTCTAAATAGTCTTCTTTGACCTCTTTAGCTTCTTCTTCGACTTTCTTTTCTTCTTCCATGTCCATATTATAACTAAGCCTCTTCTCTAATGTAAAAACGATTGGTTAATCTAAGCATCAAAATAATGAGCAACATATTAAGCGGAACATTAATAAACAAAACAATGATTTGGCAGATTAATATCATTGGATAAGTATTGAAACCAAAAGCCCATCCTTTCATAATCGTCCCGAAGATAACCATCACTAAAACCTCAATCACAAAACAGGAAAAACCGATTGATAAAGGGGAGATGATAAGGTTCTCTTTTTTGTATTTTTTGTTAATCAAAAGCATAGCAGTAAATAGTCCCCCTAAAAGCACTAATAAAGTAGAGGGAATAACAATCTTCTGCCATAGCTCCAAACTATATGTTGAAGAATATAATTGAAGGTTATCAATCTTAAATAAATAAACGGTAATAAATGTAATCAATCCCACGAAGACTGAACCCATGATAATGATGTTCAATTTATCGTTTTTGATAGTTCTAAATAGGTAGACTATTAAACCTGAAACAAAACCTAAAACTGTATAAATAGCAGTGATTTGCGGGAAAAAACTCATAGATTTCGGGTCAAATATCAAATAACCCAAAACATCAGAAGCCGCACCCACAAACATTCCATATACCGGTCCGAGGAATATCGAAGAGAAGATAATTAACGCGGGACCGCCTAATGAAATTCGTAAAAACGGAATTACAGGAATGTAGTTTATCGCTAATACCTTCTGAAGGATGATGGTAATCGCAATAAAAAGACCTGATAGACAGATGCGTTGAATATGGGAAATATTGGTTTTAAATAGCCCATTAATCATGCTTGATTTCTCCGTTTACAAATAGCTCTCTAACATAGGAAGCAAAAGCTAAAGACCCAGTCACCAAAATAGCGTCTTCTGGATATTCGTTCATCTTTCTAACGATCAATTCTTTCGCGTTAGATTCAAATGGATAATCTTGTAAGAACAAGAAATACTCGTCTTCCGTTCTCGCTCTTGGATTATCAAAAGTGGTCATTGTTAAATCATCAGTGACTTCGCCTAATACAGCGAGCATGTTTCCGAGGTTTTTATCTCTAAAACAGGCAAAGACAACATGGATAGGTTTTCCTTCCATTGCAGTATATAAAGAACTATCGCATAAATTTTTAATGGCTTCGGGATTATGGCCACCATCAACGATGACTAAAGGTTTTTTAGAAACAACTTCCATACGACATTTCATAAAGGTGTTCGCTAAACCTTCTTTGACTTTGTCAATTTCATAAGGGAATTGTTCTTTTAATATCGTTAAAGCCTCTAAAGCGTTAACAGCATCTTTGATGCTATATTTCGCTATTGAGCGAATCTTCATTCTTCCGAATTCACCATATTCAAAAGAATATCCATCAGAAGAATACTCTTCATTCACATAGTGACCTAAATAACAAACTTTAGAATTGTATTCTTTGGCTCTAGATACAACCACTGTTAAAGCATCTTCTGGCAAGTCACCCACTAAGATAGGAACTTCTTCTTTAATGATGCCGGCTTTTTGCATAGCAATTTCACTAACGGAATAACCTAATGCATCAGTGTGTTCTAATGAGATTGTGGTAATGATTGATAATACAGGAGTGAAAATATTCGTGGCATCAATTTCTCCACCTAAACCACATTCGATAATAGCGATATCACAGTTGTTTTTACTAAAGTAAGTAAAAGCCACTAATGTTTGAATCTCAAAAGCGGATAAGTCATATTTCTTAATCTCTTTTTTGTATTGTTCCATAATGGACAAAAAGTCATCATCACTGATATTCTTTCCATTAATGGAAATCATTTCGTTTGGCTCAGTTAAAAATGGAGAATTAAATAAGCCCACTTTATACCCATTCGCCGCATACGCGTTTGCGATATATGTGACCGTGCTCCCCTTTCCGTTCGTGCCTGTTACGTGCACGGAAGGAACACTATAACGAAAATGAATAGCTTTTAAAAATTTATCAAAATTATCACGTTGGTATTCACCAATTCTATAGCCATCAAAGATACTCTTATCCATTAAAAGTCATCTCCTTTACGAATACTTCTTTCAACATCACGTTGTTTAATGGTTTCGCGTTTATCGTAATTCTTTTTACCTTTAGCAAGGGCGATTTCCACTTTGCATTTTCCTTTATGGAAATACACTCTTGTGGGAACGATGGAATAACCTCCACGACGAGACATTTCCTCGAACCATTTAATCTGTTTTTTATGTAATAAAAGTTTTCTCGTTCTTAAAGGATCCTGATTGAAGATATTGCCCTGTTCATAGGGATTAATGTGCATATTGATAATCTCTGCTTCTCCATTACGTATGATTACGTAGGAGTCACCTATGGAGCAGGCATGCACACGTAAAGACTTAATCTCAGTACCTTTGAGAACGATTCCACATTCTGTGAAATCAGATAAGAAATAATAAAAATGGGCTTTTCTATTTGTAGATATGACTTTGATTCCACCTTTATCCATAATATTTCTCATCCTTTCTCACTAAATTTCTAATCGATAACATGTTCATGTTGTTATATTCTTCTAAGAATTCTCTTCCACCTTTGGTGGGAGCGAAATAGAACGCTCCATAATATCCAAATAAAGCGAATAAGACGCAGATTGTATATAAGAAGAGATTCATTGTGGTCACATTTTGGACAATTACAAACGCTAAGATTCCAGTTGATAATCCACCCGCTATAGCGAAGATGGAATTAATGAAGGAACCAGAAATGAAGATCGCCCTCCATTCTTGGAATTTTCCTTTCTTAATAAAGGAATAAATCAAAGTATCTAACGCTAATAAGACGAACAATATTGCAGGAGTCAAATAAGGTGTTAATGCTTTTGTGGATTCCGTATATTTCAAAACGACATAACCAATGAAAGTAAATAAGGTGATTCCTATCGCATTAAGTGCGCAATGCGCAATAAAGAAAATCCTCTCCTCAGTGCGGTAATATAATGAAACTAAATATGGAACGAATATCAATAAAATTGATAAACCACCAATTAAATTAAGGACTAAGTATTTTAACCAATCATATTGTAATGTCATTGGAGACACTAAAGTGACAATAGCCATCACAATAATGGACATTATGACAAAACTAATACCTTTACCGAGTTTTACTGGATCCATCTTTTCTGGAACCTCAATATTCTTGAGTTCTTTCACTTTTCTACTATGTAGACAGAACTTACATTCGCTCATTACTGGAACCATAAACATGAAGGTCATGAAGATCTCTTTAACACCAGCATCGAAGAAGGAACTTGATTCGCAGCAGTTATAAACACCACAGCAAAGTGCGACAAATCCATAAACGAAAGCAAAATGGAATCTCTTCTCAAGCATCAATCGAATGCAAGCATAGACAAAGTAACAAACTAATATCATATGAGCGATGAATCCCACTAGACCATATTCAAATAATATTTGGATATAGCCATTATGTGTGGTTCTAACTCCGGATAATGGGTCATTATTAAAGGCTGCGGTTATCGCTAAGATAGACTTTTCAGAAATCATAAATCCATGACCGATGATGGTATGAGTTTTACTATCAATGATATATGGAGCGATATGAGTCCAAATCTTCACACGACCAGTAAATGTTGAGAAGTCTTTGCTTTCAATGAGGTCACCGAGGTAATTATTTAAACCGTTGAATCCTTTCCATTCTTTTACACAACCGATGTATAAAACAACGATTAAAGAAATGGTTAATAACAATGAAAACACCGCAAAACCGCTCTTAACGTAACGTCTTTTTACAGCAAAACGGATGATTTCTTCAAAGAGATAGATGATTAAAGCGACACCTGAAATAATTGTGGGAAGCATGGAAGCACAGGCTAATGTGGCCACAAAGAAGACAACCATCAAAACATATAAATAGCAACGCGGTTTATAGTAGTTAGCGATAATACAGGATAAGAATCCAATGAAAAGGATTCCTCCGTAATAATTCTTATTACCATAGAAAGAGTCGATAATAATATTAATTTCCCCTTCGTTAATGAAGATGGATTTATATTCATTGAATTCAGTGATAAGAGAATACACCAAACTGATTAATGCCGCTAAGATTCCGGCGTAGACTAACCAATAATATCTTCGACTACGAGGATTATTGACATTGACCATGAATATCATCGCATAGAGGAATGATAAGAATACGACTAATATAATCGTAGCTTTGACTCTATCGTAGGTAGTTATTGCTGCGGTTATTTCACCCTCTCCATTTTCAAAAGCAAATGTCTCACCTTTGTTAATCCATATGGAAACGATAAAGGCAATACCCACAATCACGAAAGCGGGAAGTAAAACAAAATCTAACTTGATTTTATTCTCTTTGTGTTGGATGAGATAAAAGAAAGAAAGACAAATTAAACAGGCCACTGTAATGACGCTTAAAGTGACCACATCAAAACCTCCTTTTGGATTATCAGTCATGAAGTTGAGATCTTCAGTTAAAAAAGAAACCAAAAGCAAGGTAACCCAGAACCAGAGATTGGTGAATGTAAATTTTAATTTACCCATAATGTTATTAATTATAGAGATGTAAAAAAGATTAAACAAGAAAGAACGAGTTCTTCCATTGTTTACCAAAAATCGAAACAAAAGAGAAAGATAATATTATCTTTATATGGCAATTTTTACGATTTGAATACATAATAAAAACATGAATAAATACGAAGCCTTAAAACAAATAATCAAAGAATCTAACAGCATCGTCGTCTTTACAGGTGCTGGTATATCAACGCCTAGCGGGATACCAGATTTCCGTAGTGCGGATGGTATTTATAACCAAAAAAGTAAGACCAACTATCGGCCAGAAGAAATCATCTCTCATTCCTTCTATGTCACTCATCCCGACTTATTTTATGAGTTCTACAAAGAGAAGATGTGCTACCCAGAAGCTAAGCCTAATGCGGCGCATAAATACTTTGCTAGTTTAGAGAAGCAAGGAAAGAATGTCACCGTAGTAACTCAAAACATCGATAATCTTCATCAAGAAGGTGGATCCTCTAGAGTATACGAACTCCATGGTTCGGTTCATCGTAACTTCTGCGAGAAATGTGGAAGGCTATTTGGTCTTAAATATGTGATGAGTCATCCTGGAATTCCCACTTGTGATAGATGCGGAGGACAGATTAAACCAGATGTCGTACTCTACGAAGAATCTTTAGATGAAAACACAATTCAATTATCGATATCCGCAATCATGACTTGTGACACGCTCATCGTTGTGGGTACTTCTCTTACCGTTTACCCAGCTGCAGGATTCATCCGTTATTTCCGTGGAAGGAACTTAGTAGTTATCAATAAACAACCAACAAGTTACGACAATATGTGTGACTTGGTGTTCAATGAAGACATTATTAAAGTAATCGAAAATATCAAATGAAAAAAGTAATCATTTTTGACCTTGATGGCACTCTTTTAGACACGCTTGATGATTTAACAAAAGCGGTTAATTTTGCCCTATCTCAATTTGGGTATCCTTTGAGGAGCCGTGAACAGGTCAGAAAAGCCATAGGTAACGGTGTGGCAAAACTGATAGAAAGGTCTATACCTGATGGACTTTTAAACGAAAATTACGCAAAATGCCTAGATATTTTCAAATGCGCATATTGCGATAATTATAATGAAAGAACACGCCCATACGAGGGTATAAAAGACACCATTGTTAAACTATTAAATGTGGGTTATAAAGTAACCGTAGCTACAAACAAAGTTATCAATGTTGCTAGAATCCTTCTTGATTATCATTTTCGCGGTCTATTTGACTACATCGAAGGTGATGTTGAAGGCGTCAAAAAGAAACCTGATCCGGATATGATTAATCGTATCGTTGAACACTATAAAGTTACTAAAGAAGAAGTCTTATATATCGGTGATACAAATGTCGATGAAGAAGTCGCTTTGAATTCTCATGTCGATTATGTTCTTGTGACTTATGGTTATCGCACTTTAGAGGAAATAAAAAATTCGTGTCAATCCACGAACCTTATCGATAAACCAAATGAGATATTTGATTATATCAAGAAACTAAACTAATTTCTTAAAAGCAAATTCCTCAATTTCATCGCGATGCTTATTATAAGCAATAGCTAATTCATCTAATAAGTTATTGCTCGCATACTCTAACATCTCAATATCCACTGGCCCATACTTAATAGATGGGTCATTATTTTTCTTGTAATAGTAATATTGTTTAAATAAATAAACAACATCATTAACATCTCCAGAAGCGAGACGTCTTTTTAATCCATCTCTTCTCTGTTTAGTGTTGGGATTAAATTCAAACTCCACTGCTTTCGCGGACTTTAATAATTTGTCCGCTTCTTCCGCGGTCATTAAAGGACGAATGCTCATCGCCGCTCTTTCGACAGAGACATAAATGTTCTCTCCACCACCGCGAATGGCTTTCAAAACAAAATAAGGATTGTCTGAAATAACTGTCTGTTCGACAATCACGGACAAGCCATCACGACAATGAATAACTTGTTGCCCTTTATGGAAATCATTCATACATTAATGATATCATTTTTTGTACTTATATGTAAGTTACAAAAGAAAAAAACCGAACTGGTCTATTTTTTATTCGGTTTCTTCTTCATCACTCTTTTTAAATCTATTCTGTAAAAATCTCTTCGGAGAATATGCTAGGAGATAATATCTACCTAGTTTCTTAAAGATTTCTTTGGCGTTCTCTTTTTGATAATCGGTGTAATTATCTAACACGGATTTACCTCTTTTAATGGAACGACCAGCATTTAATAACAAGTCATAAATGGTTTCAGATTCTCCTAATAAATCAGAGATAACAGAGACCGCTAATTGTTTTGATTCATCGGGTTCATTTCTCAAAAAGTTCATCAAGGCTTCTTCTCCACCTTTAGATATCAATGACCTATCTTTTGCGTATCTAAAGACCATTTTTCTTTCATTAATTTCCCAATAGAAAGGATCGTGACCACCCAAAAGAATTCCTGTGGAATAAACAATCTTTGGATGAGCAAAGTTATTATAAATAACACCGATCATATCATGAGTGGTTAAGAACTTTTCTAATCTGTCTTCTAATCTTTTGAAAGCGGGTTGTTCTTCCACACCATTTCTAAAGCCTGGTCCATCAAAGGAATAGGCTTTGATTAATCTATCTTCATTTTTCTCACCCATCGATAATGCGGAATAGATAGCTAAGTTACCACCTTTAGAATGCCCACCGATATAGAAACGACCTTTGAATAATGTCACAGCGTTTTTAATATATTTAAGCGCACTCTTTTGTGCGGGAATGGTATCTTGGAAAGCCATCAATAAATCTTCTCTCCAGCCAGATAAGGTGACATCTGTGCCTCTAAAGGCAATATACGCTTCTCTATTTGGCATGATGAGTGTCATGGCGAAGAATTGTTCATTGGTCTTTTTATTGACTTTGGA
The DNA here is from genome assembly GCA_045130875.1 of Bacilli bacterium. Lineage (GTDB taxonomy): Bacteria > Bacillota_I > Bacilli_A > RFN20 > CAG-826 > RUG13091. The sequence goes on along the minus strand of JBGUQI010000006.1, from coordinate 9,589 downwards.
TTGGCAGTACCCGACTTTGACATTCTGATAACGAGGAGATTTCATCATTGATTCTAGGAGTTTTCTATTTCCGTTTGCATCAACACTACCAAAATAAAAAGACTTCTTATCTTCAATAACCAAGTCTTTTAATTTCTTAAAAGAAATGTCTTTGATGATGTGATCAAAGTTGACATACGCAAGTTCAGCGAATATTAAAGCATCTATCTCATTAAAAGGTAGTTCACTAAATTTCTTCTTTCCGTATTTATTTGCGTATCCAACAATGTTCATTTATTTATACAAATCCGTTGATAAATATTTATTTCCACTACCAGGAAGAATAACGACAATGTTCTTCCCTTTGTTCTCTTCTCTTTTTGAAATAATTTTATTATTTATTCTTTCTAATCTCAATATTGAAGATTTGGAGTTTTTATCTATATATAGAGAAAACGGAGGCAAAGAAAAAACCTATTTATTTTTATATAAATATGTGATAGTGTTTAAAGCAAGAAGGGAGAACTTAAAATGAAAAAGTTCAAATTTATTGTTTGCTCTATGATCGCAGCACTCGCATTGACAGGCTGTGGCGGAGCGAAGAAAGCCGGCGTTTTACCAGCCGGTGGAAAAACAGTTGACCTCTCTACAGAAGAAGGCGTTGCTGCTTTAAAAGATAACTTAGGCAGATTCGCTGAAGCATATAAAAATATGGAAATCTATGCTTTAGGTCTCAAATCTGAAACAAAAGGTTTAAATGCCTCTGTTAAAGGTACAGTCGAAGGCCTCAACCTCGATGTTAGCTTAAAAGGCTTCAACCTTGATTTAGAAGCTAAATTAGGTAAAGATGGCGAACCAGATGCAGAAACAGGATTTGCTCCAGTTAAAGGCCAATTCGGCCTCTCCAATTTTGCAGGCACATTAGCCGCTAGTGTTAAAGGCGTCCTTCCAATGGATTATGACGAAGACGAAGAGCCAATCGAATTAGACTTAAGCGAAACATTAAAGATTGAAAAATCCAAAGCTGATGTCTACTTATTGGGTAACAAAGTTTATGTTGATGCCTCTGACAAAGGTTTAAGAAAAACATTAGACAATGCTTCTGGTGTTGTTAATGATGTTATCGAAAACTTACCAGCTGGTTTAGTTCCATCCGAAATCAGCGCCGTTTCTATCGACGTCAACAAATTAGTCGATCAATGGTTCGGTAAAGAAAGAAAATGTTACTTTGAATTCGATCCAGAAAACGCGCTCGATACCAAAATCTTCTCAGTCTTCCAAGAACTCGAAGTACCAGAAGATGAAGAAATCGCCGAAGCCGCTGCTGTTATCAATCAATTAGGTTTCATCAAATTCGTTACCTACACCGATGGCAGATTCGGTTTCCAAGCTGATGTCACAAAAGAAGCTTTAGCTAAATTCGCCGAAGAAGAAGAAGACATTGCTGCAATGTTAGAATTCATCGAAAAACTCGATGTTCACGCTGCTGTCTTATTCAACAAAGACGGTTTACTCTCAGAAGCAAGCTTAAGCGCTGATGTTCAAGCTCACTATGTCCAAGAAGCAGAAGTTAGAGAAGCTGCTGAAGAGCCAATCGTTGATTTAGCAATCTCTGCAAAAGTTAGTGAATTCTTATCACTCGAATACAACGATGCCGTTAAATTCTCCATCCCAAGCGAAGCTGAATTAGCGAAATACGTTGCTGGCAAATTACCAGAATTAGATTTATTCGACTAATCAATTGCTAATCTAACTTAAAAGATGAGCCCCATCATTGATGGGGTTTTTCTTTTACATTTTGCGATTTATTATTGAATCTAAATTATTTTAATATAAAATATCTCCGAGGACCTAACTATGGAAGAAATCAACAATTTTATTAAAACCATCATGGAAAAGGATCTAGAAGAAGGCAGAGTTAAACAAATCGTTACTCGTTTTCCTCCAGAACCAAATGCCTATTTACACATCGGTCACGCTAGAGCGATAGTCAACGATTTTGAACTCGCAAAAGCTTTTGGCGGTTACACCAATTTAAGATTTGATGATACCAATCCTGTCAATGAAGGCGCGGAATATGTTGATGCCATTATCGAAGATTTAAAATGGTTAGGTTATACTCCCAAAAACATTTATTTTGGCAGTGATTATTTCGAAAAAACATATGAAAAAGCCGTTCTTTTAATCAAAAAAGGCCTCGCTTATGTCGATGATTTATCTCCCGAAGAAATGACTGAATACCGCGGTACATTAACCGCGCCAGGAAAAGAATCACCCTGGAGAAATAGAAGTGTTGAAGAAAACCTCAAACTCTTTGAAGAGATGAGAGAAGGCAAATATGGTAACGGAGAAAAAACCTTAAGAGCGAAGATTGATATGGCTTCTCCTAATATCAACATGCGTGATCCAGTCATGTATCGTATCTTGCATGTGATCCACCACCGCCAAGGCAACAAATGGTGTATCTATCCAATGTATGACTTCGCTCATCCATTACAAGATGCCTTTGAAGGAGTTACCCATTCCCTATGTTCATTAGAATACGATAACCATAGAGTCCTATATGACTGGTTTGTCGAAAAATGTGAAATGGAACACATTCCTCATCAATACGAATGGGGTAGATTAAATATCACCAATGCAGTGATGAGCAAACGTTATCTCCGTCAATTAGTGGAAGGCGGCTATGTCACTGGTTATGATGATCCTCGTATGCCCACTTTAGTGGGACTTAAACGCAAAGGCTTTACCGCTGAAGCGATTAAGAGCTTTATTCTCTATACTGGTTTATCCAGAATCAATAGCACCACAAACGCTGATAACTTAGATTATTTCTTAAGAGAAGAACAAAAGATGAAAGCCATCCGTCCGATGGCAGTCATCCATCCCTTAAAAGTTGTTATCGATAATTATCCAGAAGGCAAGATTGAATATCTCGACGCCATTAACAATATGGAGAACGAAGAACTCGGTCATCGTGAGATTGCCTTTGGCAAATATCTCTATATCGAACAAGAAGACTTCATCGAAGAAAAACCCAATAGAAAATGGAAGAGATTATCTCTCGGTGATGAAGTGAGATTAATGCATGCCTATTTCATTAGATGTAATGAAGTCATCAAAGATGAAAAAGGTAACATCGTTGAGTTACATTGTACCTATGATCCAGAAACCAAATCTGGAAGCGGATTTGAAGGTAGGAAACCAAACGGTACAATCCACTTTGTGGAAGCCACTACTGCATTAAAAGCGACATTCAACCTCTATGAACCTCTCGTCTTTGATGAAACAGAAGAGACAAAAGATAAAACCTTTATCGAAAGATTAAATCCCAATTCTTGGATTAAAGAAGAAGGTTATGTGGAAGCATCCTTAAAAGATACTAAACCACTCGATAGATTCCAATTCATCAGAAATGGTTACTATTGTACTGATAAGGAATCCACAAAAGAACACCTCATCTTCAATAGAACTTGTCCTTTGAAATCATCATTTAATGGTTAAATTAAAGCCCTTCGTTTGAAGGGCTTTAATTTTACTTATAGAAGAGATTATAACGTTTTATCGCGTCTAAATACTTATATAAATCGATATCAATTATTTTCGTGTGGAAGTGATTGATATATTCGCGTTGCTTCTCATCCTTATATTTAATAATTAATAAGGTTTTATCGCTGACTTTAATCTTCTTTGCAATAAAGGAAGAATGTGGTTTTGTGGTCACTGTTCCACAATATAAAACTTTATCCTGATATCCATCGATGATTTGATATTCAAGGATGTGTTTTTCATCATCTAAAGATGAACAATACATATTTAGTCCATCAGGGTCTTCATTCATCATTAATAAATTGTTACACTGACTTCTTCTAATGTAGTAATAGGATAGTCTCTTAGAGAAATAATAATCTACGATGGCATCGCTTGGTTGTGGCCAACCATCGATGAGATTCCACCAGATCACTCCACCATTACGATCTAAGTCCTTTTTCATTCTCTCTAAGAAGTATTTCATCGCTTCCGCTTGAGAGATTTGGCTAGCGTAGATAAAGTCTTGGAGATTGTCTATTTTATTAGTAAATAAAGTCTCCACTTGGCTATTCATTAAAGGAATACGATAGATGAATTCAGCATTGGGGTCATCTTTCACTGAGACAGCGTGACACATATATTCTCTTGTGGGCTTTCCATCTTTAGCAAAGATTGGCCAAGGTTCTTTCAAATATTTATTTGTGGATTCTAAACTAGTCATTCCATGATAACCAGTTTCACTGGTGAAATAACAAGTCGCCTTACCATAGAAATCGCCTTTGAAATAATCTCTTGGTCCCCAGAGGTGATCTTCACTTAATGGTTCACCAGGATGGTTTTCGGCATATTCATCAATATAAGGAGAAGAAGGAAGATATGGTCTTGTGCCATCTTCTTTTTTTAAGACTTCCGGTAATACTTTTCTCGTTAAAACATTTTCACTAGCTTTCATTCCAAGTTTAGACCAGAACTGAATCGCTAAATCGTTTTCATTATCACCCGCCCACAAGCATATACACGCGTGGTTTCTTAAATGTTTAACAATATATGTAGCTTCTTCTTTAAGCTTTCCTTGGAAATATTCATCTTGAGGATAAACACCACATGCCATCATGAAGTCTTGCCAGACAAAGATGCCTAGTTCATCGCACTTCTCGTAGAACAAATCGCTTTCATAGGTACCACCACCCCAAATACGTAATGCATTGCAGTTGAGGTCAATGACCATATCTAAAGCTTTTAACATTCTTTCATCATCGATATGTTTAATGGCGTCAATTGGTACCCAGTTAGTGCCTTGGAGATAAACTTTTTGTCCATTGATATGGAATTCAAAGCAGCCCCCTTCTTGAACCACTGAAGTTCTCTTGAGTTCCACTTTTCTAATACCATATTTAATGGTCTTGCTCTCTAATAATTCATCGTTCCAATAAGCATCGATTTTAATCCTATATAGATTAGGTTCTCCATATCCTCTAATGTTCCATAATTTCGGATTAGTAATCTCAATCTTCTGTGTAGAACCACCTTCACTATTAAAGGAGGAATCTCCACAAAAACCAGATATTTTATAAATTAATGGCACTTTTGTGTGGGATTTTATATTAAATCTCAATGTTGCAGACTTCTTAGAAATCTTGGGAGCTTTGATTTGGACATCATCAATTAGAGGGAGTTTTTTGATTAACTCAATGCCCTTATAGATGCCTCCAAGTGCAGTCCTTGGCAAGATATCCCAGCCTAAGGAAGAAGCGGTCTTTCTAATATATAAAGTATCGCGGTTATCTTTGAATGCCCAAAGTTTACTAGTATCAAATTTTAATCCTTCTAATACTGTGGGTTTAACATGAACCACTAAAGTGTTTTTCTTCTTTAAATTCCTTAAATGAAATATAAAAGGAAGGAACATGTTATCAGTGTGTCCCACAAAAGAACCATTGAGATAGATATCAGCGACAGTGTCAACACCATGGAACTTTATAAATAGAGATTTCTCATCACTTTCAAATTCACGAACATAAATCTGGTGATAATCTTCATACTTTTGGTATTCCCAGTTATTCGTCGATTCATAAGGATGCGGTAAAACTTTATGACGATATAATTCCAGTTCTAATAAAGTGGGTAAACTAACATCATCAAAATGGTCAAAACCCTCGACATTTAAAGGGTCCTTAAAAGAAGAATCCTTTACATAATAAAGTTTCCAGTTATCATTGATAAACATATGATATATTCAACTCCTATAATTCTATGAATTATTTGTTTTGGCAATCGTGTTCTTTAATATAATCAATTAAGATGTCCACTGTGGAGAAGGCTAAGCATGTATAGCAATCCGCCGCGCCATAATAAATGGCTAATTTTCCATCTTCGCCAATGAGGACGTTCGTGGGGAAAACCACGTTAGGTGTATGACCCACCACTTCATATATCTCTTGAGGAGTCATTAAGAAGTTTTCACATTTATATAAGACCTTGCTTGGGTCATCTCTATCTAAGATCATCGCACCCATAGAATAGACGTAATTATTCACATTGAATAAGACACCATGAGTAATGACTAACCAACCTTCATCAGTTTCAATGGGAATTGGTCCGCCACCACATTTAACGCCATTCCAGTTTGCCCAACCATTTCTAGCAATTAAACGATGATGCCCCCAGAATTCTAAATCATAGGATTCGCTCAAGAAGATGTTACCAAAGAAAGAACAAGCATTATCGCTTGGGCGGGATAACATCATGTATTTGCCGTTAATCTTTCTGGGGAATAAAGCACCATTACGGCAGTTAGGTAAGAAAGGATATTCTAATTTGGTAAAGGTTTTGAAATCATCGGTCTTCGCTAAACCAATGGTAACTTCGTTAAAGTTATCGGCAAAGATGACGTAATAACTACCTTCTAATTCCACAACACGGGGATCATAGGAATATCTATTTTCCGCTGCGGGTTTTCCATCTTTATCGACGAATTTGATGGGTTCTTCATCAATATCAAAATGAATACCATCTTTAGATCTACCAACATATAAATTATAGATGCCAGCATAGCTGTCGCCTCTAAAGACACCGACGAATTCACCATTAAAGGGAACGAATCCACTATTGAATGTTCTTTCAATAGTTCTATTCACATTACGATTAATCACCGGATTTTTAGAATATCTCCAGACAGGAAGAAAATAGCCTTTTGGTTTATCTTCCCATGGTAAGTTCTTTACAATTCTTGCATTCAATACTTTAGCCATATGTAAACCTCTCAATATATGTAAATGAGTATCTTATATTATTATGTCATATAATAATAATTGATAAAACAAAAATAGGACCGAATTATCTATTCTTTTATAAGATGTAGTATTAGAAATAAAAAAGCCCTGATTTCTCAGGACTTAACAATTGATTTTGGTGGATCTGAAGGGTTACGTTAATAACCCGCTACCTCTTATATTTTCGTGACAATATAACTCAATGCCCCGTTTTTATTTCAAGTTCAACTACTATTGATACTTCAACAAACTCAATAATTGTCTTAAAACGCCAAATTATTGATATATTATACTAATCTATTAGTATATTTTGGTTTTTGCGTCTTGTGTTCGCTTTTCAAAATCATTTGCAAAAACGGGACAACGGGCTTTGCTTATCGTTATCAAATGTTTGCTGCGGTTTTTTCAATAACAACGCCGTCTTTAAAAACAACTGTAACTCTTTGTGTCGTGGCTCCAGAGTAGTCTCTAGTAGAATATCCTTTAAACCACCTATAACTATGTGTTGTACTCCCTATTCTTATTTTCCAAGTGTATTTTTCTTCACCGTTCCTTAATAAAGAAATTGAATAACCCTCTCCCAAAAGATTGATGGCCTCGGTTTTAGACATTCCAATGTGAATTAAATTGTAGTTCGAAATAGCACTAGTAGAACTATTTCCGAAATCGGTATTATTAGATAATTTCTCTATAACGACACCGTTTCGAAATTTTATTGTCATTCTAATAACATAACCACTCGTGTGATTTGTTACACCCGCTCCTTGATGATAAAAAGATGATGAACCACCATTAACGCGAATGCGCCAGTCATATTTTTCAGTTCCGTCTTTCAAAAAAGATTGCGTACAATTGGAACCTAATTTAGATATGACACTTGTTTTAGAATCCCCAATTCTGATTGAATTAAAAACATCAATAAAATTGACGTTTTTTTGATGGTTTTTGTTTCTTTTGTATAAATCAACAATAGTAATCACTAAACAGATTAAAGCACAAATTCCTATTATTAACCAAATCCACCAAAGGTCTTCAAACATTGATATTTACTCCTTTAACAAAATTCTCCAATTATTCTTTCAAAAAGTCAAAATGCGTTTTTTATATATGACCATTTATAACCGCCCGCATTTGGCCTTTTACCTTTTGCACACATAGAAATATTTGGAGCGTTTATATGTAATTCTCTGCTAGCAAATGATATACTTCTCCACTCCTTGATGAACTCGCCATCAAGAGAATATTGATAAACAGTTTTGTTGTTTGGACATTGCGTTTTGATTCTTTTGAGATAGCAATTTTTGCATCCAGTTTTTTGATGAACTCTTGTGTTGATTTGTGATGGCCATTCATTTCCACATTTAGAACACAACCACCACGCTTCATATCCAGAGCCACACAAAAACATATTTGGTGTAAGTGCCCCGTTCTTTGTTGGATGCCATTCTTTAGCTATTTCAGGATGTAAGGCGGCTAAGGAGTGTTTCTTTAAGTAGGCTGGAGATAATGCTCTAATTCTCGTTTCATCTCGTTTGACATTTATATCTATGGAACGGCCAAAACTAATCTTATTAATAACCCATCTAATTGTATCTTCTAACTTATCAAAGTTTTTTCCGTCGTAATCCGTATGAAATACCTCATCCGCATTATCGGTTTCTGAAAGCCACATGCCTTCAATATCTTCTTCTTTGATTCTAAAAAGTTTGATTTTATGTTCTTGGCAAATATGATATTTTCTTTGTTCTCTTTCTAATTTGTTCTTCTTATGGAAAGCCAAACCATCATACTCAATCGCCAAAGATAGGCCGGGAACAAAAACATCAAGTTCCATTCCGTTATCAAAAATATCTTTATATCTATTAATAGCGTCAGGATACATTTGCTTTACATAGTAGAACAAAGCTCTTTCAGCAAATGATGATTGTCTTCCTTTATTACATTCAGGGCAGCCAGAATTTTGGCTCGTTCTTTTATTTGGAGATTGTGGATATGATTTGTGACCATTAGGGCAAATCCAATAATACACATCAGATGTTCCATGCATAACATCTCTTGGTGTCTTTGGATAATTCAATTCGTAATCCCATTCTTTTGCTATTTCGGGGTGAGTTGTTTCTAAATCGTTAATCCCTGGAGCAAGAACTTTTCCAGAACAAGCGGGACACCCACTTTTTCTGTTGCGTGTTCTATTGGCTATTCTTGCCGGCCATGCATAACCACAAACTGGACATTTCCAATCAGCAGAATTATTGCTGTGAGCAAAAACATCAGACGGCTTCATACCATCATTCTTTTCATGATCCCAATATTCTGCAACTTTTGGAAATTGAGATTCTAAATCATTAACACCTTTTATTACTTTTTTCATATGTATTAATTATTTCTTTTAACGCATCCACTTTAGTGGAAGGATATAATCTAAACCAGATTGTTTTGCTTTTTTCTTTTTTAATGTGGTAATAAAAATAGTATAAGCAATTATCTCCTCTGTGATTATGATTCCATCCAATTGATACTTTGGTTGGTTTGTGGCTCAAGATTATATCTATTTTTTCTTTTAGCTCTTGAAAATTATCAAATTTGAATATCGCGTTTGAAAATGCGTATTCATTAACCAAATCAACAAATCTTCCAGATGATGTCATCTTACCATTGAAAATATCAATCTTTTTAGGCCAAAAAGTTCTTATAGCAATAGATGATAAATCCGGTTCTTTTAATAGGTTTTGGAATTCAAAAAGAACTTTAATGAAAAACATCTCATTGCCATCAACAACCGAAAGAGCGGTTTTCAAGTATTCTTT
>JBGUQI010000005.1:0-2201 GCA_045130875.1 Bacilli bacterium | reverse complement strand
GCGCAGGGCATGGCTGCCCTGGCGCATGTAATACTCGACAACCGAACGGATGTCGTGGACAATGATATTCCTTTGATACGGGATGTGGGTGGCCGAGAAAACCGTGGCCCCGCCCGAGACGATCGACACGACGGCCTCGTTGTCGTCGCTCGTCGTGAGGTCGAGATCGGGAATCTGCGAGGAAAACATCAGCTCCTCGAGTTGGTTATTCAATGTGACTGACATATAATCTACCGATTTTAGTGTAGTGCAAAGATATATATGTCATAGAATTCAGTAAAAGACAAGAAGAGCGCACCCAGAGGGGTGCGCTCTATATTGGGATAATAGTGAAGCTATTGCTAGACCCATCACTAATTTAAAACGAACTTAAAGTATCTGAAAAGTTGATTTGTGGACCCTTTTCGATTTTTGCGATTAAATGATTTAAAGTTTTTATCGCATCTTCAGATGATGAGAACTCTTTTGACCATCTTTCAATAGAAGTGGACGATGTGTCTCCTCTATCGTCATGGATATTGATGTCATTAAGGAATTTATGTAATTCTCCTTCTCCTTCATCCCTTAAACTTAATTCTATTCTGATTTTTTGTGGATCGATAACGATAACATCAATAAACGGATGCTTTTTCTCAGTGCCAAAATCATTTGCAAGACAATAACCATCATCCAAATAAAGCCAAGACTGCCACTCGGCTTTATTCGTAATCATTTTTGATTTAATGTGGTCTTTGATGAAGATGATATTCTCCAAAACTGGTACAATCCTCAGAAAATAATTAGTCAAATACTCCTTAAATGCGTCATTCGTTTCAGACTCATTCTTGAGTTGAGACGAATTCAGATCTTTATACTCAGACGCAAAGTATAGGTACCAGCATTGGCTAGAAATGAAAGAACCACCGCATAATCTTCTAATATGAAGATAAACGTCTCTGCTGCAGAAAGGACTAATCACCATGAAATACCACCCATTATCGTCTCTCTCAATTTTCATTTCAATATTGGATTTTGACACAATCAAGGGGTGATTATCATCAGAGGATATTGCCCATCCATATTGATCAGCATATGAATGCCATGATGTAAAGCTATCGACTATGCTAATTGGAGTGTCCTCTTGAGTTGACGTTTGCGGAACATCAACAGGAAGTTCTGAAATTGCATTATCAATTTGATTAAAGTTCTCAATAGCTCGTTTAAATTCCTTGTCTATATCATACGAAGTTCCTTCATAAAGTTCTATTTTGAACTGATTTACTATAGTGAGTAATTCTTTTAAATAGATTTCCTCACTTCTTAGTTTTCGTTCTTTATGCCTACAAATTCTCTGAAAGATATTCTCAATTTGTTCACTTATCTCAACTATGCCATTACTATTAGTATGTAAAGCGATTGCCGATATCTTGAATTTCAGTTTCAAAGCTTCTTCTGGTGTCACATTTCCGTCTTTGAGCACAGTATAAAGTGAATCAAGAAAATCTTGATAGATTTTCAACTTCTCTTCAAAGATCTTTGTTTGTTTTTCATTCTTTAGTTCAAATGCACGTTGCTGTTTATCTAGATCTCCTTGTTGTTTGCTTTGATAGGCAAGAAGGATACCCGTAATTGCAATAGTTGCTGCTACACTCAACATGGCCCCAACCATTTGTTGCCACGCTTGTAGTTCTTCAAAGACTCCGAAGAATATAGCCATCAAAAAGATTAACGAAAAGATAGCGGCTATGCTTATCACGGATGTCTTTTCAATATTCCAGTCTTTTAATGATTTCATATTAATCGTACTTTAATTAAAATCTACTATTCCACCCAATACCATCTTATCACTTTCTCGGTTTATATTAAAAAAGCGAAAGTGTATTGTGTCACAAAGTTAACAATTATATTTCATACAACAATTATAAATCTGGAAATTACAGTGTTTAAGGAGTTAGACAGGCATTATAAAAAGCCGGGCGTTCCCCATCGATGGGGGCGGCCGGCGCCGGTTCCGATCGGTGGGCGATCTTCTCGCCCACCTGCGGAACGGGAGGCCTTAAACCTCGTGCTCGATGTACTCGCTCAACTCCTTGAGGATGCCTTCGATGTCCTCGGCCGTGCTGTCATCGGCAAACGTCCATGACCTGCAGGCCTTGGCGGGCGGCTCGCCTTGGTGCGCAAACACCGTCCACCATGTCATCACCTCACCATCGCATCGCACC
>JBGUQI010000004.1:0-11915 GCA_045130875.1 Bacilli bacterium | reverse complement strand
TTGGGCTTGTAATTCTTCAAATGTATCGAATTCAATACCTTCTTCCGCGGCATCGGTTTCAGTTTTGATATCAATTTTGAAATGAGTTAACTTGACCGCTAAACGGGAGTTGGCGCCTTTTCTACCGATAGCTAAGGTGAAGGAATCATCTTTCACAATGGCGATCGCGCTCTTTTCTTCTTCATTAACTATCACACCAACAACACGTGCGGGTTTGAGAGCTTCCATGATATATAAACCAGGAATTTCGCTATAGCAGATGATGTCGATCTTCTCTTTACCGGAACCATTACCTAATTGACCAACGATCTTTTGAATTCTAGAACCGTTAGGACCAATACAGGCACCAGCAGGATCGATATTTGGATCTTCTGTATAAACAGAAACTTTGCTTCTTTCGCCAGCTTCTCTAGCGATATCCTTAATGACGATTGTGCCATCATAGATTTCACGAATCTCTTCGGTGAATAAGCATTTTAAGAATCCTTCGCCAGCACGGGTAACTTGGATTTGCGCACCTTTTGTGCCATCTTGAACGCTGTTAACATAGAGTTTGATTAAATCACCATTCTTAAATGTTTCATCGCCAATCATGTGCTTTCTAGGGAGATAAACACTGGTCTTACCAACGTTAATGGTTAAACCTCTGTCATCAGCCTTTTCTACACGACCAGTAATCATCGTTCCGGCTTTATCTTTGAATGCTTCGTAAAGAATACCTTTTTCCGCTTCTGCGAATTTCTGTTTTAAGATACTCTTGACACTCATCGCCACGGCTTTGGTTAATTCATCGGGGGATGATGGGATGACGAACACATCACCGACTTTATACTTTTTGCCTTTGGCTAATGCGTTGGCGTCTTCGACAGTGATTTCTAAGAAATCATCTTCTAAAACTTCTTCAACGACTTGCTTGGTGTAATACATTTCGATTGCACCATTATCTGGATTGATTTCGACAAAGACGTTTGTGTCTTCTTCTCTCGCTCCAATTTGTTTCTTGTAGCCCTTGAGCATCGCTTCTTTAAGTGCTTTAAGGACTAACTCTTTGCTAATTCCTTTTTCTTGTTCGATTGCTTCAATCGCTTTAAGGAATTGTTCACCGTTAATAGCCATAAAATAAATTCTCCTTAAAATTTAATTGCTAAACGTATTTTTGATATATTTGATTTTGCTATATCAACTGTTTTAGTTCTGGTTTTCACTCTGTATTCGAGAGTGATTTGATTTTCATCTTGGCCCACCAGTGTGCCTTCATAGATATTCTCACCATTAATGGGATTGATGAGATGGACATGGATGTATCGACCTAAGTAATCGCTTAGTTTATTGACATCTAATGGCTTCTCTGCCCCTAATGAAGAGATATCTAAGGTGTAGGAATCTTCAAATGGATTAATCTCGTCTAAATAGTCATTTAAGATATGAGAAGCATCCACAATCGCTTCCATATCGATGGGTTCTACTCGATCAATTACGATAGAGAGAATCTTTTCGCCCTTTTCGATACGGGTATTAACACTGATTAATTCATAACCCATCTCTTGGACTTTATCTTTGATAAGTTTCTCTAAATCCATCTTCACTCCTATCCCTCAAAAACAAAGAGTGGCCTCACGGTCACTCTTGTTAAAGAGTATTGTGCACTTTTCAGCGCATAATGAATATATCATTAATAAATTAGGGATTCAATACTTTTTTAATAAAAAACGATCATCGTTTGATGACCGCTTATTTATATGGGTTAACTGTATAAGTTCCGTTGTTGCAAACCACTGATTTAGTTCCGGATTGTGCTAACCAGTTGCTGCCTCTAGATACTTTGAGCCAATCTTCTTTGCTTCCGAGGTAACGGATTTGTTTTAATTTTGGACAATTGAAGAAGGCGTTGGAACCGATTCTCTTCACTGTTCTTGGAAGTTGAACAGCTTTGAGATTTAAGCAGTTGGAGAAGGCGCCGACACCGATGCTCTTAACACCATCGGCAACGCTGACTTTCTCGACATAAGTATTCTGGGAATATTTATGACCGCCAACATTAACTACGTTATTGAGGACTTTGCCACCGTGTTCTTGGGCGCGGTATGCATATTCGACATCTTCGACGAATTCGACATCTTCCTTATATAATCTCTTAGCAAGAGTGAAGCCATAAGTAATGGCTAATAAGAGGAAGATACCACCTGCGGTTCCGGCAAAGCAATAGTTCTGCCAGAAGACGTATTTATAAGAGTTTGTTTCGGTGGATTCACCGACGATATTTAGGGCTTGTTTAAATGTGTAACCTGTGTAGTAACCTAATCTCCATGTATCGAGCAAGAACATACCTGCACATAACATGAATAAGAAGGTGAGCACCACTGTGGCTTTATTGCTTCTCAATCTACCTCTGATTAGCATCACTAATCCAAGGATGACCAAGATGACAGCAAATAAACTCATTAATAAGTACCAACCACATAACGCATAAACGTTCTCAAGAGTGAGGTAATAATTCATCGAATTATCACGAATGCTCGCACTTGTGTGATTGAGATCGATAATGAATTTAATACCTTCATCTTTCATGGTGAAGAGGTATTTCATCAAATTCATCGTGTTCATCATGGCAGAACCAGATGAATAATAGCTCGAAGAAGCTTGGACTTCATATCTGAACCAAGACCAGGGAGCAAAAAGATAAAAAACTGGAACAGCTATTGTTAATAAACAAAGAATACCAACGATAATTGATCCGACACTGTGACGTCTAATAATTTTTAAGTCACCAACTACATTAATATTTTCCATACTGAGTTAATTTTACTTAAGGATTTATAAATATAAAAGTGTTTTTTGCTAAATAGATTAATTTCTTTAAGAAATGTCCAATTTTTGCCTCTATTTTCCTGCTAAAGAACAATTTTAAATGAGATTTGCTTATGACAAAAACAAATCATTTCTCTAAATAATTTAATTAATTATTGGCTTTTAATTTCTTTTTCGCGGGTCCAAAACCTTTTTCCGCACTCTTGTTGAGCCAGAATAATGCTTTATCTTGGTCTTCATGGACACCGATGCCGTTTTCGTAATAGACCGCTAAGTTATACATCGCTTTGGGGTCACCACTATTCGCACCCTGTTGATACCAATAGAAAGCTCTAGAAGGATCTTTGTTAACTCCTTCACCTTTTGCGAACATAACACCTAAGTAATAGTAGCATTCAGTTTCCCCTTCACTCGCACCACTATAGAAATAATCAAAAGCTTCTTGTAAATCTTTTGGCGTGCCTAAACCTTCATAGGAATAATGGCCTAAGCGATGATAGATTCCCTTTTCACCGAGTTCACAAGCTTTAAGAAGATATTCTCTCGCTTTCTCATAATCTTGTTCCATCACTTTACCATGCTCATAGATATAAGCAAGTAACTGGCAAGCTTTACCATAACCCATATCTGCGCTTTCTTTAACGAGATTGAGGGCTTGGGGATATTGCTTGTTGTTGTAATAGAAAAGACCGATGTTGTATTTGGCTTTGATATCACCATGTAAAGCCGCTAGTTCATAGAATTGTCTAGCCTTCACTGGGTCAGCGGTACAGCCAATACCCTTTTCATAATAATAACCGAGCTTTCTCTCACCTTCGGGGTAATTGTAGAGAGTGCTCTTGTGGACATATTTAAAAGCCTTGTCCACCTCATCGATGCTCTTGTAATAATCTGCGAGTTCGATCATGGCTTTGACGTCACTTTGATCCGCACGGGTCATAAGGGCGTTGAGTTCTTGTTCATTTAGCATATTAAATCACCTCGATTTTAACTTACCACAAAACAATATTTTTGTAAATAAAAAAATTTTATATAATTTTTTTAATATATTATATATTGACCTATAACAAAAACATTTTTATCTCATGACATCAATAAAAAAGCAGCTCGGGGCTGCTCTTAGAATAATTCTCTTAAATTATGTATTCGTATGTATTTATCAGAATCCGGGAACTCTTCATCTCGATCCACTAGTATGGCATCCACACCAGCGTTACTCGCGCATATCATGTCATTGATGCCATCGCCTACATACACCACATCTTCTAATGGACCTTTATAGTTCAAAGCTTTCAAAGCATTGAGAATTGGTTCAGGATGTGGTTTAAATTTCTTGCACTCTTTGTTACCTATATAGACAGTGAAGCTATCCCTGGAAATATGCATCGCATCCATGACATCATAGACATGGCTAATCTTGTTACTGGTTACGATACCACTGACGATATTATTATCCTTGAGATATTGGAGGAATTCATATGTTTCTTCATATGGTGAATTTCTCTCTAACGACTCCTGAAAATCGAGTGATTTCTCGATATATGCATAGAATTTATCGAAATCTTCCATGCTTCCTTTGAGTCTGACATAACCAAGATCGATAGGAATACAAGCATATTCTTTGGTTAATTTGGTATCGAATTTAATACCTACTTGAGCATATGAAATAGAAAACACAAAGTCCAGAGCGGGCATTGTGTTTAAAATAGTTCCATCAAAATCAAAGAGATATATCTTGTATTTTTTCATCGATTTAGAGGTTAAAGATTAATCTTCGATTTTCTCGATTGTGGTGCCTAATGGCATAATCACTAAACGAGCGAATTTGAAGAGTTGCAATCCACAGGGGATTAAGACAATTGTAACGCAGCAAATAGCACCAAAGACGAAGATTGTGACCGCCATTTCCCATCCGGCGAGGATTAACCAGATGATGTTTAAAGCGAGCTTAAATCCGTTTAATTTGGTGAAGTCTGGCTTAAAGCCAAAGGGCCATATGGCTAGACGTGCTAATTTGAAATATTGTAGTCCGATGGGGATGAACAAGATGGTGACGCATGCCACTACTCCGACTAAAGCGAAGATGATGGCGAATTCCCATCCCACAAAGATGACCCATAAGAGGTTGGCCACCACGTTCATGTATTTCTGATTAGTCTTTTTGGAAATTGGAATCGCAATGAGGAAAATCAGGATGATAACACCCACTACGACAAAGACAGGAATCAGATTTCTGATATCAAAGTTTTCAAAGTTCATACACTATGATTAATCAAGATCGTTAATTTGATCCATCCCAGCACTTTCTTCTTGAGATTCAGCGATAGCTTTTTGGGCTTTCTTCTCTTCTTTTTCTTTATCTTTCCATTCTGGATGGTCAGCAGGATTTGGACCTTGAGTAATGGTGAGTTGTGGATATGGAACAGTAATCTTGTTCTCATTTAAGAAGATGTATAAGTCACGTTTAATATCACGTGTGGTTTGGAATCTATCTTCTTCTTTAACCGTGGCAATAACCTTTAAAATTACCGCGGAATCACCCATATCTTCGACACCTTTATAGTATGGACCATCGACGATTGTAGGAATTCTTTCTTTCATATCTTTTAGTCTTTCGACTAATAATGTTTCAGTTCTGGATAAGTTCTCTTCATAAGGAATGGAAAGTTCCACAACCGCTAATGAGAGAGCGTTAGTTAAATTAACCATCGTATTAATGGAGCTATTAGAGATGATTTTAACGTTGCCACCAGCGTCTTCTAACTTGGTGTTCTTTAAACCGATTTCAGTGACAGTACCACGGAAATCATCAACGACGACGATATCACCAACTTGGAAAGCATCATCAGCGACTAGGAAGATACCGGAAATGATATCGCTAATAAGTGTTTGACAACCTAAGCCGATGATAAGAGCAAGGATGCCGATGCTCGCTAAGATCTGTTCGGGTTTTGCGCCCCACTTTTGCAAGATGAAGAACGCGGCCACTAAGATTAAGGCCCATTTCACTAATGATCTAATCAAAGAGATCACTGTGGAAATCTTTCTGTTCTTAATCTTGATGAAATTCATCACTAATCCAAATAAGGCAATCACAAGGGCGATAACACCGATAATGACGATTGTGTAGACGAGTTTATCAATGTTGTTCTTGAACCATTCGCCAATCGCTGCAAAACCGTTGCCACCAGCATAGATGGGTTTGCCTTTAAAGATGTAATCCCAAAGTAAGATGATTAGTAACGCGATGCCACCTAAGCTCCATAAAACGATGCTCGTTACTAACTTTTTGGTTTTTTCTGCATCTTTCTTCTTTTCTTTCGACATAATTAATCCTCCTTTATATCGATTCCATAATAATTTCACTAAAGTTAAAGTGTTCTCTATATATAAGTGTTGGGGTGCTGCTATCTTCTAGATAGCCGTATGTTTCTACATACCATTCTCCGCCATTCAAAATATCTTCTTCTTCAACATCAAAAACCACATTGGGTTCTAGATCGTAGAGATAATAAACTATAGAAGAATCTTCAGCGCTAATGAACTTGACGTACATATTGTTATATGGGTTTTCAACCTCATACATAATTCTTCCTGAAAGGGTGTGGCTAACCTCACTCGTGAACCACACGGAACCCGCAATATATTCATAAGATATTGAGGATCCAGCAATTTCTTGGTCATAACACTTGATGAAGAATTCTTGGCCATCTCCGATTGTCCTATCTATACAGCTACAAACTATATTGACTGTTTCATGACTACCATCAAATAAGAATTCCCACAATGCATTAAGATCTCCCGTGGCGAGATAAGAATCATCATCTTGTTTTTCAAACAAGACATCGGTATACCAGAATTCATTTCCACCATCTATGAATCTAATCCACACTTTATCTAAAAGGACATCATATTCTTGACCTGGATCCAAACTATTGAATTCAAATTCCGCCCTTGCTTCTTTAGTATGCGCGTCAGTATAAGATTGACGGAAGGTAAAGTCGCAATTTAAGAATGGAGATTCAAGGTAGTCAGTATCCATATAACCGAAGAAAACGCTTTGATGATAAATATCACTAACTGGTACCGGATCTCCTTCTTCATGGCCGGTATTGTTTTCTTCATATTCTTCAATATGTGTAGGATTCAAAGAATCGCCACCTAATACAAGGGTGTAGTCATAAGCGCTATCAACGGTAAAACCATCGAAATCAAATAAGAAGATCTCATTTAGATTTGCAATGTCACCAGAAGTATAGGTATAACTAATTTCTCCGTCATCATTCAAATCGCAAAGTTGCCAATATAAATTGCTATAGTATTGGGCATTTTCAATCATGAAATAACCATAATAGTTAGTGAATGAACCGACATATTTGGCATGCCCATAGAATTCATTATGTGTCTCCACCATCGTTGTGGGGATTTGTGTAACATCGATTAATTGATAGAACAATGTAATGTGGGCATAATCATCACCTGAACCGGTATCAACGTTTTCTAAATCAATAGGATCGGTGGAATTACATTCGAAGACCACCCAATAATATCTATCTTGTTTCGGCATTTGGAAATCAGAAATAAATTGTCTAGTACCATAACCGTCTTCGTTGTTGTACGTAAACCAAGTTTCCCAACTACCATAACTAACACTAAAGTCGATTGGCTCATCAGTATTTTCGTCCCAGAGGACAGAATAGAAATCGATTTCATAATCGGAATAATATTCTGGTTTATCATCATAGAATTCGGTGTATGAATAGTATTCACAATTACCGAACGGATCGCTAATAGCGTCAAAATGGATGGTGTTTTGCGGTTCTATTTCAATAAATTCGACAGGAATTGTGCTGAAATCGATGAGTTCCCAGAAGATGGCGTGAGACTCTGGATAAGAATCGCTATCCGCTCTCAAAGGTGGACGTGTGCTCTGGATTACAGAGCCATCAATCATACCACCAAAGGCCACCCAATAAAGGCCTTCATAGTCCATAATATCAAAGGTTACTTCTTGTCTTACTTGGAAGTCATCATTTAATGGGGTATAGCAGACAAAGTTACCTTCGCCGGCATTTGGATCGATTGGAATAGGCTGACCAAAGTCGTCATAAGAAGCTTCATATAATTCCAAATAGAAATCATGATACATGGAGACGTCTTCGTAGTAATCGACTGATACATAGAAGGCCCAATTTTCATTAGTGTCACGTGTGGCATCAATGCTGATGTAATTAGATTGAGGTTTAGGAGTTTCATTAGAGGAAATATAATAAGTGGTTGGTTCCACTAAATAGGCCTTATTAATATCCATGAATTCCATCATGTAGACACCTAATGTGTATTCAGTGTCATATTCAAGATCTTCAAAGACGCCATCGTGAATACCATATTTATTAATTTCATTAGTTCTTGGAGTTTCGTATTTATCACAAACTAATTCCACAAATAAATTGCATTCACCAGTTTCTTCACCAGAGAATATTTTTTCTTTGTCATCACCCACCATCAAAGAATAATGAATGGCATTATCATCCACCATGGCTTTCATTTCGCAAATCGCGGGTCTAGTAAATGTTTGTTTATAGATTAAAGTACCACCACCGACAGCGATAACTACCGCGGTTGTGGTAGCCACTGCCACAGAAGTCACTGTAGAACCAACTGAGGAAGCTGTAGTTGTTGCGGTGCTTGCGCTTTCTGAAGCGGTTTCTTGGGATGAATAACTAACTTTTTTTCTTTTATTTAATCTTGAGGAAAGGTCATTGACTTCTTTACCAGCAAAGTTCTTCGCATTGACGACATTATTCGCATCTCTACGATAGATAAAATTCGCCTTTCTAATCGATTCATTGACCTCTGGAGAACGAGTGTAAAACTCATCCTTGAAGGATGTATTATCTTTTGGAGAGTTAGTTCTGTCGTTCTTTCCCATAATTTAATATATCTAATATACCACTTTATCAATACTGATAATACTCATTATTATTCCAAACGTATTGTTGTCTGAACCTGCGATTGTTCAAATACATCGCAATTTCTAGTAAATCTCCCGCGATATGCTTGAGAGTAAATTTCTTCACTCGATGCCCCACTTTAAACGATGGTTGCAATCTTCCGACAAGGACAGGATTACCGCTTTTATCACGATAAGCGGGAATTAAGCATTGAACGAATTGTTCGCTTTTATAACGATAAGCACGGAAGGTTGTCATGATGACTAATTCATCAAAATCACGATCATAGGCAATCGCTACATTAGTGTTTAAACCGCTTTTAAAGGCACCTTTATATCTAAGATATAGGATTAAACAAGAGAGGAACACTCCGGTGGCTATAACGCCTAAAATGATGGTTAATGTGGGATCAAATCTTGCGGGAGGATCCATGAGTCCCCATTCGATGAGTTTTAAGTCATCTTGATAGGACCATATCTCAATCATTAAGACTGAAAAAGGCACTAACATGAAGATGCTTGGAGGAACAAAAAACTTCCAAGCCTTAACTTGTTCTTTTTCTTGTGGGGTATTACTCCCACGACAGGCAATTACATCGGTATAATGAGCATTTATTTTTGATGCCATAAAACGAGCAAATAATTTGTGCCATCACGATTAAACGCTACTTCGAAGCGGTCACCAGGGGCCACTAAATCGATAGCGTCATAAGTCGTAAAATCACATTCGAATAAGAAATATTTATAATCATCGTCATCGCTTATTTCGCTCATGAATTTAAGTTTCACAAACTCGATATTTCCATCTTTCATTAATGGATGGTCTTCAGGGAGATCAAAATCTTCGGCGACATCTTCGCCATAACTCTCTTCAAAACCGATATCGAATTCATCAAATCTCTCGAACATCTCATCCATCGGCACGACTAAAATCATATCCATATGCCTATCGACATATTTCCCTAAAATCTTATGCCAACCGATTGGTCCGAGAGCCTTTTTTAGACCTTGATAATTCTCAATAAAGGGGACTTCTACCGCTTTATCGACGAAATTGATGAGCTTTTTCTTAAGCATGATCCACCTCTACATCAAAGGAATGCATGCATTTAGCGCAAGCACCATAGACTCTTCTTTTTTCTTTATGCATTTTGAATCTTAATTCTGCACCACACTTGGGGCAGGTATAGACTTCGTATTTCACGCCATCTACTTCAATGATTTTCTTTGCCATAGATTAAATCTCTCCTATAAAGTTATATCTCCATTATTACAAACGATTTTTGTAAGTGAACTATCAGCATTCCAATAAGGATCCTTTTCAATATTATTCCATTGGGCTTTTGTTCCATTGAAAGTAATTTGTGTAATTCTGGTGTTATATCTTAAGATATAAGAGTTTATATAAGTGACGCCTGCGTTTATGTGTAAATTAATGACGTAAGGAACTTCTCTGCTAGATCCATTCATATAATATGCCAATAGTTTTGAAGGCACATAAGTTGTAGTAGTCGGAGCGAATTCAACGATGGTAATGCGCCCAACATAATCTTCAGCGGTAGTATATGTCCCTTTAAATAATAGGCTAAGTCTTTCTCCACCACTATAAGTGACCATATTAATTGCTTCTGAAGAATTGCTCTTCACACCAACCAAACATCCCTTGAATTGATATGAATCATTTCCGACATTAATCACAAATGCATTAATTTCAGTATGATAGAAAGCCGCGGTACCAATAGCAGTTGCGGTACCCGCTATAACACCAACACAATTGCTTCCGCTTCTAGGAAGAGAACTGCAGTTAGAGAAGGCATAAGATCCGATGGTGCCAAAACCAGTTGATGTATTGATAGTAAATGTAGAAATCTTTGAACGATTGGAAAATGCACGACCACCAATAGAAACCTTGCTACTGGAATTGTTAAATTTAACAGTAGTAAGTGGATCACTAGATCTTACACTGTCAGTGGCAAAAGCATAGTTACCAACAGTTTCAACTTTTGTACCATAAACATATGAAAAGCCAATACACTCATAGAAAGCATAACTGCCAATAGTCACAATGTTTGCTAAGCTTAGTTCTGATTTACCCTTGCTATTCTTTAAAGCTGAGCAAGCATAGAAGGCAGAATCACCTAATACTGTTGTGGAAGGCGAGAATGTTAATGTTGTTAATCTAGTACAACTATTGAAGCAAGAATATGGAATAGAGTCAATAAGAGTATTGCTCATATCTACTGTCACAAGTTGATTGGCGTTTTCAAATAAATATCTCGCTAACGTTGTAAAATGACTACCTGTTTGGAATTGAATACTCTTAATAACGGTTAAATAAGAATTAAAGGCATTTTCTGCAATTGCAGTAATATATTTGCCATTATATTGTGCGGGAATATATAAATCCTCAACTGAAGAACTTAAACCAGTAATTGTATATGTGCCATCACTATTGGAGGCATATGTGAAATAAGTGGAAGTTTCTATTTGATTATATGTGGCGGTGTAAGTTTGGGCTGAAGTGACAACAGTAATCTCAGGAGTCCAACTTTTAAATGTATAAGCATAATATGGATCAGTAGATGTTCTTACCGGGGTTGCACCTGTATAGGAAGGTGTTTCGCCGTAATCATAAACTTCAGCAAGTATCAAAGAACCATCATAGTTTTCCCATCTCACTGGATAGGTATTTGTGGCACCGTTATATTGAGCGACAAAGTCGGTATCCGCCAAAACCGGCTGAGTTGGATCAGGATTCCAACCGGTGAAAGTATAAGTTTGTTCTTGGGTTGCGGGTCTTGTTGGTGTATCGCCATCATATGATGGAATCGCACCAGCAACAACATGAGAATCT
The DNA here is from genome assembly GCA_045130875.1 of Bacilli bacterium. Taxonomy (GTDB): domain Bacteria; phylum Bacillota_I; class Bacilli_A; order RFN20; family CAG-826; genus RUG13091. The sequence continues at coordinate 300 of JBGUQI010000004.1, read as the reverse complement.
TCTTCTAATAAAGAACCATCCCAGTTAAGCCATCTAACAATATAATAAGGATCGCATGTCTCAAATTTAGCTTTGTATGTTGCGGCTTCAGTAACCGGAACAATGCTTGGTTCCCATCCAACAAATTCGTAGCCCACCATTGGGTCAGAAGATGATTTTCTGGGGATGCCGTATGTTGCGACATTATATACTGGAGTGGTACCAATTTCTAAATACTCGGAATAAATCTTTTCATCATCCCAGTTCACCCAAGTAATCTCTTTAGTATTACAAGTGTCATAGGTAAAACCACAGATGTCA
>JBGUQI010000003.1:0-59010 GCA_045130875.1 Bacilli bacterium | reverse complement strand
GTGTGGTCAAAGAAACTCAATGCTCTCTAAATATGCTGCCGCTATCTTAAAAAGATATGGTGACACTGATGAAGCTAGAGAACTCTTCAACGAAAAGAATGATAAGTGTTGCGAAGAACCATTAGAAGACGAGGAATTGAATTCCATTTGGAGGAGTGCCTTATCTTTCTATAAAAACAAGATATTAACTAATCCAAATTATGTACCACCAGACAAATACGATGATGGTGAATCTTATGTTCCTACCGATATGTCTGATATCGGCCAAGCCAAAGAGGTGGTTAAGCATTATGGCAATATCATCTCTTATAACACCGCGATGAAATTTCTTGTTTATCGAGATAACAGGTGGATTGAAAGCGAAGAACTTGCGCTAGAAATCATCCATCGTTTCACTGATAAGCAAATACTTCAAGCAATGAAACTCTATAGAGAAGCGGTAAAAACTGGTGATAAAACCAAGATTGATAACGCTAAAGGCTATTTAAAGTTTGCCACCAGTAGAAGAAACTCTAACTACATTACTGCAACCCTAAAACAAATGACTCCTTACATTGACAGGGAAACCGATTGCTTTGATAGAAACCCGTTCTTACTATCAACGCCTGATGGTGTCTACGATTTAAGAAAAGGTCCAACCCATCCAAAGCCACATGATCCTGAAGATTATATGACCAAAATGACTACATGTTCCCCTTCTTATGAAGGAAGAAAGCTATGGGAAGACACTTTGGATAAGATATTCTCAGGTGATAAAGAACTGATCAAATATGTTCAACAATGCTGTGGATTAGCCGCGATTGGCGGGGTTTATGTCGAGATGATGATCATTGCTCATGGCGATGGTGGTAACGGCAAATCAACATTCTGGAATACCATCTTAAAAGTATTCGGTGATTATGGTGGCACCCTTAGTAGCGATAATCTATTCATCAATAGTGGTAAATCATCTAGATTTGCTAAAGCCTTCCTTAAAGGAAAGAGACTAATCGTTTCTAGTGAATCTGAATTAGGAGCAAGGCTTAATGATGGCATGGTTAAGCAGCTCTGTTCTACAGATAGAATCAAAGGCGAAAAGAAGTTCAAAGATGAATTTGATTTTGTCCCATCTCACACTTTGGTTCTTTACACGAATCACTTACCAAAAGTATCTGCTGGTGATGATGGCTTATGGCGAAGAGTGGTTATCATTCCTTTTAACAATAAGTTCACTGGTAAAAACGATACTAAGAACTTCTCAGATGTTCTATTCGAGCAGTGTAGGGAATATATCCTCTATTGGGTCATGGAAGGCGCGAAAATTGTCTATGACAATAAATTCCACATCGATGAGCCAAAAGTCGTCTCTGAGGCCAAAAAACAATATAAGAATGACAATGACTGGCTTCAACAGTTCATCAGTGAATGCTGTAAGAGAGAACCAACCGCTAAAGTGGGTGCTGGAGAACTATATGAAAAGTATCGTACCTATGCATGGAAGAGAAATGAATATGCTCGACCAAGTACTGACTTTAAAAAAGCAATGGAAGCTGCTGGATTCATAAGCACTCATCCACACAACAAAACTTTCTATCATGGTATTAGACTACTCACTAGTGCAGAGAACGACTTTGCTGTTCCTGAGGATGACTTTCTAAATTAACAGGGTTAGGGGCTGTTAGGTTTCTATCCACTAATCGTATAAGGAAATAACTTTTAAATCTCTTTATTACGGTAGTGGTAGTCTGGGACCTAACGTGACCTAACCTTTTAATGTCTATCCCCCCGGTCTTGAAAATCAACTATCTTTGATAGTACCGTCGGCCCCACCTCAGAAATATGCGGGGCAGTATTTTTCAAAAAATAGGTTTTACTTGGTGGCAAAAAGGGAGGGGCGGTCAATACCTCTACAACCATATGGATGGACATCGGACTGGGCTTGCACACGAAAAAATCGCGAAATCAAAAGGGTAATAGGCTTATTAGTTCTAGATCTTGAGATCTCAACCTGCTAGCATATTCATATGAGAGGTTAAAGATATGCCTGCTAAAGCTAAAAAAATCACCTTATATTTAGAAAATGGTACACTCGACGGGTTAATTAATATTGCCGAATCAGACGGATGGGATTTTGGTGGTGAATTGTATTCATGCCCGAGAAACAAACTGGAAGAATTACTTGATGACGAAAGTGTTGTTAATAAAGTCGGTGTGTATTTACTTTTATCTAACAAGCAGGTTTATATCGGTCAATCCACCGATTTAAGATCTAGAATAATGCAACATAAACTTAGCAAAGACTGGTGGGAAAGAGTTATTCTATTAACTTCAAAAAAGAACGAATTAAACCAATCGCATATCACATATCTTGAAGCTGCCCTCATTCAAAAAGCTATCGATTGCGGAACTATTGATAGCGAAAACAAAACAAATGGTAATAAGCACAACTTAGATAGATATGAAACGAAACTGTTAGACCAATTTTTAGATGAGGCATATTTTGTTTTAGAACTCATTGGTGTTCAAGTTTTTGTTAAAGGTGCTAAAAGAACAAATACCAAAACAGTCCTTCCTCCAATCCCTGATAGCACACAAAAAGAGATTGAATTTAGAGCGAAAAGTGAAGTTGGTAATTTCTTAAGCCAACACGGAGTAAAATTAAACAAATTTTATTCATATGCCAAACTTCAGGAAAAGAAGAAGACATTCTGGGTTAATCCGAGAACTGAATTATTAAATGAAGATTGGATGCTAATTCTTAATAACCAGTTAACAAAAACAATTTATGTTCTTTCTATTCCAAAAAATACGTTTGTGTGCTCTCTTAACCACACATCAAATTCATTAGTTATAAGGCCAGATAAACCTCAATATATCGACTTAAATATTCACCAAACATCTTTCATTGACTTGAGAAGCAAACTTTCTTTTAAAGAATACATCACAAAAGAAATAAAATATTAGCCACGTTTTTATTAATAAAACTGATCTATAATTAACTCACTATGTTAAATATATAAAAAATTTCCGTTATATGTGATAATATACACATATGATGGATTTTGAGATACTGATCCACAACGTTTTTAAGGAACAGGACGATTATCATTTAGATTACGCTAATGCTTCTACAAAAATATCGGCACTTTATGTGTTTTACCATTATCTAAATGCTGATGTTTCTAGGCTTGATGAAGTTTGGGATGCTTTGGTCGCAACTTTAAGCGACGATTCTTTTGTTATTAAATCTGTCCTTAGAAGTAATAACATTGATGATGCTGTTGATTTTAACAGTTATTTAAAATTAGACGACTTTAATTCGCTGACTGAGGAAGAGTTGTGCGAAAGAATTAAGGGAATAGCCAAACAAGTCGGAGCCGTTGTTTATCATGATTTGAAAGTTGCTGGGCAGACGCTTGTTTCAAAATACGACGAATTACAAGTTAAATTGGCAGAGAACACAGCTTTTGTTATCAGAATAGTTTGTCCATTCATATTGCCAATTGAACAAAAAATCCATATTCAACAAATTGTCTCGGAAATTAAAGTAACAAATACAAATGTAATGTTTGAGATTATTTTTGGCGATGACCTTGAAGAAGAAGTTTCAGATGTTGAGAGTCCTAAAGAATATGTTCCTTCTGGATCATTAGGATTAATTAATAATTCAATTTGCTATTTTGGCGAAGAAGAAAGTTTTGTCACTATAGTGTCTGCCAAGTCTTTGAAACAATTGTTCTTGCAATATAGTACAAGAGGCCTTTTTGCTAGCAATCTACGTTTTTATATCACGAACAAGAAAATAGATGGGAAGATTGTTAATACTATCCAAAATGAGCCTGAAAACTTCTGCTACTTTAATAATGGAATAATCGTCACCTGTGACAATTACGAGTTAGTTGATGGCCGAATAAGACTGAGTAATTTTTCTATTGTCAATGGTGGCCAAACAACAAATTTAATAGGCAGAACCTCCTTCGACAAAGATTTTGGGGTTATTTGCAAAGTGATTAAAAACAAGTATGATGACACAAACGAACGAATCCAGTTTTTATCAAAAGTGGCAGAAGCAAGCAATATGCAAAAGCCAATTAACGCCAAGGATTTAATTGCAAACAAGCCAGAACAGAGATTGCTTAAAATTCAATTTGCGGAAGCTGGAATGTTTTTGAAAGTTAAAAGAGGCGAAAAAATAGATAAAAGCGTTTACCCTGAAGCATATATGAATGCTTCCAATGATGAGGTTGCTCAATTGCTATATTCATATGTTTTCCAAGCACCAGGCACATCGAAAAATGGAAAAAGTTCCTTGATTGGAAACGAAAAGACGTACAACTTGATATTCAAAAATAGTTACAGTTCTGACTTCTTCAAATCAATGCAAATAATTAAAGTTGCGTATGCTGATTGGCAAAAGAAAATTAATAAATCAGAGCCGCACAGTTCCGTGAAATACGGATTGTCTCGACATGCAAATTATATGACGGCTGCGCTTATTGGTTTTTATTTAAAAGTAATTATAAATTCCAACGTGAGAAACGAGGTTTTTGGAATGAAATTTGCAGATTTCAATAATAAGAATTTGCATCTTAAATCAATTCTAAAAGTTAACGATATTGGCACAATAAGTTTAATTAAACATGATGTGTTTCCTCAAATTACAAAAAGCACATTCTTTGGTCTGTTTGACTATTTATTTGAACACGTATTAATTGTTGGATATCAGAGGTTTAAAAAGAGTTTCCCGACATACGCCTTCTCTCATTTTTGTAAATCAGATTCATATTATTATGATTTCGTTCTTGCATATGCAAAACACTTAATAACTTCTCAACAAACAGCAAATGAATTGCTTAGAGAAATGTCTTTCTTTAATACTGATGCAATAGCTGATGTAGCACCAAAAGATGAACCTGAAGACTTAAGCGCGGAAGGTTTAGAGGAAGAATTAAAGGCCTATAGAACCCGTGTGTCTGAAGAATCTGGAAAAACAGTCAAATCGTTTGAAGTATTTAAAAACATGCAAATTGCATATATCGTTAAGTATTTCCCTGCTGACTATGTTTCTTTATCTGAAAAGTGTAATTTCACAGATGAACAAATTAGTCTATATGGCGATGATGTTATTGCGATTGTTAAAAAATATATTAAGATAGAGGACTTTGAATAATGAGCGACATCATTGAAAATGGTCAATTGAGCCAAAAGCAAAGAATAGATTTAGTAAAATCGTTTTTGATGGAATCTGATATTGAATTGATTTCCGAAACTGAAATGCCAAACTCTTTTCATGGATTTTCAGTAAGGATTATGGGCAAGGAACTTAAACTTAGTATCTTAACTAAAAACGTTGTTAATTCTGGTTGGGTTGAAAAACCATACATAAAGAGAATTCAAGTCACTTCTTTTATTGGTAAACAAATAGAAAAGAATGTAGATGGTTCATGCTCTCTCTTTTTAGGTATTGCATTTGCTAATTCTAAACCAATATTTATTGTGTGGAATCCATTTTTATTTGTCTTTCACAAAACTAACAGATCCTGTTATGTAAATGTTGAGTCAATCGCTAGATGTTATCACCTTGGCTTCTTAAAGACGAATGATGCAAAAAAAGAAGTTTATTTATGTGATTCAAAGCATTTTTGCGATTTAATCAAAAAATTCGTAGAAGATAATTCGGTTGAACTATTATGAAATTAAAAAAGAATTTTACTTATATTGATTTATTTGCTGGCATTGGTGGTTTTCATTGTGCTATGGATATTGTTTCTGAAGGAAAAGCGCAATGCATCTACGCATCTGAAATAGATGAAATGGCTCAAAAAACATACGAAGATAACTTTGGAATAAAACCATTGGGAGACATTCGAAAAATAGACCCTTCTTTGTATAAAGCACCAGATGTCGTGTGTGCTGGTTTTCCGTGTCAAACTTTTTCAAAGGCTGGAAAGCAAGATGGTTTTAAAGACCCACGCGGAACACTCTTTAAAGAAATCATTAGACTAATTGAGTATTATGGAGAAAAAGACAGACCTAAAGTTTTGCTTTTGGAAAATGTCAGAAACCTTATTAGTCATGATCACGGATATACTTGGAATACAATTAAACACGAGATAGAAAAAATAGGATACAACATAATCAACGTACCAATAGTTGCTTCTCCAAAAGATGTTGGTGTGCCTCAGTTAAGGGACAGAGCTATTATTTTGGCCGTAAGAAAGGATTTATTTGACAAACCAATCGAAATGAAGTTTGTTAGAGCAGAAAAGAACACAACAAACATTCAAACAATTGTCGACAAAAAGCATCTTGATGGTGCTAGGTATTTAACTGAACAACAAATCTATATTTTAGATTGTTGGAACGATTTTATTAAAGGCATCAACAGAAAAATAATTGGCTTCCCAATTTGGAGTGATGAATTTGGCGAAACATATTCAATAAAGCATTTTCCAGTATGGAAGCAAGACATTATTAATCGAAGTAGAAAACTATATATTGAAAATAAGTCATTTATAGATGAATGGCTCAAAAAATGGAAAGTAAGAGAAACGTTTACTCCTACAAATAGGAAATTTGAATGGCAAGTAGGTGGCAAAATAAACTCTGTTTATGATGGCATTATCCAGTTCAGGCCATCAGGCATTAGAGTTAAACAAAACACCGAATCCCCTGCTTTAGTTGCCATGGTTCATTTGCCTATATTAGGAAAAGAAAGAAGAACTATATCAGTAAGAGAGGCTGCAAGATTACAGAGTTTTCCTGATTCTTTCAAATTTAATGAAAAGCCGCAAAGCGCATTTAAACAACTCGGGAATGCTGTAAACGTTAAAGTAATTAGCACTATATTTAGTATGTTTTTGGAATACATTGGTTGTAAATTGGAGGACTAAGGTATGGGATACAGAAAAGAAGAATTCAACATTGAGGTTGGTACAGGCATTATTAAGATTTTCGAAAGAGTGGATATTGAGAATTTTAGAATCTTCTCAGAATTCATTGATAACTCTTTCCAAAGTTTTATCGACCATCAAAAAGTAATGGAAGATGTACTTCATGTTAAAAAATGCGTTGTTAAAATCACATGGACAGATGATGAAATAGTTATCGAAGATAATGCATTTGGTATGGATCGTGAGGCATTTTCTAGAGCTCTCAGATTAAATGCTCCAGCAGCAAAATACTCAAAAGGTAGTTTGAGCAAATACGGCATGGGATTGAAATATGCAGCCTCAAATCTCGGTTCTTTGTATATTATCGAGTCTTCTGCTTATGGATCTCCATTACAGTTTAGAGGAACTGTTGATGTGAACGACTGGATTCAAAACAACCCTAAGACAATGCCTGTTGAAATCATTGATGATTTTGATGTTAATAAGCATTTTACCTCCATTACAATTAAGAATTTATTTCATAAATTTAATCAAAGCCAAATGCAAGCCGCGATTAAAAAACTTGGAACCATTTATTCCTACTTCATTGATAAAAAACTTCTTTCCATTTCCATTAATGATGTCAATGTGACATACGATGAACCAGAATTATTAAAAAACGAAAATGGTGGAGATTTTATGGAATTAATCAACGCTTCATTCATTTTTGAAGGAAAGGTATATAAGTACGTTGGTTGGATAGGTGTTTTGGCAAAAGGCAGCACCTATGATGCTGGTTTGACTTTAATTCAAAACAACAGAGGCATCGAACTTAACTATAGACCACAATTTATTTTTGGTGGCGGTAATAGATACAGCTATCAAAGAATTGTGGGGCAAATTAACTTCGAGGGTGATAACTGGGAAGTTAGAGTTAATAAAGATGGCCTTGCTTGGAAAGCAACAGGTCTACAAGAAACCTTTTTAGAACACCTAAAGAATCTTGATGCGGTTAAGAAAATTATAAAAGTTGCTGAAGAATACAGAAGCAGAGAGAATCCAAAAAGAAAAGTTAGTTGTGATGCCAACAACTGTTCTTATGATGGCTTGAAACCAGAATACCTAATTGGTGAAAAAGTTTGCTTTACAGTTATTCCGCGTGAGAACTTCCGCATCAAATCGGTCAAGGCCGGAACAACTGAATTAACGGCCGATAACGAAGAAGGTAATAAATTCTCTTTTGTTATTGAAGCAAAGATGAGCAACACTATCAAAATTAAAATACTATGTACTGACGCTCCATCAAAAGAAACTGTCAAACCAGTACCTCCAGTTGGTGGCGGAGGCAGTGGTGCGGTTACAGTTACATTGCCACCAGAATCTATAAAAAAGCCCCTTACTAAAAAAGACAAGATTGAAAGTACATTCTCCAACATGAGTTCTACCAAAGTTAGCGGAGAGGCTGTTAAAGAAAACCCAAATCTTAAACCAGACGGGGTTGTAGTTAAATATGAAAATACAATGTATTCTTTTGAAATTGAAGAGATTACAGATTCAAACGAAAAAGAATGGCTGACTTTAAAACAAGCACATTCACCATATGAAAATTCCTATTTATTGAGAATCAATTACGGAGCCGGATTCTTGAAAGGTGTTTATTTTACTGACGATGGAAAACTAGCCTTGTTAAATTTAGCGTTGTCTATGGCTTTAGCGAGAATTACTAGTGTTTCTTCTGGACTATCTTTAGATCAGTCAAAGATTTTCTTCGACAAATTAGACGATATATTTGCTAAAACAGGAAAATAATATGCCAATTGAATTAGTTGAAACAATTAACGACAATAACTCAAAACTCCTTTCTTCACCAAAGGTGGACGGAGAGAATTCGTTATTACTCAAACAATATATGGATGACGAGATAAGTCCAACTGTTTGCGATAACGTATTTAAAAATGCCTTTAAAGCGTTACCTTATTTCATTAATCCAAAATACGAAAGCGATGACATAAGCAATCTTTCTAAAATATTGGCAATTGGACGTGTCCAAAGCGGTAAAACATCATTCTTTATTTCTGCTATTTCTCTAGCTTTTGATAATGGCTATGACTTGGTATATTTAGTTGGCGGAACAAAAAATACTCTGCGAGATCAAAACTATGAAAGAGTGGTTGAGTATTTTTCTAATAACGAAAAGATTAAAGTTTATGATGTTAACAAAGTTAATTCAGATACCATTTTAAGCAAAATATCTCTTGGCTATAAGGTTGTTCTTGTTATATTAAAAAATTCTGCTGAAGGCGCAAATTTAGGAAAGGCCAACAGCATTTCTAATGATTGCTCTTTGATTCCTTCACTTGTTGTAGATGATGAAGGTGACGAATATACTCCAGGTGCTCCAAAACTAAGGTATAAAAATGCGCGAATCGGAGCCAATCATGATTTAATTCAAAATATCATTTATGGAATTAAACATTGTACTTATTTATCTGTTACAGCTACACCTCAGGCAAACTTCTTAATTGACACAATCGATGCTGTTTCTCCTGATTACGCTGTATTAGTTGAACCAGGTGATGAATATACAGGCGGGAATGCTTTCCATGATACATTAGATAATCCTCATGTTACTGAAATTTTAGATACAGACGATTTCAAGGATTCAATACCTGATTCATTTATTGACGCCATGTATTTCTTTGTTTTTGCTGCATGTATCAAGAGGGCCAGAGGTGACTATAGCCCGTATTCTATGCTCGTTCACCCTTCTTCTTTGACAAAAGTGCAAAATGCTGTTGCGGAGAAGATTAATGACAGAGTCAGACTCATGACTGCGATTTTATCAGACACATCTAATTTGTCTTATGTACCAACTGTTGAAAAAATACTTAATCAAAAACAAAAATATTTAGAAATAAACCCAGACGCTACTATAGAAGTCACAGATGATGAACTTAAAGCACAATTAATTGATGTTGCTTGCAACCTTGTTCCTTTTGAGTTCAACGTTTCTTCCTCGGGCAGAGAAGATATCGATAGAGAAAAAGAAGATAAATCTTTATATAAAATCTATGTTGGAGGAAATATGCTTGGAAGAGGTCTCACAATTAAAAATTTGATTGTTACATACATGTATAGAGACTCAAAGGTTCAAGCTGTTGATACGCTATATCAAAGAGCTAGATGGCTTGGTTATAAAGCAAAGTATTTTGATGTGTGCAGAGTGTTTATGACAACAAGCCTTAGATACAAGTTCTCTGTAATTGTTGAGTCAGAAAACGATATGTGGGAAGCACTTCAAAATTATCTTCTTGTCGAAACCAACATCAAACAATTTCCTAGAATATTCTCATTGCCTGACGAAACAGGAAAAATGATTTTAACTAGAAAAACTGTGTCGAAGACAATTACTGTTGAAAGAGTTAATGCCGGATATTCCTATGATAAAACCGTTTGGTTCACAGATGCTGAGAAAGTATTTAACAAACAGTTGTATCAGCAGTATTTTGATCATCACATTTATAGTGGGCATCCAGAGTGCTTTAGCACTAAAGATGATTATCAAACACATTTTATTATCCACACAACTCTACACGAATTTTATGATGAATTCTTATCTAAATACATTTACCCTAGAGGTTCCAAATTTGGCGATAGGGGATTCAAAAAGATGCTTGCACAAGTTGAGGAAGGCAAATTAGAAGACGAGTTGGTTGTAATTATTATGAGATATAGAACCAATGAATTCCGTGACCTTTTAAGTCCTGGCGCTAAAGCCATTAAAGAGTTACCAAACTCTTATCATACTCATTATTGTGGCGATAAAATGCTAACTGGTTATCACAATAAAATGCATTTTCAATTACATCTTGTTTATACAGACAAAGAAGCAAAAGATGACATCATGCCTATCATCGCTTTAAATAACCCTTTATCTCAAAAATCAATTAGATATGTGACAGGAGACAATGTTTATGACGCAATTTAAGTACATCTCTTTAATCAGTAATGAAGAATTGGAAAACAACGCTGTTATCCCTTGCGTTGACGAAGAAAACTATTCATGCATTTTAATCAAGAATTCTAAGAACAAAGTAGTTCAAAGTGGCTATTCGACTGATAATCTTGAAGTCAAATTAAACAGAATATTAGCTAAAAATGGTTTTGATTATTATTTTCATATCATCAAATCAAAAAACACCGATGCTTATAGCAAAAATCAATTCAATACAATATTTGAGTATGTTTTTAAGAAGATAGAAGACCCTATTGATGACGTTGAATTATCTACATTGATTACTTCGCTTGAAGACTATTTTAAGGTTTCGCCAGAAAAGAACAAAAGAGAGATTCAAATTGGTGTATTTGGAGAATTGTTAACAATCAATTATCTTTACAATGCTGGCTATGAAGACATCGTGAATAAATTCCATACTAATTTTTATTCCAAGCACGATGTTGAGATAAATGACAAAGTTAGATTAGAAATCAAGAGCACAACATCCGAAAAACGAATCCATCATTTTAAACATAATCAAATAATGAGAAAAGATGTTGATGTTATTTTATCTTCGGTTCTTCTTGAAGAATCTAAAGAAGGCAAAACGCTGAAATCAATGTTTGAGGATGTTATGGATTTGTTCTCTGATCCAGATTCCAAATTTGCATTGCAAAAACTAATGATTAAATGCGGTGTTGCCGAAGAGGATGAAGGAATGTCATTCTCCTTTGAAAAAGCTTTAAATGAGATCAAATTTTTCAGTGCAGACGTACTACCGAAAATTCCTGTTGAATCATTTGATGGTGTTTACAACATCGAATATGACGTTGATTGCTCTAATTGTGACAATCTTTTAATTGATGAGCTTCTAAAAAAACTGGAGGCATAATTGATGAAAAACGCTATTGGTTATATAAGAGTTTATACCGACAACGACGAAGCAAAAAAACTTCCAGGCGCAATTAAACAAAAGAACGAAATAAATAGATATGCGATGGAAAACAATCTTTTTATTGCTCATTGGATTGTTGAAAAAATACCAAATGAAAATTCTGAGGCTCCAGAATGGAATGATTTAATCTATAAGAAAACAAAGTATAAAAACATTTCACTAGTGATTGTTTACAAGAGTTCTTTGCTAAGAACAGATTCGAGATATTATTTGTACTATTTATTTGCTTTAAAAAGAAGGAACATCTCCTTAGTTAGTATCAAAAATGACTATGTTAAAGAAAACAAGATTAATGATAGAGACAAAGACATCATTGAATTTTGTGCTGGATTAGATAACAAGAGATACGGAATTGTTTTGCAAGACGGTAGAAAAAAGAAAACCTTGCAAGGTGAATATGCTGGTGGTCGTTGCCCGTATGGATACAAAATTGAATATGGCAAATTGGTAATAAAAAAAGATGAGGCAGAAGTTATAAAACTCATTTTCATCATGAGGGAGAAAAAGAAACTATCAATGAACAGAATTGCCAAATATTTAAACGACAACAACATTGTTACCAAAATGGGAAAAACATGGACTGTCATTGGTATTCAAAACATTATCAAAAATAAAAAAATATATCAGGGATATAGAAGAATTGGAAAGACTGATAATTATGTCCGTGGTGAGCACGACCCGATTATTTGATTTGAGGCTAAAATAGATAAAAGAGACGGCAAATCTATAAGACCAAAACTAGTACACATGGTTCCACAATAGTCTCTTCGATTACGCGTATATGCGCACACATGAGCACCTGCGCGTGTCAAGGCATGTAGAGACTATAGTAAGACTATATCTTAAGAAGTGATGCTGGTAACCTAATCTTTGAACTTCTTGAAGATGGTGAATCGTTAGCCTTGTTTAATACCTTTAAAAACATAATAAAAAAAGAAGGTGGGAAACCACCTTTTTTGTTTACAACAAATAATTCTTATTATGTGTCTAATTCCTCTTCTTCAGAGTATTTTAAGGCACGATAGAATGTGGCCACACTATTAAAGCCACAAGCGACCGCTAGTTCTTGTCTAGTTCCCTTTTCGTTATGTTCTAATTCTTTGAACTTTTTGATTCTTAAATTATTCACATAGGTTTTGAAAGAAACGCCCATAACATTATTAAATTGTTTTGAGACATATTCTTTTGAATATCCAATAGCATCAGAACAAGTCTTTAATGTTAAATCTTCTTCGCAGTAGTGGTTGTTAATATATTTTAAAGCTGCGATAACTAATTCGTTTTGACGAGAGACTTTGGGCTCTTCTATTTGATATTTCTTAGTGATTAGCTTGAACATCTCATTAGCTTTGATAAACACCTCGTAGTGGTCTTCTTTGAGTTTAAATTCCTCATACCATTTTGCAATGAAATCAAAGATTTCTTTATTCTTTTCTTTATCATCCATGATTTCTGGGAATACCTCTTCGCCAAAGAACCAAGTGAAAGGCGCGAAGAAAGTAGATGATAACACTAAAACATAAGCATCTGCGTCGCATTCATCATAGCTATGTGGTTGATAAGAATTAACAAAGAGGATGTCGCCTTTAGTTAAAAAATGAGTTACACCATCAACAGTAATCTTTTGTTCCCCGCCAGTGATGAATAAAAACTCTACATTCCTATGGAAATGAGGAGTGGCTTTAATCGTACAAGTGAGATGCTGTTTACGCGGCAAAGGATCTCCACTCTTGGCAAAGTAACAATAAAAGTTTACATCCGCTATCGCTTCATATTCGACGATCATACTCTCATTATATTTCAATTCTCACAAATTAAAATAGAACCATTTATTGAAAGTAATTATCTATTATATCTATTCTATAAATAGAATACTTATTAAAATCCTACTATCATATTTTAATGGTTTGTCATTTTTTAAGAATGACTATAATTGCATTTGTATAGCCTTTTTTATATTCATATAATAATATGTAGTTACGTATGAGATTAAAAATAAAATCACTTTGTTTATTGCTTCTTCTTGTTCCTCTTTTTAGTGCGTGTAACAACAAGAAGGAAACTGAAGAAGAAACATATGAAACCATTATTTATAATGATGGCACCGAAGAAATAGTAAAGAAACCCACAATCGCCACCTATACCGAAAATGGCAGTGAAGTATCTATTTTACCTACGTCATGGATGGACTACTATAAAGATCTTGATGATTTTGAGAATGCTTATAATTACTATGCCCCAAATGTCGAAGATACAATGCCAAGAAGCTTCCGTGCGATGTGGACAAATGAGAATCCCACAAATGAGTATCAAATCGTAGTGGCCACAAACAAAGAGATGAATGATCCGGTGGTATATGATACAACCGCTACATTTTTTGAATTAAAAGACTTATTCGCTGGAACTCATTATTATTACCAAATTAAAGCCAAGTACGAGGATAGAACTGTTATCTCTCGTCGCTTCAATTTTAAGACTGTCGACTTCTTTAGAACCATCAGCATCAGCAATGTTTTAAATGCTAGAGATTTGGGCAATAAAGTGACAAATAATGGCAAAAAACGCGTAAAACAAGGCTTAATTTACCGAACCGCAAACTTTGATAGTGTGAATTATAGAGGCAAAATTCAAGCCATTGAACAATATGGAATTAAGACAGATTTAGACTTAAGAGAACCAGGTCCAACCGAATCTCCATTAGGACCGGATGTGAAATATGTGAACAATGGTGTGGGCACACAAGGTTCACCCATATATGTTTCCTATGATAGTGGTGTTAATGTCGCTGAATACCAAGTGGCGATGAGAGATAATCTTAAAACTTTAGCGGATCCAGAAAACTATCCATTAGCCTTCCACTGTGCGGTTGGTAGAGATAGAACTGGGACCTTTGCCATTACCTTATATTTACTCCTTGGTGTTAACTTAGAACAAATCAAACAAGACTATGTGGTCTCTGTGTTTTCTAAAGCTTGTAATAGCACGAATGATTTTCCAAACTACGCCACCCAGATGAAATCATTACTCAGATACTATGAGAAATTCAAAACCGGCGCTCAATCTGAAGGCATTGATATTTATCAACGTGTGGAAAACTACTGCTTACATATCGGTGTCTCAAAAGATGAAATAAATTCCATTAGAAATATATTGTTACAAGATGCTTAGAGATATAAAAAGTTAGTTTTTCTTATCTCCAAACCATAAAAATCGCTGTTCTATTCATTAGAATGGCGTTTTTCTTCATTCTCATTTTTTAATATTCGAGTATAAATAAATAATGATTTTGGGGCAAACACTATAATTATATTAATTATTCTTTTTTGGACACTTTATAATGATTGTGTAGAAAGTAGCCGTTTTACTCATGAAGTTAAAGGTTGTTTTAGTTGGATGCGGTGACCGTACCTGTGTATACACTGATTTAGCGATGCATTCTTTTAATGCTATCGAAATTGTCGCTGCCGTCGATCCTGATACTGAAAGATTAAAATACGTTCAGGAACATTTTGGTGTTTCTAAAGATAAATGCTTCTTAGATATCAAAGATGTCTTAGCTAAAGGCAAGATTGGTGATTGTGTTATTAATGGAACAATGGATCAACTTCATGTTGCCACCGCAAAGCCATTCTTGGAACAAGGCTATGATATGTTATTAGAAAAGCCTATTACTAATAACGCAAAAGACTTATTAGACTTAGCGAAAACCGCTAAAGAACATAATTGTAAATTAATGATTTGCCATGTTCTTCGTTTCTCCCCATTCTATAGAGAAATCAAGAAAGTCATTTTAAATGGCGAGATTGGTGAAATCATGAATATCAATACCTCTGAAAGAGTTGGAGCATATCATAGTTCTGTTTCTTACTTAAGAGGTAAATGGAACAGTGAGGAAAAATGTGGTTCTTCATTCCTTTTAGCTAAATGCTGTCATGATATCGATTTAATTGCTTGGCTAAATAACGATACTAGACCATCATCTATCTTCAGCTATGGTGAAAGAAGTTTCTTCAATGAAAGTAATGCCCCTAAAGGTAGTGGTACTAGATGTATGGTGGATTGTCCAAAGGCCATCAAAGATAAATGCATCTATGATGCAGAAGTGATGTATTTAAAGAACGACTTCCTTCCTTGGTACCCATGGCAATGTACTGGTAAGAATTATCAAGATGTGACTTTAGAAGAAAAAATCGAATCTTTAAAGACTTATAATCCCCATGGCAAATGTGTTTATAAATGTGGTGGTGATATCTTAGATCATCAACAAGTATTAATAAAATTCGCAAACGGTTCTATAGCTTGTCACACACTAGTTTTAGGAGCGATGAAAGCGGAAAGAAGCATTCATGTTGTCGGCACGAAAGGTGAGATTGAAGGTAACGCTTCTTCTGGTAAAGTCACCATTAGAACATTTGATAAAGAACATTCTGGTTATATTGAAAGAATTGTTAGCTTTGCGGATAGACAAGGTGAAACCGGTGGTCACTTCGGTGGTGATAAAGGTTTAGTCCAAGACTTTATCGCTTATCTTACCGGTGGTGAACCCAGCATTTCCACAACAATTATTGAAGATTCTATCATCGGTCATTTAATGGTTTATGCCGCTGATAAATCTGTAAAAATAAATGAACCCGTTTCTTTTGATTGGGAGGTTTAATAATGAAGAAAAAGCTCAAGATTTGCACATTATTTATGGCTAGTGCCGCCTTAATGTTAGTTGCTTTTACTCATGAAATTCAACCCAGTAAAGTAGTGGCGGATAACCAATCAGATGCTCAATTACTCGGTGTGCAAGTAAGAAGTGGTGGCTCTGACTATAATTATTTAGTCCTCCTTGATGAGACTATTAATCCATATGCTGGTTCTATCTCTGTTCCTAGTAGAAACTACAATGCTCCTGACTATGTAAATGTCTATTTAGGACCAAATAGTGATGCTATTAAGCTTTCAACTATTATCGATAGTACAAGGAACTGGGATATCAACCTCTGGCAAAGCGCAGGTGTCATGTTCCATATTAGTGATGCGAATTATGAAACTTATAATGGTGCAACCATCTACGCAGTAGAAGTATTAGAGGGTTGTACTTATCCAAATAATAATCTCCAAACATTAACCGTTACTCAAAATAAAAAATATGTTAATCAGAACTATGGTGATATCGCTCATAGAAACGAATCATTTAATTGGGCGGAATGTGCAGATTATGAACCATCTGATGAACGTATCGATTTATTCGGTGCCGAAGTAAGAGCGGATCCCGCTAGTAATTTATATTTCATCGATGTGAAATCGTCTGCTTATTTAAATAATCCAATTATTGATTATTCTGATATCGATGATTATATTAACGCCTATGACAAAATCATCGTTTATTTAAGTGAGGAGGATGAAGGACATACATTAGGAGAAGTTACTTCTTTACGTAATGCCATACAAAATAAGTGGGATTCGCAAGGATTTATGTTCTATTTAACCGCGGAAGAATATGAAGTATATAACGGCACAACCGTTTACCGTATCGTGGTTTTACAAGATTGTGAACTCATGCACGGTAATAAGATTTGTAAAGTCACTAGAGGCATTGATTTAATGAACGCTAACTATGGTGATGAAAGTGCCAGAAATGGTGCCTTTAACTTCATGCCATATGTACCTCCTGTGATTGAGCCTATTAGTGTGCGTGGTGCACAAGTAAGAGGAGATGCTGGTAGTGATTCTTACTATATCGATTTCATCTCTGATATTTACTATGGCATTGGCGAAGTGGAGTTCCTTGATTTAAGTGGCATCAATGCTTATGACAATATTAAAGTCTTCCTTAGTAAGGATGATAATGGAACATTATTAAAAGATGTGACCACCTTAAGACAAGGTTTTCAAGATAGATGGACTTCTTCCGCCTTTATGTTTGCTTTAACAAGAGAAGAATTTGAAGTATATAACGGCACAACCATCTATGCTTTAGAGATTAATGCTGGCACCGAATTCTATGTGAGTGGCGCCAAAGCGTTAGTAGATGAAACGTATCGCTTTATCAACGCTGACTATGGCAAACCATCTGCGAAGTATGAGGCTTTCAACTTTAGATTAGAGGCTGGTGATTTAAAAGACTTTGGTAATGTCTCGATGATGAATATCCATAATCGTATGGACAAAGACAGTGGACATCGTTGGATTATGTTCTTATTTGAAGAGAATATCTATAACCTCAACATGAATGTCACTAACTGGATTGACCAACTCAACTTCTTAGATAATGTTTTGATCTATTTTGCTAAAGATAGTAAACCAATTCTTTTAAGAGAGATCTTTGATCCTGATGATGAAGGTATCACCTTACGTATGTTCGGTGAATTAAATATGCTCGGTATATCTATCTTAAACACTAAAGAGAATGATGAATATTTATATTCCGGTAGCAAGATGTACATGATTCAGATTAACGAAGGCACCCAAATTCCTACTTATGAAGATGGTGATACTGGATATCGTGTTGTTAATGAAAAGACCATTATTAGAAATGATGAATATGGTATGACTGGTGAAATACCTAATAGTATGGATGACTATGGTAGACCGAGATTATATGAAGAGTGGAACCTCAACTGGTCTGTCATACACTGTTATGTCACATTTAAAGTTGTTGGTATTGAAGGTTTATCTTATCCAGATATGAGCTTAACTCCTGGTGAGAGAGTATCTTTAGATACCTTTAAACAAGATGGATATGATTTAACTGTGACCACAACTGATGGTGAAAAAGTTTATCGCTATATCATCGGTTCTAACCATAACATCGACTTTATCCTTACTTATACGCCCGCTAAGAGCAATGAAGGTGATAAGAAGGGATGTAAATCAGAAGTGATATCTTCTGTCATCTACGTTCCTATTATCGCTGGCTCCTTAGCAGTGTTATTACTAATTCTCAGAAAGAAGAAGGGAGCACATTATGAAAAATAAACTTTTGATTCTATCTTTAGCGTGTTTACTTCCTTTATCCATGACCGGTTGTAAAAATAAGAAGGATAGAGATCCTTTTAACACCGATGAGATTTCCTATGACGGTATTAATCTTCACTACAATTCTAGTGATGATGATTTAAATACATTCTTAAATGATTTCACTCATCGTAATATGCGTTATGACAGCGATGCCTGTGGCGAATTCCCCGTCGGTGGTGGTACTGGTTTTGCGAAGAACTGGGAAACCATGGCCATTAGTTTCCAAAACTCCAGTAAAGAAGTCTATCGTGAAGATAAATTTGATAGAATTGCTCAATACTTAATTGGAGCGTCACAAGATGACCAAGGTTTAATTTATAACACTCCTCTCACTAATGAACCAGCATTATCAGAAGCTGGTAGAGATTTAAGTGGATATTGTGTCCCACAAGGTTGGCCATTCCCCGCTTGGAATAATAGTGTAGAGAACTTCTTAGATATCGGTAACTTAGATGCCGTTCACACTTGTGAATTTAACTTCAATGATTCTGAACATCCACAGAGCAAGAAATGGCACACCAATGTCGGTGAATATCTCATCGATAATAGAGGCTATGTCGCTCTTTCTTCTGGTGAAGTAGAGGCTAACTCCTCCTTCATGTTCTATCGCGATGAAATCGATACCTTATTACCGTATTCACACGGTATCGATACTAGATACGCACCTATGGTGGATATTGAAATCGCTTTCTCTGGTCATAAGATTAAAGACTATAACATCATCTTTAAGATTGCAGGTGATGATGAATGGAAGCGCGCTCCACAAAGCGTTTACGCTTCCACAACTATTAAGAATGCCAATGGTAGTGTTCATACCAGGCAATTCTTTGATATGTACTTACATCCAGATTGGAACCGTCAAATCGTCACTGATTTAGGTGTTGAATTTGTCGGTCAAAATAATTCAAAGTTTGATGTTGATTGTCAAATTAATTTCCTTAGACCGGCTTATGATACTAGACAATCTAACGCTACATATCAATTCATCCTCGCTTTATATAACTATTTCATCTACACAAGAGACGTGAAAACTCTTAATAAGTTAATGAATAAAGCCAGAAAAGGTCTCTTATTCCTCACCCATGCATTGGAAGGCGAAAAAGGATTATTGTCCCTTGAATACTTATATGGTCATGATGGTGTGACTCCACATTCTATAGATGAAAATGATCGTTCAGCCTATCACGGTGTTGGTAATGGTTATTTCGATTTAACCGTTTCTCCAATTAAGAACTTAGAAGCTAATATCTATTTCTACCAAGCTTTAAGAGCGATGGCGGTATTAGAAGAGATGGCTGAACCCGCAGTAGATTTACAAATTAAAAATAGAATGCCTTATGGTGATCCAGTTCCTTATACCTATAATACCGAATCATTAAACACTTTAGCGGATTTAGTGAAGAGTAATATGGAAAAGAATATTGAAGTGGTAAGAGAAGAAAACACCAATCCTTATACCGTTGGTGATTGGCATTACGTCAATAAAGGTGGCTTCTATAATCCGGAGACTGGAAGATTTGCTTTAGGCATTAATGAATATAACGGTGAAATACTCGATTACGGTTATGTTTACTGGAATTTAGAGGCGATTTGCGCAGGAATCGGCACAAAAGAACAACATTTATCAATCATGAACTGGATTGATGGTAGACGTATTGTGGAGTCTGATAAATCTAAAGGTAGTGATATCTATTTCTATGAATTCGCTCCTCGTTTCAGCACCAAAGATACCGATGAAGCGATGAATTTTATGACTGATGAAAACCATTATCATCGTTTCTTTATAGTTGGTTATGGTACTTGGTCTAGACAAGTGCAAAATGGCGGCGCGATTATCGCCTGGTCTTATTATGACTTACTAGCGAGAAGCAAAGTATTCGGTGTGGATAACGCTGCCCAGAGATTAGACGGCATTAAGCAATGGTATATGAAAGTTTTGAAGGACTGTGGTTACTCCTATAGTTTTTATGGTGACTATTACGATATGCTCGATAGCGATGCGACCTTAGAAGACCCAGATATGTATTATGTTTATTCTATTCAACAAGCAGGCACTCGTGGTGTCGGTGCGTGTGGATTAGACGCTGAATTTATTGAAAGCGTCATTCTCATTAGAGGTATTCCAGATGCCTTATTTGGTATGGATGCCTCTCATAACAACAATTTACAATTCACCTATGGTGAGAATAAAGTATCTAAATACTTTGAAATTTTTAATATGAAGTATGGTGACGCCGTTTATTCTTACCGTACAAAGAAAGATATCATGGAAGTCTTTAATATCGGTGGACAAGCAAATCCAAACCATAAGGTTACCTATAGATACCCCACAACAAGAAATGATCTGACTGTGACGGTCAATGGAGAAATATTTAATGATGTCCAGTACATCGATGGATACGCTTGTGTGACTATACCTTTTGGTAATGCACAAGTGAGATTCGGTTAGGAGGTTTTTATGAACAAAACAAAATTTTCTCTCTTCTTATTAGTCCCTATTCTCACAACGGGAGCGGTTACCGGTTGTATCGGTGGTGGTGGTGATTCTGATCCTGATGTTATCAGTATCGCCATCGTCTCTGACAGTGCGGAATCCACCACAATGAATACTTTTATTAAAAAGTATAAAGAGATTCCTGGTAATGAGGATAAGAAATTCAAAGTCGTGAAGATGACTAACTACAACGACTATATCTTTAACTCATTTTTATACGATGAATTAACTGATATCATCCAAGTCTATGACTATAACGCTGAGTATTATACAAACGCTGACCTCGATGGTGCGGGCACATCATTATTACAACCAGTCTCTTCATTTATGAAAAGAGATGGCATAAATGAATCAGACTTCTTTGATTCCATCATCGAGATGACCAAATGTAAAACTGGCAGCAACGAAATGTATTGGGTTCCACGTGATTACAATAAAGTCGTGTGTGCCTATAACAAGAAGATTTTCGATGTCGCTGGTGTTGATTATCCAAGCGATAACTGGACTTGGTCTGAATTCGTCGCGACATGTGAAGCTTTAAAAGCGAAACAGGCTGAAATTAGAGATCAATACTCCCACTCCGCGACATTCTTCTCAGTGGATATGAACTTAGATTTCCCTGCCGTTTATTATCCAATCCTTAAATCCTATGGTGCGGAATTAATCGATAAAGAAACCCGTACTTGCTTCGGTAATACTGATGCGAAAGTGGAAATCGCTAAGAATGCTTGGGGAAAACTCCTCTCCTTAGTCGATAATAAACTCGCTTCTGAACCAGGTGGACAGCAAATTGGTTTTACCAATAAACAAGCGGCGATGATGTTTGTCGTCCGTCCAAACTTACCAACATATGTTAAAGGTTTAGGTGAAGACGCAATCGATTTCGTCTCCTTGCCAACTTATGACGATTTAACAACAGGTAAGTCTTATATCGGTATGGGTTGTACTGGTTATGGTATGACTACATCCTGTTCTAATAAGAAGAAAGACCGTGTTTGGGATTTCTTGAAATTCATCATTTCTGAAGAAGGCCAAAACGCTTTCTCTGAAGCCGGTTCTGGTATCCCATGTTTAAAGAAACTAGCGGAAGATCCAAACGCTGTCTTTAAACAATACTTAGTGACCGAAACCAATCATCCAAACCACGATGCTTTCGTCGCTCATCCAGAAAGAGATATTCCTATGAATATCTATAAAGGATTTGAAGTAAGTAAGCAAATCACCATTGATAAATATATCAAAGATAGAACATTATCCGCTTTCTATAAAGCCGGTAATCGTGATCAATATTATTTAGATTACAAGAGAGACATGGAGAAGATTTGGTCTAAATAAATATGACGAGAAAAACGAAGAACAAGATTAAAGAGAATATTATAGGGTACACCCTAGTTTTACCTTTGCTCATTAGTTTGACCGTTTTTACTATTTATCCGTTATTACTAGCCTTTTTCCAGAGTTTCTTTACCGACTTGACCATCAAGAAACACATGAACTATGACTGGTCAACATTCGGTTTCCAAAACTATATTAATGCTTTCCAAGATGAAGGATTCTGGAAATCTTTAAGATTAACATTTACTTACGCGGCGATAAGCGTTCCATTAATCCTCACCTTATCTTTTGTCGCTGCTTATTTCTTAAGCAAAGATTTTAGAGGTGCGAAAGCATTTAGAATTCTCTATTACTTACCATGCTTAATCCCTGGCATCGTCAGCGCCATTATTTATAAATACATCTATTCTGGCGACGCTTATGGCTTTATCAACTCATTACTATACACGTTGCATATACGAGACTTTGCGAGCGATTCGGCAATCGCCTTCTTTGATAATGAGACGGAAGTGGTCGCGTTAGCCTCATTTATCTCTATGGGGTTATTCGGTATCGGTGGCGCCTCTCCGTTCTGGATTGCGGGATTTAAATCGATTCCGAAATCTTATTATGAAGCCGCGGAACTCGATGGCATCTCTAAACCGAGAATCTTCTTTAAGATTACGATTCCGATGATGTCTAAATACATCTTCTTCCAAGTCATCTCTGCATTTATCTCAGCCTTCCAAGTCGGTCAAGGTGTGCTTCAATTCTCTGCGACCGGTGGTAAGAATGGTAACTTAACGTTCTTAGGTTTGACTATTTATAACTACACTCAATCTGTGGGTAGCTATAACTTTGGTTATGCTTCCGCATTATCTTATATCTTGTTCGTCATTATCGCGGGATTATCCATCATCCTCTTTAAGTACAACAAGTTCGTCTATTATGAGGGGGATAATTAATATGGATAACTATATTTCTAATCCTAATTATCAACCTAAGGCCGGACAAGTTAAGCACATGTCTGGTGCTAGAGACATTATCAATAAGGTAGTGAGAATTATTTTATACTCCTTACCTGTCATCCTTTTCCTATTCCCATTTATGGTTCTAATCTTAAGAAGTTTCTTCTCCTATGAGGAATCCGTCGGTTACTTTGATGGTTTAGGTCTCTTCCCGAAGAACTGGACGTTGGAATCATATGTGGAGGCATTCTCTAACGAAGAGATTAGAAACGGCTTCTTAATTGGCCTAAAAAACACTTTAATAGTGGTGGTTTGCAACGTTATTGGTATTCCATTAACCGCATTTATGTCCGCTTATGCCTTTACTAAGATTAAATTTAAATTTAGAAAAATCATCTTCACAGTAGCGTTAGGAACGATTATGATTCCCGGCATTCTGTTAATGATTCCTGTTTACCAGATTTTCTGGAAGATGGGATGGACTAATACATTATTGCCATTAACCATTCCATGTTTCTTTGGTGGTGGCATTATTAACATCTTTATGATCATGCAGTTCATCAGATCTATTCCAAAGGAAATCGATGAAGCAGCGATTATCGATGGTGCTAATTTACCGACGAGAATGTTTAGAATCACCTTGCCTTTAATTAAGCCAATCATCATCTACTTAATGGTGACTTGCTTCTTTGGTGCTTGGAACGATTTTGCCGGTCCATTAATGTATATTAAGAGTACTGCACCTCAGAACTTTACTTTGAACTTATATATTTACTATGAATACTTATCTGAAACCTCATTAGTGACATCTAGACCAAATGTGCAGATGGTCTTTGGTGTTTTAATGATGATTCCGATGTTCATCATCTACGTCATTTTCCAAAAACAATTAGTCAATGGTCTCACCTTTGGTGCGGTCAAAGAATAATATCTAGTAACGAAAGGAGGCACTATTCACTGAATAGCGAATTTTATGAAATTATCTAAAGTATTAATCGTCAGCACTTTATTAATGGGAGGTATCGCCCCTCTGGCGGTTTTATCTTCTAAATTAAAAGAAACTAAAATAGCGGAGGCTTATACCACAAAGGATTTATCCACAATTATATCCGCTGGTAACGTTTCCTTCGTCCCTTCTTATATCGATAATTTCTTCTTCGATTTCAACCTTTCGGAACAGATATTTACAAGAAGCGATTATGTGAATGACCATGTCGATCAATTCCTAGATGAAAATGGCCAGCCGATTAATTTAGTCGAAGGTATTATCATTAATGGTCACACATTAAATTATTGGATTGATTTTGAACCTGAACACATTTCCTATCCGAGAAACGAGGGTGTGGTCGCATGGCCATTAAACGGGGGCAAAAAATACAATCCTGTCTCTTTAGAAATAACTACTAGTAAATTAGCTTTTAAAGTTAATCTAGAATACTTCCCGATGGATAGTATTGAAGTGACATTTAAGGCTGGAATTTTTAAAGGTTATAATAACAACACGATTTATACATTAAGTGAAGACTTAACATATTATTCCACACTTATTGATCGATATAGCGGAGACATCTCTCGTGTCACATTCGTGAGAGAAAGACAAGAAACCATTATTAATGGAAAGATTGCTTCTGTGAATGACTGGGGTCAGAAAACCAACAGTCAAGGTGGCACTTATCATAAATACTTGATTCGCACGAACATCCCTCGTGATAAATCACAAATCAATGATACCTTCCCCGCTACCCATTGGCGCAATGTCTATGATAGCTATTTATTAAATGGCAAAACGTTTACCGCATATAACGCTTGGGTGAGAGGCAATTCTAAAGACTTTACTAATCTTTCTGATCCTTCTTCTATAACACGTGAATATGAAACCGGTAAGCCAGGTGGACAAATCGCTGTAAACGAATGTTTAGCCCTTTATATTGAGAACCCAACTGATCAAGATAACTATGTCATTATCATTAATGTCCCAGATCAATTATTAGCGGACTTCTCTTTATCCAGTGTCGAATTCTCACTACGTGATGGTTCTCTTTGGTACGCTCTTGATGAACAAGGTAGACCTATTAAAGGTCGTGTTAACCAAGTCGCTTTCAATAACTTAGTGTATGAAGCTAGTCAAACATTAGAGAACTATGTTGATATCACTAAATATTCTCCAGAAGAGCAATTAGCGATTTCAGATATTATTTCCTCTGCGCAAAGTGAGATGTGGAATGCTTTCTCGGAAGTTGGTATTAATGAAATCGTCGCTAACGCGGAAGCCGCAATCGATGAGATCACCAGTATCGAACAAAGACATATCGACGCTGTTGTGGCATTAATCGATGCTATCCCAGATGTCATTACATATACCGAAGAATGCGGAGCAGCCATTAACGCTGCTATGGAAGCATTTGCAACCTTAACCGCTTCTGAAATTAGACAGTTCCCAGCGGACAAATTGGATAAACTCTATAATGCTTATGCAGAGTTTGCTGCTTTAGATTTAGATAACTTTAAGGTACTTTCTAAAGCGGAAATACGCGCAAAAGTCGATTTAAATGACTATAGACCATTACAACAATCTGCCATTACTGACTTAATTGCTAACGCTGATGAACTCATTGATGACGCTGATAGCAAAGAAGAAGTGCAACGTGTCGTTAATCAATTCATTAGTGATTTAGCAAATGTTCCTACTGATGCCCAATTAAGTAAGTTGGAATTAGATGAAGCTAAGGCTAATGCGATTGCTGAGTTAGAGGCGATTGATTTAGATAAATATCGCCCTGAAGAAAAATCGCAAGTAGAAGAACTTATTAGAAATGGTAAAGTTGCTATTAGACAATGTAAGACCATTGAAGAAGTCGACGAATTATTAAATAAGATTATGACCGTCATCAACTCTATTAAAACTGATGCGGAATTAACACAAGCATATATTGCTTCTAAACATGCCCAACAAAGAACAACCGCAGTTGTAATTATCGTGGTTAGTTCATTAACCCTTATCATTGGTATGGGTTTAACAATCTTCTTCATTAAAAGACGCAAAAGTCATCAATAAGGAGAGACCCAAATCGAAGGAAAGGAGGGCATATGAAAAAACTAATTAAACAACTATTTATTATAGCGATGTGTAGTTTCACCCTTTCAGGGTGTACTGGAACTAATCCAGATAATTCTAGTTCTGGTTCTAATACACATTTCCATAATTATTTATATGTTAGTGAAACTGCACCAACATGTACTAAAGATGGTATCGCGGAACACTATGAATGTAATCTTTGTGGACAGTTATTTGATACCGAAAAAGAAGAAACTACACTAGAAGCTTTAGCTATAGAAAAGCTCGGTCACCTAAGCGGTACTGAGTGGTTTGAAGATGATGGCTATCATTATCATAACTGTGAAAGATGTGGAGCGATGGTTGATGTCGCGAACCATACCTTACATGAAACTGGTGCTTCCCCAGCGGGCCATGAAGAAAGTGGATCCTTCATGCATTATGAATGTGATGTCTGTGGCATGAAGTTCTTAGATTCTTTTGGCAAAGTGAGAATTGAACACACTGATGTAAATCCAACTGGACACGATGCTGAATTAACATATCATCCGGAAGTTCCTGCCACCTGTGTCGTGGATGGAACCAAGGCTTATTATTCCTGTTCTTGTGGTGCTTTATTTGAAGACGCTGAAGGCACAAAAAGAATCGAAAACCCTGTAAAAATCCCTGCTTTAGGCCATATTTCTAATGGAATTTGGAAATCTGACGCCCATAAACACTGGAGTACTTGTTACTTGTGCGGTGAGATTTTAGAAGAAGAAAATCACATCGCCGGTGATGAAGTTTACGAGAACTTAAATTACTCTTGGAAACTCTGTACTGTCTGTGGTCATAAGGTTGATATCCATGAACGTGAGCACACAGTCTGTCCACATACACACTTGATGCACTATGAAAAAGTCGCACCAACATTATCTCAACCTGGACATATTGATTATTACTACTGCATCGATTGTCAGAAGTCATTCTTTGACGCTGCTTGTAATGAAGAAGTTCCAAATACTGAATATGGCGTTAATGATATGAGAGATGGTAGATATTTATCTCCAATCACTGGTGTCTTTAGTATTCTAAACTCTAATCTTAAAGATTACTTAGACGCAAAAACCGATCAACAAGTTGTTGCTGCATTACGTGATAAATCAGTCCATAACTATCAAGCGAGAAAGACTATTCTATGGGAAGATAATCGTAACTATCCATATCATGTGGAAGTTAGTAACACTAGATCATTTGATAGCTTTGTGACATATGAAACCTCAGTTAGTGCGTTTACCTTTGAAGGCACATTAACACCAGGTGAAACATATTATTATCGTATTAAAGATGCCTCTGATAAATTAATCGCAAACGATTTATCGTTTAGAGTGGATAATTCTCGTTCTTTAAGAACCATCACAGTCGATGGTGTCTATAATGTGAGAGACCTCGGTGGCTGGACTGCTAAAGATGGCCATAAAGTTCAATATGGTAAGCTCTTCCGTGGTTCTAATTTAGGTTCTATTACTGATAAAGGTGTTGAGACATTCTTAGACACATTAGGTGTGAAAACCGAGATCGATTTAAGAGGTGACTCTCCGTCTCATGATTTAGTCGATTCTAGGCTTAATTATTTGAATTATCCAATCTGGATGTATACCACAATCATTCCTGATTTCACTTTGACATATCCTGGTGGACCAACTGTGGGATTTGAATCATTCCAGATTCCTAACATCAAATCTATTTTTGAAACCTTAGCGGATGAGAATAACTATCCTGTTTATTACCATTGCCAAGTCGGTGCGGATAGAACTGGTACAATAAGCTATCTCATCAATGGTTTATTAGGTGTGGAATATGAAGACCTCACCAGAGACTTTGAAATCACATCATTCTCCGCAGCCGGAGATAGATATCGTTCCTTCGTTGATGACAATGATACATTCAACGATACGGGTGTTTATAAAAATTCCGATGGTAACTGGATGGCTTGGGGTAAATTGACTATGGCTATGAAAGCCTTCTATGGCGAAGATGGCCAACCCCTATACAAGGCGATTGAAAACTATCTCAAAGAAGTTTGTGAAGTTTCCGATGAAACCATCGCTGCAGTGAGAAGAAATCTTCTTGGTGCGGATGTAGAATTCTAAAACCAAACAATTTAATAAAAAAGAGGATTATATCCTCTTTTCTTTTTGTCTTGTGGCCTTTCATTTCAACTTTATGATTATTTAATACCAAAAATGAGATTATATCGTGCATTTAACAATCTTTATTAGTGAACAAAAAATATAATTTTTACTTTTGTAATATTAAATACTAAAATATTTACTATGAAGAACAACAGACTTGTCCTCTTGGTTCCTCTTTTATTAACTCTTTTTTGTTGTAACAATAAACCCAGTAATAAATACCCTGATGATGGTCTTTTGAATGTGCATTTTGAAACGTGCACAGATTTAGAGACCAATGTCGTTCCAGACCAAAGGGTAGCTCCTGGTTCTTTAATTGACGAACCATATGTTATTACTCCAATGGGTGATAGCACTGATTTGAAGATCACTGGCTGGTATCAAGAGAGTAAATACGTTAATAAATGGAACTTCTTAACTGACACAGTTTCTAAGGATATGACTCTGTACGCTAAATGGGCGGAAACAATATCTATCATCTATTATCTCAAGGGTAGTACCACTCCTATATGGACAGTGAATAATGCCGCGAGAGGAGAACCATTAGAACAACATGATGAATTATGTGATGGTTATAAGTTCCTCGGTTATTATGAAGACTTAGCTTGTACTATTCCGTTTGATTTAACTAAACCATTAGATGGCACAACATCCGTTTATTTATATCGCGGTGATGTCGTTTCTTATAACGCCGGCGCTATCAAGAGAAGATTTGGCATGTTTGCCGCGGGCGGTAGTGGTTCTAGAGAAGGTAATATCTCTAAAGTAGAAACGGGTGAAGATGGTGTTAGCTATGTCGATGTCAATTTTGGCTATTCCACAACTGCAGACCCATTTATGAGAACCACCAATCCTCAGATTGATATATCTAAGTCACAAAAGATTGGTTTAAAGTTCAAAAACTTTGGTAGTGCTTCCTCAATGTCTTTTTATTGGGTAAGTAAATACGCGAATGGTAATTACTCCTCCAATATTAGATATGAAAGCGAAGATAACTGTGTCCATGTTCCACTAAATAGCAATGAAAAGAATATGACCGAGGATAGTCCTTGGATTGATAAAGTAGTAGACCTATCCGAAAAGACCACGAATGGTGTTTCTGGATGGGGTAACTCTGTCACCATGGTTTCTTTAAGAATCCAATTTGAATATGTCAGCAAAAATGAGAGAGATTTATCAAATATTGTCCGTTTTGCGGAGATTTACGGGGTTAGCGATGACACCCATGTTGGTTTTAATGACTCTGAAGAAGTAAGAGAATTACTCAAAAACGATAGTGAAGAAGAGATTAATGCCGTGAAAGCTACACAGACACAAAATCGTGGTGTTATCTTCCCACTTAACGATGATTGTGTTTCTTCTAACTCATCCACTCATTTTATGAAGAAAGATGGAATTCTTTTATACTCCAGCTATGACACAGACATTAATAGATTTATCTTTGATGTAAGTGAACAACACATCGATGCCTCAGATTATTCCTATGTGACTCTTAAGATGAAGAATCTTTCCTATGTCACATCTTTGATGATTGATATCATTACCATTTCACCCACAACCGGAAGACAGACCTCTAATTCCGCTCCAATAACCCTTTCTAAGAAAATGGATAAGAAAGATGAATTTGTGGTCAACCTCTATGGCCGTAACAATATGGTGGGATATATCGATTCCATTAAGATTAATTTCACCGTAGTGGGTGTGGATAACGCCATGCTATTAGAGAGCATCACCTTAAGTGAAAATAGACCATTCCAAATCCCTGGTATCAATTTTGATGATGCTCAATGCGCAGGATTTACTTCTAATAGCCAAGTTAATGTCACTTATAACAAATATTCTAAAGCCACACGCTTTACCACAACTGGTAATGCACAGATCTCACATCATTTGGATTATGATTTTGATGTCATTGCCTATAAAGATATTTCTTTGAAATATTATTA
The DNA here is from genome assembly GCA_045130875.1 of Bacilli bacterium. Taxonomy (GTDB): domain Bacteria; phylum Bacillota_I; class Bacilli_A; order RFN20; family CAG-826; genus RUG13091. The sequence continues at coordinate 28,248 of JBGUQI010000003.1, read as the reverse complement.
TCCTGAAGCGGGTATTACTTCTGTTAAAGTAACTCTTTCCTATTCTAACGATATAAGTGGTTCATATATCTTCAATAACTTTATAGAAAGCGCAGAAGCAAAAATTATAACCCTACCTCTTAACGAAGAAGGTTCATTAACCGATGTGACATTAGAGTTTACTGGCGCAGGCTATATTGATATCGCCTCTATTAAATTCACTGTCGCTGGTGAGAATGCCTTAGACTTATCATCTAAAGCCACATATAATTCCTTCCTACTCGACTGGGCTAAGCCATTATCTTATATCGATGATAAGGAAGCCACCTTATTCAATTCACCCACTGATTTTGCCAGATATTATTTCGGCTATCTATTTAAAGATGGTAGAAGAGATTATGGAAACATCTGTTTAGAAGGCAAATCTAAAGTCTATCTTATCTATCAAAACTTAAAACCATCATGTGGTTTCTTCATGGATATCTACGCCGTCGATAAACGCAACAACAGTGAATATATGACAGCGTTCTCCGAATTATCTCCAATTATTCCCGAAGTTCACTTTAATGTGGATACGGATATGGATGAGATGAGCTGGAAAGTGGCGTCTATTGATATTCCCGCTCAATATCAAAATGAAAACTACTATGTTTCTAACATCAGATTTGGTATCCGTGATACCGCTGATTCTTCCTTATATATAAGAGGGGTGGTGTTTAAATAATATGAAGAAAATTTTGTATTTTACAATGATCCCCCTAATCATTTCTTGCGTGGGTTGTCAGAATAATAACAACTTTTCGGAAGAGGAGTGGGAATTCATCCCTGAAGTTATTACTTTTGAAAAAGTAAAGAATGTTGCTTATGAAGGTTTCTATCTCGAACCAGGGGAAACCAAAACCTTTGATATTAACTACGATCTAATGGATAAGAACTATCTTAGATTAGATGTTTTAACTGATGTTAATCTCTATGGCACGTTTGAATATAACAATTTGGAAAACGTTGATGAAGTTGGTGTGGAATCATTCTATATTCCCGCTTCTAATGAACTACAAGAATACCGCCATTTCTTAGATGCTTATCGTCCTGAGTTAAATCACCACGAAGGATGTTCGGAAAATAAAGGTGCTCATAAGTATTACGATATTCCTATGACCACAAAAGAGGCTCAAGGAGCCTTCCAAAAATGTTTGAATACGATAACCATCAAAAACCTCTCAAATATCGGTGGTAGTGTCGAATTGAATGGTTTATATGTAAGTGATCGTCAATTACCTCGAAAAGAAGTCCACCTCAGAAAAGGATATTTAGAAATTGGTGTCGACTTAATGGGTGGTGGAACATTTACCTATTTAGAAAGACTTAACTATAAAACCACAACCACGAAATATAACATCGATGAGATATTAACTGAAGAAGGCGATGTCTATATCGGTGTCGATGCAGAAAGCTTAGTGGGTGAATATGGACAACTTGGTAGTGAAGATCATCATGTTAATTTAATTAACTACTATGACGCTGGTCGTCAAATCCAACAATCATTCTATTCCGCGATTGGTGGTTCCGAAGAAGCCACAGATGGAGAGAATGGCTATACTCGTAAATATTGTTATACCGGTTCATCTACTGGATGGTTCTGGCCTTATAACCCTGTTCAAGGTGGAGATTGTCATTGTAATATCTCTCAAATTATCGACTATCAAATCACTGAAAATTCCATCTATATCAAGGTTAAACCCTTAGATTGGGCGGATAATAACTGCGTTACTGATTCCTATATGGAAAGCTGGTATTCCATCATCAATGACAACGTTATCGTAAAGAATAGATTCATCGATTTCGCCGGCTTTACCGATATGGATAAATGCCCAAGTCACTCATTAGAATTACCAGCGACATATATCGCTCACCCCTTACACACATTAACCACTTATCAAGGTGAAACACCATGGACTGACGATCAAACTGGTTTAATCTATAGTCCTAACCTGGGTGATTGGGCTCAGGCCGCGGATGTTGTGAGAAACCATCCTGAAGATTGGTTTGCCTGGCTCAATGATGACAAATTTGGTGTGGGTATGTATATACCAGATGTTTCTATCTATGCTTCTGGTAGATCAAATCCATCCGTTAATGTCACTGTTGGTGTCAATAGTGATGCTTTCTCTTCTCCGATGGGAGATGCAAATCAACTGATGTATAACAAGAAAGAATGCACTTATCCATATCAGAGCTGTTATACCAGAAACACTTCTTATACCGCACCGGTCATTTATACGAGAATGCTCGATTATATCGCCTTCGAATATTCATACGCTTTATGCGTGGATTATTTACCAATTATCCGCAATTCATTTAGAAATTTATATCGCTCTAACGCGATTGATAATACAAGTATGTTCGTATGGGAAAAAGAACTAGAAGGAGAATAATATGAAAAAGACATTAGTTATTCCATTAATGGCGTTATTAGCCTCTACTTCACTTGTGGGATGTAATAATAAATCCACCAAAGGTAGTGGAGAACCCGCTGATCCGCTTGATTTAGGGGAACAATTCAATGCGGATTATTATCCCAAAAAAGAAGACAACAATGTCGCTAACATCGTTGGAAAATCTTCATCAAAGATGAAAATTGATATCGCTATCAACTTTGAAGATACCGAAGATGCTTGGGAAGCCGTCGCTAAAGAATACGAAAGATTATGTGGTAACCTTGTCGAAGTTAAACTAGTGACTGGTTTAGACACAAATGCCTATACCGAAAGAATTCGTAATGAAGAAGTAAATCCAAATACTGATTGGGATATCGTTCAAGGTAACTTGATGAATAGCCCAGAATCTCACGCTGTCGATTTACGTAGTACTGTGCAAGCTAGTAAGAATCCCTATGCCGGAAATAGAACATGGGCCGATTTATTAGAAGAACAAGCCTATATCACCGATACTTCTGGCGCTACCGATTTCTGCTATTTCTTAAATAGTGAAAACCTCTCTACTGCTTGGTTTATCAATACTGAAGCCGCTGCTAATGCCGCAATCAGTGATACCACCCCAGAAACCTGGGATGAATTAATTGAAATCTTAGAAGCTATGCAACAAGCAGGATACAAATATCCTTTAGGATTAACCCTTAGTAAAGATGGTATTGAAGCTTCTCAATTCTCCTGGTTACTCCGTGTTTATGGTGATTATTTCTTTAGAGATAATTACATCCATACATCCAAAACATTTGATCCTGTAACCAAGACAGATTCCAAGTTTGTCTATGATAAAACCTCAGAGAACATTGAAGCCTCTTCTGGTTTCTCTTTTTCCGTCAATCGTTGTTTAGCCACGATGCTCGATAGTTCTTGTGAGTTCTTCGTGGGACCAACATCTGAAAAATATAATGATTTCTTATTCCAAATTGGCCGTTTAGCCAAATATATTAAGCCTAGTGCTTATTCTTTATCATTTAACGAAGTTAGAACCTCCTTTATGGCCCAAGCAGATGGCAATAATGGTGATGAAGCACCACAAGTCATGCTTGATTATTCCGGTGAAGGATTAGCTTTCTTAAATGCTCCAAAATTAAAGAATAATATCGATTATTTCGATTATCCAACCATCGTCTCTGATCAAGTTCCAGAAGGAACATTAACAAGAGATGTCGGTGGTAATGGTGGTTATCTTGCCTTACTCCATTATCACAACAAAAAGCAAACCGATTTAAATAAAGACTTCTTAAAATATTTCCTTTCTCCATATGGACAATCCATCTATTACAAAGCCTTATCCGAAAAAGGTAAAGCTCCTAAAGGATTAACCACAGTGAAGAATGATTTAGTCTTAATTCCTAATGAATGGAAAGAATTCTTCCAAACCGATAAGATTTCCTTTACCGGTTTAGCGGATAATAACTCTCATTTAAATGAAGGCGCTTATCGTTTCTTCACTAGCACCAGAGCGATGAATAAGAGTGTGGAATTATGGCAGAAATATATGAAACCCACCGGTGCGATTACCTATAGTAGTTTCTCCATCGATTTATTAGAAACATTCATTTCCTGCTACGCAGATATCGCTACAGAACAGAACTGGCCCAGTGATGGTTACTATGCCTCTCACTTTGATAACCCCAACTACATAAAGAGCTAACTTCATGCCTATTACCCACAAAAGAAAAACTAGAGCACAACGTAAATCGTTAATCGTGGCGATTGTATCCTCAGTTTTCACTGTGGGTTTTATGGTGGCATCCATTATATCTGGTGTTCATCTTCCTAAAAGAGAAGACTTAGAAACTAGATATGAAGGTAATTATTTAGAATCCCTTGTTAAGGGACAAGATGATTCATATTACATCATCGCTTCTCATAAAGATGCAAACAATATGGTGGATGATGGTTTTCTCTACCACTACAGCAGTGATGATAAATTACTAGAAAAACTATCGATATTCGATGATATAAAAAGAGAATTTGATATCGATGGTCTAACTTCCATCGACAGCATTTTACCTTCTTATGAAGCCGATTCTGTTTTTATTACTTCCCAGAATTATCTTTTTAGATATAAAGGAGTCTCCGAGAATAATCTCCAATTAGTGAGTTATTCAAATGAGTTCCCAGGAAGTGTAGTGGATATCGCTTGTGATGATAAAGATATCTTTGTTATTAGCCAAGATGCCAGACAATATCGTATCGATCGTTTTAAAGAAAATGATAATTCATTTACCCCCGTTAATAGTGGGTATATTTACGAAGTAAATAACAATAGAGATTGTTACAAATTAGTATGCTCCAAAATGGTGAAGATATTCTCCTTTAATGTGAGAGGAAATTATCTTTATATTTACACAAGTAACTATATACGTAGGATTAATAAAAATCTCATCGGTTCCGATTATCGAATTATTTACGAAAACGAATATCAAACCATCAAAGAAAGTGATCCCACTTTAAGCGATGATGAAATCAATGAACAAATAGTCACTAATCATGGATGGGATAGCTATGACGCTGATACACATGAAGTGCAGATACCCAAAGAACAATTAACCGCAGATAAATTCTCTTTCTACACTAATCCTAGTTCAATGGCGGGAACTATCACCTATGATGACAAAATCTTTTTAGTGGATAAGCAAAGAGGTTTCTATCGTTATAGTGTGGAACAATTAAATGCCGCACGTGATGTCACCAATCCTTTGGAAGAGTTATTAGAATACGATGAAGACTTTGTCTTCCCCTATAACTTAACAACTAATCCAGATAAGAATGCTTTTGGATATGATGACGTAGGAACTACAGCGATGGTGTATTACGAAGATAGTACACCGATGATGTCAGTTATCGATTTAGAAGAAGAGACGATGAAATATACTGTCAAGGTTTCCACTAGAGTGGACCGCTCCTTCTACAACGAACAAAAAGACACCATTATTTATAAGTTTAGCGATCCAGTAAATAGACAAGCGGGATATAGTTATCTCTCTTCTTTTATTGTGACCGATGAAATTAATAGTAAAGTCATCGAAGTCTTATTCATTGTCTTCATTATTATCGCAGCGATTTCATTCGTCGTTACCGCTATCTCATGGTTAGCTTATATCTTTAAACCAGTGATGATGAAAGTCCTTGAAGTACTGAAGGGATTAAGAAAGCATTGGATTATCTATGCCGTACTTTTCCCATCGATATTTATCTTGTGTTTATTCTGCTATTATCCAGGAATTGCAGCAATTTTCACCTCTTTTTACGATTATAAAGCCGGAATTAGTGATATTAAGACATGGAACAACTTCGCTAACTATATAGAGATATTTGGTAACGTAAAATCCTTAGCCCACTTTGGAAACATGGTTTTATTCTTGGTGGCGGATGTGGTTCTCGCTATAGTGCCTCCATTAATCTTTGCCTTCTTCTTAACGTTGATGAGACATAAGAAATTATCGGGTGTTATTAGGACATTACTATTCATTCCTGGAATTGTTCCTGGCATCGCCTCATTACTGATTTGGCGAACAGGTATATATGGTGATTATGGTTTGGTGAATAGCATCATTAAAGCCAGTGGTGGGACACCGATACTATTCTTCCAACAAAGTGATTACTTTAATATGATATGGCTCATCTTGATGGGCTTCCCCTTTGTGGGTAGTTATTTAATCTTCTATGGAGCGATGATGAATATCCCCTCCTCATATTATGAGGCCGCGGAAATTGATGGTATCTCTGTCTTTAAACGATTTGTGAAAATCGATATTCCGTTATGCGCTCCTCAAATAAAATATGTTGTCATTATGACAATCATTGCCTCTATACAGAACTTCTCCCGTGTCTACATCGCGATGGGTGGCATGCCGGGAGTGGTTTCCACACCGATTGTGGAAATGTATATGTTAATGAATGCCAGCGAAAGAAACTATGGCTTAGCCAGCGCTTATGCCACAGTGTTATTTGTCATATTGTTCTTTATGACATACCTCGCTTTAAGAAAGAGGATAAAGGAAAGCTAATATGGGAAAGAAATATATTAGATATTCTCATAACCATCGTGGATTCCAGGCATTCATCATTGTCTATCTCATTTTGTGTACCCTTTTCTCACTTCTTTCTTTATTCATTACCATCCTCAATGCTTGTAAGACTAATGCGAACATTGTTTCCAATGGTATCTTTGGACTTCTTGAAGGAAACGTCTTCCAGATTATTGCTGATAACTTTGTTATGGCGTGGAACAAGATATCTTATTCCTTCTGGATGTCGATCTTATTCTCCTTTGTGGGAGCTTTCTTAAATTGCTTTGTCGGTGCGATATTAGCCTATGTCTTCACTTATAAAGAATTCCCATTTAAGAGATTTATCTTCACCTTATATATTTCCGTTATGTTGCTCCCCTCTATCATGGGTATGCCTATCTTAGTGCCATTCATGCAACAAGTATTAAAATGGGAAAACACCATTTATGGTTACTTGATGCCGATGCTCGCTGGTGGACAAGTCGGAGCCTTATTCTTATTTAAAACATTCTTTGGCCAACAACCAAATTCCATATATGAATCAGCGAAAGTGGAAGGTAGTAATGATATCCATATGTTCTTTAAGATTACTATCCCCTTAGCGCTTCCCATTATTCTTTATCATTTCATCGGCTCCTTTGCCTCTATTTATAACGACTATTTATGGGCTTCATTAATCATGCAACCCGGAACGATGTTAATGCCCACCTTAAATAGTGCTTCTGAATACTTCAAATCAGAGCAAGGTGCGATGTATATGCTATATGTTATTTCTTCATTCCCTCTCATCATTACCACGGTCATATCCATGCGTTATTTCTCTAGTGGTGATTTTGCCTCGGGAATGAAATTATAGGAGGATATTATTATGTCATCTCTTACTCTTAGACACATCTATAAGGTCTACCCCAATGGTGTAAAAGCGGTCAATGACTTTAATCTTGAGATTAAAGACCGTGAATTTGTCGTCTTTGTTGGTCCTTCTGGATGCGGCAAATCCACAACATTAAGAATGATCGCGGGATTAGAAGAAATCTCCGCCGGAGAACTATATATTGATGATAAAATCGTCAACTATTTAGAACCCAAGAATAGAGATATCGCGATGGTTTTCCAAAACTATGCTTTATATCCTCATTTAAATGTTTATGAAAACATTGCCTTTGGTTTAAAACTCAGAAAAACGCCAAAAGATGTGATTAAAGAAAAAGTTAATAAAGCCGCAGAGATGTTAGGCTTAACTGAATATTTAAAAACCAAACCAGGAGCTTTATCTGGTGGTCAAAGACAACGTGTCGCTTTAGGAAGAGCGTTAGTGAGAGAACCCAAGGTTTTCTTATTAGATGAACCATTATCTAACTTAGATGCGAAGTTACGTGTCTCTATGCGTAATGAAATCACTAAGTTACACGAAAAACTTCAAACCACATTTATCTATGTTACCCATGACCAAGTAGAAGCGATGACTATGGGTGATCGTATCGTAGTGATGAAGAATGGTTTTATTCAACAAGTTGATACTCCTAAAGATTTATATCGTTATCCCATCAATAAGTTTGTTGCGGGATTCATTGGAAGCCCTCAATTAACATTCGTAAATGCCTATTTATCAAAGGAAAAAGATAAGGTCAAATTAACAGTTAAAGATACAGATGTATCATTTATGATACCAGAAGACTATTTATTAAAAGTCGACCCTAAATATTTTGATGGTCAAACCTTAGTGTCTTTTGGTATTAGAAGTGAATATGTTTCTATCGATAAAAAGAAATTTGAATTCCCCATCAAAGCAAGAATCGCGTCAATTGAAGAGCTCGGCACAGAGGTTCAATTATTTGTTAACTTTGACATTAATAAAGATGTCTTTGCGGTCTCCAATGATGATAGTGAAACCATCCATACAGACGTCACCTTAAAAGCGGACGCTGATTATAAAAGTAAGATCGGCGAGATTATTGATATCTCCTTAGATTTAAAACACCTCTACCTATTTGATGGTGAAAATGAAGAAGTCATTAATCCTCGTGTTCCTGATCACGCAAGAGTGATAGGAACAGTGAAAAACAAACAACTCAAAGCATGTGGATTATCCTTTGATTTAAGTGAAGCATTTGATGACTTAAACGGCGAATATCTCATCAAAATCCCTACATTTAGTGTGAAAATTGATGAAAAAGGCCAATCTTTAAAGGTTTATGATGTCGAACAAATTGAGGATAAATACTTACTCACATTCAAAGATAATGGTGGAGTTTTCTTCTTGTTAAGCGACAAGGAATTTAAGAAAGGTCAATCTGTCAAAGTATCATTTGATATTAAGTCATTTGATTTCTATCATGGCAATGAGTTAGTCAAACCACATCTCAATATCAATAACGAGATTGTCGGTATGGCGTATTACCACAAAGAGAAGGATGAAAATGGTAAGAAAGTTAAAGTCTTAGATTATTTAATCGATGATGAAGAATACCCTTGTCATAATCCAATTGCCCATCGTACTTTCATTACCAATAATGACCGTTCATTATATGATTTAGATTTATCATTTAGGTTTGATGCTTATCAAATCCATCTTGATGAAAATGGTCCTTTAGAAGTTAAACCATTACAAGTCTTAAAATACGAAGAAGAGAGATTCCTCTTATGCGAATATAAAGAGGCAAAATTAATCATTCGTATTGAGGATGAAGAGATTGATTTAAATAATAATTTAAAAGTTAGAATTGATATCGATGATATTCAAGTATTCGATAAAGAAAAGAATATCCGTTTGGTGTAAGGAGAACAATTATGAAAAATGGATTATTGAAATTAGTTTTTGCTTCAGCATTAGCCATCACCCTTATGGGTTGTGGTTCCACTAAACCATCACAAAGTGAAGTTCATGTTCACCGTTATGATACGGAGAATGTGGAATGGTTTTGGAAACAACTCCAAAACAAAGATTATGAAGCTAAAGCGACATTCACTTGTTTAGACTGTGAAGAAGGTGAAGAAGGCCACTCCATAACGGAAGAAGCTAATGTGGAAAAAGCCACAACTAGAGAAGCAACATGCTCTATAAATGGTGAATATACCTATACTGCGAAAGTCACTTTCCAAGGTAATCAATATAGCGCTACTAAAACCAGAGAATACACTGATGAAAACGCTCACCACTATGTGGAAGTGAAAGATGCGGCTTATTTAGTTTCTCCTGCCTCTTGTGAAGAAGACGCTGTTTATTACGTTAGTTGTGAACACTGCCATGAAGCAGGCACTCAAACATTTACCGATGTGGGTAGTAAGCTCGGCCATGATTTAGTGCATCACGATCCTAAAACATCAACCTGCCAAGAACACGGTAATATCGAATATTACGAATGTAATAGATGTCATAAATATTTCTTAACTGAAGATGGAGAAGCCGTCCCATTCAGTGAGATTGAATTACCTCTTACTCATAATATGACCTATCACGCTGGTGTATCCGCGACTTGTACTCAAAGTGGAACACGTGCATATTACACATGTGCATATGAACCGGGAGTTAAATTCTATGATGAAGCAGGTGAGTCTATCATTGAATCCGATGATGATTTAGTGCTTCCCGCTTTAGGCCATACATTTAATGAAGAAGGTCATTGTATTAGATGTAGTGAAGGTATTAAAGATGCCTATGATATGGAAGAAGCAACTTCCGCTGATGTTATTACTCCTACCACATTAAGCGATTATGGTATCGCGGATCACACAAGTGTTCCAAACAGTAGTACCGGAACTCATATATTTGGTAGTCGTCCATTAGATCCAAACGGTATTGATTTATGGCTCTCCTTTAATTATCAAATCCTTTCCGGTGATAATCAGTTTGTTGTTTATCTATTCAATCAATACAATGAAGCAGGAATTAGATTTAGATTAGAAACAAATAATGCTGAAAATGATGGAAGCATGAAAGGTTATATCCTCGCTGATTCTTTAACAGATTGGGTTATTTTCCCTAAAGCCGCTAATGCTAAACAAGGCCAAGAGATTAATGTTCATATCTTTGCCCATCTTTTAGATTCAGCTACAAATAAATACAGAGTGGGATATCAAATTGGGGTCGATAAAATGTATAACCCTGTTACTTATCCTGGTGGAACTGGCGATGAAATCGATTCACCATTGCGCACAAAAGAAGTAACATTAGGAGCAAATTATTTTGCTAATAATACTAACCGCACACTCCGTATCAGTGGCATTAACAATGGAACCATTGTGGTTTCCAGTGCTCAAAATATGGAGAAAACCGTTGTTTATCAAAACCCAGATGGCTCACTTATCGGTAAAAAGAACAGCGATTTGCTGGAATTATATGATTATGAAATCGAAGGAAAGACCTTAGTGGGTTGGTTTGACTCTAAAGGAAATAGGGTGCATTCTGGTGATGAAATTACCACAAAAACAATTGTTAAACCTGTCTTTACTGAGACTAAAGCAAACATGTTTACATTATCTGATTTTCAATGTAACGATCAAACTCGTACTTCGGGAAGTGCAGAAACAATCTTTGAAGGTGTTTCCGTTAGTGAAGGTAATAGTTATGATGTCTACTTTACCTATCAATTAGAATCAATTACCAATAACGATAACTACTTTGTCTTTGGTATTCCATACGATGGTATTGATGGAGCAAGCAGAGGCTATGTCCGTATTGATAATTATGATTTAGGTTCTATTACCACAGTTCATGGTTATATCTATGGTGGTTCTTTGGGTGGCGCTGGTGCTGCTGGCACAGCCTTTGCCACTGAAAGTGGAGTGAGAATGTCTGGTTATGAAAAAATATTAATTCATACTACAGTAACTGATAATGGTAACAACAACATTACCTTAACTGTTGAGTTTGTTAACTTGATTAGTGGTGTTTCTGCCTCTGTCTCCAAGACAATGACATTCGATGTTGATTTTGGAGTGACTAGTGAATTCGTGGGTCGTAATAAACTTGCCTTTAGAGATGCCTACAATTGCACCGTTTCTGTCGCTGGTGTTTTCTAAAGAGATTTGGGGTGATTAGATGAAACAAATTAAAGCTATTGTGGTCGGATTTGGTGATCGTGGAAGCATTTATGCTTCTTATGCTTTAGAATGCCCTGATGAACTCCAAATTGTGGGAATGGTAGATTCTAATAAAGATCGTTTGTTATTAGCTAAGCAACTATATCACCTTTCTGATGAACAATTATTTGATGATTTAGATAAATGTTTAGAAAAAGATTTAGCGTGTGATTTATATATCAATGGAACGATGGATCAAATCCATTATGAAGTATTGAAGAAACTATTAAATATGAAAAAGGCTATCTTAACAGAGAAGCCTATCGTTAATAATAAAAAGGAATTATTAGAATTAGAAAAACTCGCGAATGATAATAAAGTCTCTGTCTTTGTGGGGCATGTCCTTAGATACACTCCATTTTATAAAACCATTAAGCAACTAATTCTTGATGGTGAAATTGGAGAGATTAGAACTATGGAGATGGCGGAGCATGTGGGTTCCGCTCATTTCGCGGGTAGTTATATCCGTGGTAAATGGAACAATGAAAAAGAGTGTGGTTCCACATTGTTATTAGCGAAGTCTTGCCATGATATTGATATTATGTGTTGGCTTAACAATAACACCTCTCCTAAATATGTTTCCTCCTTTGGAGGGAGATATTATTTTAAAGAAGAAAACGCTCCTAAAGGCGCTACTGAAAGATGCTATCAATGTCCATATGAAAAGAGCTGTTATTTCTCCGCTTTAAATTGCTATGTCAAAGCCAATTTCTCTAATGAACTAACTCGTTTTGATAGAAGTAAATTAAGCGATGAAGAGATTAAAGAAATATTAAAGACACATGACTTTGGTCGCTGCGTTTATAAGGTCAAAGAAGTCGATGTCGTTGATAGACAAGTAGTGAATGTGGAATTCTCAAATGGTTCAGTTTGCACTTTCACTTTAACTGGTGGTGCACCAGAAGCTTGTAGAACAATTAATATTATTGGCACAAGAGGTGAAATATCAGGGAAACTGGAAGAAGGTATTATTTATCTTAAAAAAGATAAACTATGTACCACATCTCCTGATATTAAAAAGATTGATGTTAACGCAATAGTGCATACTGGTAATCATTTAACTGGTCATTCTGGTGGTGATTATGAAATCATGAAATCCATCGTTCAATATATGAATGGCGATAAGAACATGATAACCATTACAAAGCTATCCGATTCGATAAATGGTCATCTATGTGTCTATGCTGCGGATGAAGCAAGGTTGGCCAAGAAGATTGTTAAACTTTAATGAGATTGGGTAGAACAAAAATCATTAGATTGATTACGTTTATGCTTTAAGATTTTATCTTAACAGTTATATACTCAAACAATAAAACCGATATTTGAATTAACTAATTGTCTGAACCAGTATCTTTAAATTGAAATAACATTTCTTTTTATTTCAATAACACATACTTTTTGTTATTATCTAATCAATGAATGGAGGGCTTTTTTGTGGAAGAGTTCTTTGAACAAGTAGGTCAGTATATTGCCGAACACGGATTTAAATTATTATTAGCCATATGTATTGTGGTGGTGGGCTTCGTCATTGCCTGGTTTATTGGTTTTCTCATTAAGAAAATCTTTTCCAAAACCCGTATCGATGGTGCGATGATGACATTCATCGTCTCTATCTTACGTATTGCACTCGTGGTCCTTGCAGTTTTAATCGCTGCATCAGTATTAGAGTTATCCACTGAAAGCTTAGTGGTTTCCTTAGGTTCTATTGCCTTAGCTATTGGCTTAGCATTGAAAGATTCATTCGCTAACTTAGCCAATGGTATTTTGATTATTGTTAATAAACCATTTAGACGTGGTGACTATGTCTCCATCAATGGTGTGGAAGGAAAGATCCACAACATCAAATTATTAACTGTCGAATTAATTACCTTCGCTAACGTGAAGATCGTTTTACCAAATAGTACCGTTCTTAACGGTAACATCGTTAACTATTCCTCATTAGCGATTAGACGTGTCGATATGGAATTCACCGTGGCCTACGGTTCCGATATGGACAAAGTCGAAGGCATCTTAAGACAGATTGCCCAAGAACACCCACAAGTTCTTAAATCAATGAAAATTAATGTCTATATGAAATCACATGATAATTCTGCGATTACATATGCGATAAAGGTTTGGGCCAATAATGGTGACTATTTTGCGGTCAGCCATTCCTTCCCCAGACTCGTTTATGATGCATTCCAAAGAGAAGGTATTACCATCCCATTCAATCAACTCGATGTTCACTTGGATAATAATTAGGATTAAAAATGTTTAAAGCACTTGCGATATCAGTATTATCTTTATTATTTGCCATTCCTGCGGGAGCGGGTTTATCTCATACCCAAAATAATGATATTCCCACCCCCATTGAAAGAGCGGACGGGCATAACTGGGATGAAGAAATCATTAAAGATGATGGTTGGTTAGTTGATCGTATTTATTACAATACAGACTTCTCTCCCAAATTAGAGAAAGCTTTCTGCGCTCCTAATGGATATGCCTTCTATCTCACGATGAATGACACCATCCTCAATAGACTTAGAGGAGAAATATTACAAGTTCCTAATGTGATGACAGATCACATGTCTGTTTTCTTTAGTTATACCTATCAAGGTAACACGATTGGTGATATCAACCCCGTGGCCTTTCAAGAACAAGATATCTTAGATGCTGGTTTTGAAAATCCTCTTGATGGCATGATGTATCTCATCAATGAAACATTAAACGGATACACCGTCTTTAAGAGTAGTGAAATCGATGTTTCATCTGATATTTCCACAACGATTACTATCCACATCTCTGATGGAGATTGGGTGACATATCATCTCATCTTCAATAGCAACGTTATTCATATCGATCCATTCGATGAGAACGACTTCATTAGAATCAACGCTCAATATTCTTTAATCACTGATGAAGTATTAATAGCCTCATCTCCAGTTCTGGGTTTCTTTAATAATTATTCCAATCCTAATCCTTATGGATTTACCACAGATGAATTAAACTATAATGAACCTAGAATTGCGGAGGCTTCCGTTAGAGCCTTCATGAAGAGTGAATTAGGCAATGCTAAAAAGTTGTTCCATTTTAGAGCGAGAGTGGAAGAATTACCCACTGGTGATAATACGATTGGAAGCATGATCTTAAGTAATAAAAACGATGATAGTGCAACCTGGGATTATTTTATGCTTTCTGGTTCCACAGCGACTAGAAACACCATTACCTGGGATAACACAACCGGAACTTATACATTTAATAATCCGAGAAACTTCTTATCTAACTCTCTCACTAATAGCATTAATGTTGGTGATGTCGTCGAAGTACGTCTCTTAAGAGATGACTATGAAGACGAAGATGAAGGCACACTCATTAGAGGTGCTGGCATCATCCTTTCAGTCACCCCGAAAGCGGATGCGGGAAAGGTTATTGATACTAATCCCGAAATCCTTCCTGATTATAATTTATGGACATGTAAATATGAGCACACTTTAATCGCGGATGATTCTTCTATTATTGCTGATTATGGTGATGATGTCGTCTCTGGCCTTATCATCGAACATCCTCGTCAAGGGATGGTTATTAGATCCCTTGTCACCTTCGTTTCTGGTGGCAAGGAATATAGTTACTATTCCCGCCCTGTTCAGTTAAAAGACCCGGGATTTGAGCTGAAAATTGATGGATATTCCAATAGAGACACCATTCAAAGAGACTCAGAACACGCGTGTGAATTCTATATGGGCGACCTCGATGGTGTACCACTAAATCTATCCTCTAATTCAAGATTAAGAATTAATATTATCCCTGTCCGTTTGATGGATAAGGAAAGAGGCCATGAATTATATGATGGCTCCGCTCTTCCAGCGACTGGTGATCCAAGCCATTATTACTATGTTCCTACTGAACAAGAAATCTCTTTATATAATGATGGCAAAATAGATGAACTCAATGAGATGCCTGCACAAGGTAAATACTATATGTTTGATACGGAAGAGAACCGTTTCAAAGAATATACCGGTATTCAATTATTTAATTATCTCATTTCTCAATACGACTACGTGGAAGACTTTACTCATACAACCTTCTCTGTTCCATTCGTCGGTAAATGGCAATTCCAATTCTATGATATTAGATTCCAATACACCGATCTCACCGTGGAATTTGCAAACCGTTTATCTGGTGTCTTCTATAGTCCATTAGAAGTTGTCTTAGCCAGTGAAGAAGTTGAGACTATTAATCTCAATGTTCCTGATGAAGTTAATTTATTAATGGGTGGAAACACCTTAGATATCATTCCTTCCTTATCCAATAGTGAAGATGAGGTCTTCTATTACGACTGGTCGGTCAATAAAGCGAACATTATCGACTTTGTCGAACAAGATGATGGAAGAGTCACAATTGAGGCTCTAAGGGCTGGAATGGTGGATTTAACTGTCAGTGCGGAAAGCAAGTATTCACCAAAGGTGACTAAGACCGTTCATGTCCGTGTTTTGGAAGGTATTTATGGTGTCGCTAAACTTGTGGTGCCCGATACATTCCATTCCGCGAAAGAAGACTTAATAGTTTCCGTGGATATTAGAGGTATTACTATCTTCCAGAACATCAAGATTGATTGGAAGATTATCGATAAGGATAAAAAGGATATTCCTGAGAATAAATATGTGGTGAATGATAATGCGACATTAACATTATTAAAACCAGGTAATGCTGACTATACAGTTACTGCTTTCTATGAAGGTGTACAACTCGATAGTATCAAATTAGAATTCAGATATATCGATATGAACGCTTTCTTAAAGATGAATATCTGGTGGATTGTGGTTATCACAATCGGATTTGTGGCCTTTGGTATCATCGTTGGTAAGATGACTAGTAGAGGTAGAACCACTGTACAACACGTTGATTTGGTCTATACCACATTCTCTACTTATCTATCTGATAATAAGTTAACAAAGAATGAATTAAAGAAAACTAAACGTGCATTAACTAGATGTATCGGTAGTTGTGAAAGCATCAATATCGAAGCTTCTAACCAATATGAAAAGACCATTAGATATTTAAAAAAATCTTTGAATGACACAAAGGTATTATTAAATAACTGGGATAAAGTTGATGAAGTGGAGATGAGTGTCTTTATCAATCGTTTAGATAAGGATTTATATAAAGCCTTATTAGTGGCTAAAGAAATCGAAACCGCACGTGATTTAAATGATGAATATCATTTCAAGGCTAACAAAAAGAACTACGAAACCGTAGAACCTGAAAAGCCTACGAAAGATAAAAAGAATAAAGATAATAAATAATATATATAAAGGTGGGGAAAACCTCACCTTTTTAAATACTTTATCATCGGTCATTTTTTGTCCTCACATATCTCAAAAACCTGTTTTATAATATGGGCATAATCGGAGGACGAAAATGAAAGACTTTACAGAATTCTTCATCAATAGATTCAATACCTACAGACCAGATATGTTCGTATGGATTATCTTGATATGCTTGTCTCCTTTAGTGTATCTCCTAGGTATTATGGTCCTCGATTGGGATTCATCCTTTGAATCCAAAATGGAGAGAATCAAATTCTATCAAGGGGCGGTGACGTTGACATTATTCACAGTTCCTGCCTACGCGATATTTGTGTATCTCTTTGGTTTTAGACCCGCGATTGGTAAATATGCCTTAGGCAACCTTCCTTTCTTTATCATCGCTGGAACATCATTAGGTTTAGCACTTGTCTCCTTAGTGCTAATGTACGTAGTGGAGGGTTATCATAGAAATCAACTAAATGACCCTTCATCAGAAATCAACAAGGCCAAGAGAAGGCCTTAAAAGCATTCATTTTTTCTCTTTAAAAAAGCATTGGTGCTCCGCCAATGCTTTTACTTTGTAATCATTATATGATCCAGATAGAAGTAACAACCTGAGCCTAATGTGAATAAGCGGAAGTAATTACAGGCTGCAGGATTGAAATCGCTTACACTTCCTGCGTGCATAGTGGTAAGTGGAATCTTTATCTCATTCCATCCATCTCTTGTGACATAGTTATTTATGTCTAAACATATTTCATTTTGATCGCAAGTTCCGGAAGAAGTTAATTCCACACATAATTGTGTGCCAAGTTTACTTCTATCCACACAATAGAAATAGAAGGATAGATAACCATTAGCGTTCATATATGAAGAGATATCAATCGCTGAGAAAGTATATGCAAATACTGTGTTATATGATTCATTAGATTTCCAGCTATGTTCTCCATACATTGAGAAATTAGCAATCGTTGCTCCCACGACATTATCATTAGTCTCACATTCGTTGATGATGATTCTATCGTAGTTTTCTGTTTCATAGATGAAATCGATATCATCGAGATAGTAAGTGCAGTTTGATTCTAGGGCATAAAAGCGGAAATAGTTGCAAGCTGCACGGTTAAATTCCGTTTCAGAGCCTTTTGAACCTGTGGATAATTCAACGATAATCTCGTTCCAACCAGTAGATTTAATTTGAGTATTAATGTCAAAAGTAATCTCTTGATCATCACATGTTCCGGAAGAAGTTAACTCTACTGTTCCATTATGACCTTTGTTATTGATGTTTGAACAATATAGATAGAATCTCAAATAACCCTTGTTAAAGAAAGATGAGATATCACGAGCAGTAAAGGTGTAGGCAATTGCTGGATAAGTTTGGTCATCAGCTTTCCAAGAATAAGTCCCGCTGTGTTTTCTAATTATACTACGAGAAGCACCACTTACACCGGTATTGCTTTCACATGTGCTTAATGATTGAACAGTTAAATCTCCACCGGGCAAGATGCTATATGGATCATCTGTGCTGATATTAGAATCAAAGAATCTTTCTTTCTTCATGGTGAAATCAAATCTTCCATACATCTTGAGATGTCCAGAAATAAGATTGAATGATTTACCAAAGACTCTAAAGGTGTTACAGACTGTGACATCGCCTCCATTAACGATGTAGGCATAGTTATTATCTTTTAGATAATCGATAGAAGTATTGACCGCTAAAACGGTTGAATTAGTGGAATTCACTAAACACTTATAACCATAAGTGAAACAGTTTAATAATAATTCATTAGAGGAACCATTAATGACAATCATTGTCGTATAGTCTCTAGTGAGATTTCTCACAAATTCAAATTCTTCTTCTGTGGTTTCAAATAGATCGTATTTTTCTAAAGCAGTATTATTTGCAACTGCGTAAGCCGCAACGCTTTGTCTAGAGATAAAGCTCATATTAGATAAGGAAGAGATAATCTTACCAGAGACACCGGCTTTCACAAATGTTTCATAGGCTGCGCCATAGCAGTATTTCATATAATGGCCTTCGACATTAGAAAAATCAAAAGAGGTGAAGGTAAGTGATGCCTCAGAGTTAATCGCAAAGCAGTGGTGACCAATACCAACAACTGCGACAAACGGATCGCTTTGATTATTAGATAATTTGCTATAAGCAGTATCTGGGTCTTTATAGGCATTATAAATACGGATGCCATTAACACCAGAATAGTTACCTAATTTAAGACACGCATCATCGCTATAAGAAATGAATTTAACTAATTCATTACTACCTTCTCCGTGAGCGCTTCTTGTATAAGCGGTACCGAAGGATGTAATCATCGTATTATCAGGAATGGTAATTGGATTATCTAAACGATATGTACCATTCTTTAAGACGATTAAACCACCGGTATAGATTTTATCTATCTCTGCTTGTAAAGCCGCACTGATATCAGTGGCGCCAGAAGCATCAAAACTATCGAAATAATATAGATAGTTAGGAATGTTATAAGCATATGAATCATCCACAGCGGGAGCGGCTTCATAATCTTCAGAACCGATTTCAATAGTGGTCTTGCCTTCACCCAAGATTCTATCCCATCTAGATTTAGATAATTTAAGCATGCCAAATCTAGCGGTGTTAACGATATCTCCTAATGAGGAGTGGGTGAATACTGCCGCACCTTGAGAATAAGTTCCACGGCAGACAACACCAGTTAAACAATCAGTGAGATTGACATCATTTAAGAAGCCCCAGTAGTTTTGTACTGGTCTAGTACATTCTGCAGGGAAATAGATTCCAATTTCCGCATTATCAACATTAATGTGTTGTAACCCATAATCATCTAAATCACCTAATGTGAGGGCTGTTAGATTGCTTCTTGTGTATTTATATAATGCAGTAGCGTTACTACATCTATATGGGCTTATCGCATTTTCATAATATGAAGGTGAAATATTGATATTAGTCCAATAACCAACATCAGTTTGACAATATCCGACGATACCATTCTTTAAGAATGTGCCGTAGACATTTTCAATATTACAGAGTTCTCCGCCTCCCCCGTTGGGGTCATTAATGGTTATACCATTATATGAATTGATGAAGAATAAGTTTGCCATATTACAGGCAGCATTTTGATATACGGATAATGTATATCCATATTCAGTTACACTGTTGATGTTCTGATTTGGATAATAGAATGTAATGCCGTTGATACCAGCATTAGAGCCAATATGGATTTGCGAATCTTCATAATATGGGACGGAAGTATCATGGCTCTTATAGCATAAGAACACTGTTCCATAGTTACTGGAATTAGGACCATAGAATTCACCCACAAGAGTGACTCTATTAGGAATCATGATATGGCTATTTAATCGATATTTACCCGCAGGGAGATAGATGGTGCCTCCACCGGCAAGAGCGAGGTTATTCATCGCTTGTTGAAGTAGAGCAGAACAATCGCTTCCACCCGTCTTATCGATGTTATAAGTGGAGTTAGGTAATTCCATATTTACCGCAATTGGATGGGGGATTTGCGGGGGATTTCGTAAATATTCGTTATGTAAATTATATAAAGGAGCGAGATAGGCAATGTGATTTGTGGGGAGATCATACGCTAAAACAGCATCGATATATGTTCCATTATCTTCTTTGGTTAAAGAGACGTATTGGCATTCATCACAAGCGTAGAATTCTTTGTTACCTGGTTTAGATGATGTTGGTTCTTTAGCAAGGTAATGATAACCGTGGTGTGTGTGGGTCATGACAGGGCCTAAGTCTTCATGAGCACCGCAGGAATATCTCGCGGTAATGCTAGAGATACTTGAGGTACCAGTTCCTAAAGATGAAATCTTAAAGTGGGTGACATAGTTGATTTCATATCTGACACCGCTTTGAATATTGATAGAACCTGTATAGCTGTTATAACCATTTCCGTAGGAAAGTTGACATTCCGCACCGGAATAATTCACAAGAACAGAGAATAAACCCGTTAATGGGGTGACATTAGCGATGCTTCCTGTGGAAGCGTTGATGTTCATCGCATAGCCACTTTGTCTCATCGCGTATGTGTAATAAAAAATAATGGGGTTACCTTTTGAGGTAGTGGGGCTATTGCTATTATTACTTTGACCTGAGGATCTAGTGCTAGGGATAAATCCACAGTTATTAGAATTAAGGGTTAAAGTATAGCCTTCAGTCTCTGAGGCTAATGGATAAAAGCTTTTGTTTATGGTGGTTAAAGCAGCAACACCTAAAACAGCGGCTAAAGAAAAAAGACCAATCAAGGTAAGCTTTTTCATAGTGTAATAATAACACCTATTGAAAATAAGTGCCTTATTAAATTAATAAAACAATTATATATATTATTTGAGTTTGGGTTTTAAGTGGTCGTAGATGGCTTCCACAGCGAAGTGGATTTTTGTGAGTTGATCAGCGTGATTTAACGGGTACATGAAATAGACATCTTTCATATCCGCTAATTCGAGGAAAGCTCCTCTATCGAGATAGTTATATTCAATATGAATTGCGTAGCTCTGTAATGATGGTCTATTAAAGACAAAATCATTATCCACACCTTTCACGGTGAGACCTTCTTTAATATCGTGGGTGAGATAATATGTTCCTTCTTGAGGAACAAAGCCAATCTTTGCGCCTAATAGTTTTTCGACACGGACATAATCTTCAAAGTGATATGTTCCTTCTTTAACTTCTTCTTTGACGCATTCTTTTTCCCATTTATACCAGTCACTAGGATAGGAGAATAATGATTCTCCATTTCTATTGGATAATGTCCCATCTTCTAAGTAGTCATAGATAGTGTTGCAGTGTTTGCACACTAAATAGTGACTTCTAGAAGTCATTTCAAATTCTGTTTTACAATGTGGACACTTATAGAGGATTCTATGTAATCCGACTGCGCGATTATTATATTTATTACGGATATTATGGTCTCTGGCCCAGGCTTCTTCTGACATATCAAATTGACTTTCGATGAAATCTTGAATTTCAGAAGCCTCTAAGTTATTGATATCTCTCTTCTTAAGAATGGTTTTAACTTCACCGATGATGGGGTGAACTTTACGATATTTTCGATCACTCCATTGAGGGCAATATAGATAGTCGCCATGACATTTGATAAAGACCACTGGAACATTCGCGGTTTTAATAAACCTGCCAATACTCTTATCAATTCTTTCATTTTCGCCATCAAATGTGTATCTAGCTTCTGGATAGATAATTAATATTTTCTTCTTTTGTAATACTTCTAAATATCTCATTGCGCCCTTTGGATCATTAGTGAATTTTCTTTTTGCTAAGACACCGATTCTTCTAAAGATAAAGAAGCGAGGAATGAATTCTTCCACGGTGGAAATCCAATAGGGTTTATGAGGGAATGTCGCTCTTAAAGCGATATAGAAATCTAACATCGATGCATGTGTGGATAAAACGATATAAGGCGGTTTTGGTAATTTGTTTTTCTTAACGATTTTCACCCTGTTCTTTGTGGTCATAATCATCGCGATAGAAAGGATGACTAAATAAAAGATTGTCCACACTCTTTTAATGGGGAGATTTGGGTCAATTTGAGGATACTTCTTTGCCATAATAATTTTATTTTACATTATTATTCAAAAATTATAATTATTTAATAATTACACATAAAAAAATATTAGACTAATTCAATAAAAATACGATTTTTTCGATTTCTTTTGTATGTAAATGTATTTTTATGTATAATAATGTTGAAAGGAGGATAATTATGATTAAATGGATTAATGTTAAAGCGAAGAATGGTGTGGCCTCACTCTACTCAAGTTACATGACTCTCAACACCACAGCGATGTATCCATTCGAGACTGCCTATCGTGTGCAAGTTGGTATCGATGATAAAGGAAATATCGCTATTCAACCTTTAACCCAAAGTGTCGTGGAAAGCGGTGACTTAGATGAAAGCTGCTTATTAAAGATTGAACGACACAAAAGTTTTGCGAGGATCTCTTCTGTTTCGTTAATGAAACAACTAAGTGAATCCATCGGAATCAAATTATCGACAACCCCAGTCAGATATGAAACATCGTGGGATAGTGAAGAGAATATACTCACTATTCATGTAAAAGGGGATAACAACTAAAAAATAACAGAAAAGGAGGGAAAAACTATGTTATGGATTGTGTTTGCTATTATCGGTGGAGTAATCTTGCTAATTTTATTAATTATTTTCTTAGCTTGCTCCTATACCAAAGCGGGACCAGATGAAGCGATTATGATCTCTGGTCTTGGTAAGAGAAAAATATTAAGAGGAAAAGCGGGTTGGAGAATCCCATTCTTGCAGAGAAAAGACCGTCTCTCCTTAAAGGTGTTCCAAGTGGATATCAAAACACGTGAACCCATCCCAACCCACGAATTTATCAACATTAATGTTGATGGTGTGGCTAACTTAAAAATCTCTAGTGATCCAGAATTATTAGAAAGAGCCTTTGAAGCCACATTAGGCATGAGCCAAGATGACTTAATTGAACAAGTCAAACAAGTTCTTGAAGGCAATATGAGAGAAATCGTCGGTACAGTCGGTATTCGCGAATTAGTGCAAGATAGAAAAGGCGTGGCCACAAAAGTGCAGGAGAATGTCATCCCAGATATGGGCAAGTTAGGTATTGAACTCGTGAACTTCAATATTCAAAACTTCTCTGATCGCAATAATGTTATTGAGAACTTAGGTATCGATAACATCTCCCAAATCTCTAAAGAAGCCGCAATCGCTAAAGCGAATGCAGAAAGAGATGTCTCTATCGCTAGAGCCAAAGCTGCACAAGATGCCAATGAAGCGGAAGTCAATTCTAAGACCATTATTGTGCAAAAGAATACTGAATATGCTCTTAAGGAAGCGGAATTAAAGATTAAGAGTGATACCGCCAAAGCGGACGCTGATGCTGCATATCAAATTCAAGCCCAAAAGAGACAAGAAGAGATCAATGTGGCGACCACAAATGCCGAAATTTCTAAGAGAGAACGTGAAGTTGAACTTGGAAACAAGGAAGTCGAATTAGCAGAAAAGAAACTCTCTGCTGCCATCAATAAAAAAGCTGATGCTGAGAAATATGCTGCCGAAAAAGCTGCAGAAGCCGAATTATTTAAGAGAAAAGCAGCTGCAGAAGCTGATTTAGTGGAAGCTCAAAGAAAAGCCGAAATCAAGAAAGTAGGCGCGGAAGCTGAGAGAAATGCTCGTGAACAAGCCGCGACCGCAGTGAAGATTGAAGCCGATGCCAATAGAGAGGCAGCTTTCGCTGAAGCCAAAGGTATCGAAGCTAAAGGACAAGCCGAAGCTGATGCCATCAAAGCCAAAGCCGAAGCCATGAAATCCTATAATGATGCGGCGACATTGAAATTGATCCTCGAATCCAATGTCTTACCAGAAACTGTGAGAGCATATGCTGAACCCATCGCTGCCGCATTATCACAAATCGATGGAATCACCATGTATGGAAGTGGCAATGAAGCCAAATTAGTGGAAGAGATTCAAACCCACGGAGATCAAATCTTTGCCGGTTTAAATAAGACCTTAGGCATTGATCTAAAATCCTTATTACTTGGTTACTTCGGCCAAAAAGTAATTGGTGAGAAAAAAGAAAAAGAAGATAAATAGTATCTTCTGATTCTTAAGGGGTGTTAACTCAAAGAGTTAGCACTCTTTTTATATATTTTAATGTAAAATATTTTTGACATTATCTTTATATAGAATATAATAAAGGTATGGAAAATATGGTATCTATTGGAAAGACAATTAAAGAAAAAAGATTGTCACAAAATATGAGAATGTGTGACCTTGCTAAAGAAGTCGGTATTACAAGATCTACTTTGTCATCTATAGAGAATGGTAAAGGAAATTATTCTATTAATGTTCTTTTAAAATTGTTTGATGCATTAGGTATTTCCTTTGTTTTAAAAGATGCATCATTACCTACCACAAACAGGGAAAGAGCCACTAGACTTAACTCTATAAATGATAAGAAAATCAATCGTTTCATTATTATGTGTGTGGAACAATATGCCTCTTATAAACAAAAAAAGAGCAGAGAAGTTTATAGGCAAATGCTTAAAGAACACGTAATTAAAGAATTAAAAGAAGACTATGAAGATTTACATGGTATGTCATTTGAGTATTTAAATGATTATTTTGATTCATTATTAAAAGGAGAAGACAAATGATCCTTTATCATGGTTCTAATATTGAGGTAAAAGACCCCAAAATCATTTTGTCTGAAATTGGTAGGGATTTTGGTGCGGCTTTTTATCTGACTCCTATTAAAGAGCAAGCCGAAAGGATGGCATTTAGAAAAAGAAAAATAAAAAAGGGACATACTGCTATTGTTAGTGTCTTTGAATGGGATGAGGAAAAAAAGAATCTTAACTATAAAAATTTTCCAGAAGCTGATTTAGAGTGGTTAGAGATGATTATTAAATGCCGCTCCAACCCTAAAAGTAAGCAACATGATTTTGATATAGTGGAAGGTAAAATAGCGGATGATACTGTTGGCGAAACAATTCTTTATGTAATTGAAGGTGTCATGCGTAAGGAAGACGCGCTCGAGAGATTAAAATTTCAAAAAATAAATGCTCAAATAGCTTTTTGTACAGATATCTCTTTGAAACATTTGAAATTTATTGATAGTTACGAGGTCAGATAATGGAACACTTATTAGCAAAAACAATTATTATCACAAGAGTGTCTGAACTCATTGCTGATAACTATAAAATATCTATCGAAGAAGCTAGAGATAGACTTTATAATTCTGAAGTCGTGGATTTAATTGAAGATGATGAAACTGGCCTATATGGTGATTCACCATTAAGCATATTTGGAATTTATGAAGAATATCAAAAAAAGATTTCCCAGTAAGGGAATCTTTTTGTTTATGCTTTTAATTTATTAGTTATAGTATCTATTTGTTCTCTTTCTAAACCAATAGCGAGTAGATAATCATCAACTTTACTCTTATAGTTAGCGGTTAATAGATTCACACTCTTTTCAAAACTGAAAACATATCTAATCATCTCATCGATGTGAATCTCTTTAATGAGATTATACTTCTCAGTATTCTTTTCTATTTTGTAATAGTTGTTATAAGTGATGAAGTAATCATCAATGAGGTCTTCATAAGAAGCGCCACACATCGCTTCGATAACCATACAGACATAACCAGTACGATCTTTACCTTCTAAGCAATGAATGTAATATGGTCCATCATTATTGAGAATGCCTATGAACATATCTTTTAATTTATTAGAGAAATCATCTGACTTATAAGCCGCACCCATACCTAAAGGTAAAACTTTTTCATCTTCATCTAAATTTTTGAAGTATGGTGAATTAAAGCTTTCTTCCTTATAGAAGTCATTTATTGTGGCACGTGTGTCCGCTAAATCGATATCTAAAGCAATATCATATTTATCTAATAATCCATCGACTATAGAGGCTCTTTTGCGGCGGTTATCAATAGGGGACGCTCCTCTATAGATAGTCTTAGCTTTAACCGCCGACATAGATATTTCTCTGAAGTTAGCGAATTGTTCTTCGTCATCGTATTCATTAATATCATCGCTATATTTAATACTTAGCATCTCTTCGATTGGTAAGTATTTACCTTTTTCATTAACAGTAATAGTGACTTTAGTCTTTACATCAAAATTGTTGTTTACATAGACATCTTCGCCATAATTGATACAGAACTTGATATAGTCATATCCTGGATAACCAACGACAAGTTCTTGTCCCGCGGCGACATAATAACCACTGTAATAGCCGATATCTTCGTATTTCACCCCATTGGAGAAAGATAAATCGAGACTATCGCCAAAGGCGAATCCTAATTTATTAAAACCACTGATGGAGATATCGATATATGCTCCACCAAATTCATCATCATGATGGATGGAACAATTATTTAATTTGGTTTCTTTGGGTTTTTGATTACATCCACACAATGAAAAAATCATTGTGAGAGATGAAAGAGCGATTAATAATTTCTTCATTTTTTTACCAGCGATTCTTTACCATCTCGGCAAATCCGAGAAGATGATCTAATAATATTGTTTTCCCTTCCACTTTAATGGTTCCAGAGAAATAACCAAATACTTGATGTTGGTTACTTTGAATGATTAAAGCATTCGTGTTGCTATATCTATCTATGATAGGATGGAACACTAGGTTAACATCTTGTGATTTGCTAGTTATTGTCCAGATATCTTTGAATTTATGTTTTCCTTTATCATCTTTCGGAATCTTAAATTCAATATCATCTAATTTATAAGCTTTATCATCATAGAAGAACATGTTCTCGGAAGCTGCACTGGTATCACCAAAACCGTATCCGAGGTTGAAACCGATACGATGATCAAATTGATATGCATTTAATGATGACCAATACCAAGTATTGGAATATGTCCACACACCTCTACCCCAGTCTAAGACACCTAAGGCTGTAGTTTTTAATTGGTGATTAATTTCACCAAAGGAGAAATAACCTCTAGCTTTTAATAAATTAATCTTCTGATTGTAATAAAAATGTTTCTTCTTTTTAAATGGTGTAGCGATAACCATAGACTTATCTGTGGTTTCATTTAAAGTGATATCACATTTAAAATCTTTGCCTTTTGCAAGGTTTTTCATCGAACAAACGAGTTTTCTCTTGCCATCTTTGTTCTGGAAATACATGGAATAGTTCTTTCCTTCGGCGAAGACATCGCCGTCTTTAGAAGAGGAAGGGAAGTTTGTCTTTCCAAATGTTAACCAGGTCATATAGGACTTGGTGACTTCAGTGTTGTTTTTAAAATCTAATACTGAGACAGAGACCAAACCCATATAGGAATTATCATCAATGGTTAATGCGATGCCATATTCATCATCGTTGATGAAATAATAATCCCATTCTTTGATTCTGCTCTTTAAGCCTTTGATCTTTTTGCGGTCGTATTCTTTTACTAAACCATAAGCAAATCCGGCTTCAGAGAGATTTCCTTCTTCGTTTAGTAATGGACCAGGAGTTAATTGATGTTGTTTCATATTTAAATAATAACACCAACTCTTATTTTTCTTATTATTTATTATTAATTAGATATATGCATACACACGTATATATAGGCGCAAAAATAGCGATAAATAAATATAAATTTTCCATAAAAAAGAAAATAAATAAAATATTTTTATAAAAAAAATCAAAAAAGTTATTTTATATATAAAATAAAAGTATTAAAAATAAAAAAAGTTAAAAAATTTTTAAAAAAATGCTTGCATAAAATTTCAAATAAGTGCATACTTGTAATCTTCCAAACGGGAAACCGCTTGGATGAGATACTAAGTAATGATAATTACTTAATATCTCAAATCTGGATAAGTC
>JBGUQI010000002.1:0-2782 GCA_045130875.1 Bacilli bacterium | reverse complement strand
CCCCCCCCCCCCCCCCCCCCCCCCCCCCCCCCCCCCCCCCCCCCCCCCCCCCAAACCCCCAATCCCCAATCCCCATAATAATTATTTTTTAAACTAATTTTAATTAAATAAAAAAAGAAAAAAAATTTTAATATTAATTTTAATAATTAAATTAAATATTATTATTAATAATTATTAATAATAAAAATTATTTTATATATAATTTATTTACAGGTTTTTGCACTACACGTTAACCCTTAATCCCTTTATCCTCCTTCTTATTCGCCTTACCATCTTCTACCTCTGTTATACCTGTTTTGATACCTGTATTGATTACCATAGTTGTTCTGGTAATCATTATGGTACTGAGGTACTTGGTAGATGTTATTGCTCCTAAGGCTCTCATTCGGATCCCTGATATATCTCTTCTGCTTAGCCTTTTCATAGGCATCAACGATGATTTCAAGCTCTGTCTTGTCCTTTCCAAGGTCGACCTTGATGAACTCATATAACTCCTTATAGCTCTTGATCTCCTTCAGCTTCTTCTTCATCTCCAAGAAGAACGCATCCACATCCACGTATATCCCGTAATTCTTCTCAAGCTCATCCATGAAGCCTTCTTCTCCTAACTTATTCAGAACCAAGAAGGTTATCAGTAGAAGCTGGTTTCCCTTTTGGGATTCATAAGCGTACTTCATAACTTCCATCATTTGAGGAGTGTTCTCATTGTTACCCTTGAGGATCTGGTTCACCTGACATGCATCGTACAACCCTGCTCTGATATCCTTCTCATCTTCGAGGAAGAAGTCTCCGAACCTCATGTTCTCCTTGATGATGTTATTGAGTTTGCTTCTTCCCCAGTCGCTGCACTCGTTGTAGAGCTTCTTGAAGCTCTGTGTGATCCTGCTTTCAGCTGAACGCTTAGCGTAATTGAAGTTGTTCTGGTAATTCCAGAGGAAGTTCCTATCATTTGCTATGGTATTAATGACCTTGTGATAGATGTTCTTGTTATGAAGCTCCTTATTAAAGATATCTAGATACCTCATCTTGAAGTCGGGATCATTATGGAATTTGTCCAGGTAGACATCATCATTTAACCTTACAATGTTATTAAGAGCACTCACTTTTTCCCTCATCGTGATTTGGCAATCTGGGCCATGGAATATCCAGAAGATCTGTCTGATGAGGAACTCTTCGACAAGGACTGTCTTGATCTTGATCATTTCTGGCGAGGACATATCCTTATTACTAAGGAAAACCAGCATGAAGAAGTCGCCGATATCTGGAACTATCTTCTTATTCACCTCGTAGTCATTCATCGTTATGAGGTTTATGCGCTTATTGACATAAGTGTTGAACTCTTCTTGGTATTCTCGGCAGAGACGCTTGAATAAGAGCACGTAGTGGAAGTAACAGGTAATGTAGGATGTGGATATGATTGACTTGCCGCTGAATATCCCGATGATCATCTTGTTGAGGATTATAGGCAATATATCGAAGATCTGTTCTGGAGTGAATTGAGCCTCGTTCTTAATGGTCTTTATCGCGTTCTTGATCGTCTCTAAGTTCTTCTGGTAATGGGCCTCGTTGACATATATCGGCAGCCAGTTGTTGAAGTACTGGTTATTGGCTGCCTTAATCTTGGGCTGGAAGGCTGATAACGAACCAAACAAGGGGTTGTTATTATCGGCTTGAGGATTGGAGGTCTGCATTTGGAAGGCTTCATATGTGAGTAATTGAGGTATCGGATATAACTCAATCTTCTCCTTTCCATACATGGATTTGCTCTGGACTATCGGATATCCCAAGAGGATTTCTGGGTTATCAATGAAGTTTTCCCTGAAGAAGTAGCATGTCAGGTTCTCCTTGATCATCTCCTTTTTCCTATCTATCACTTCAACCTTCATCTGTTCCTTTTCCTCCTTGATCTCGTTCTTACCTTCGATGACTTCTTCTTCCTCTACATCCATCTTCTTCTTATCCTTGTCATTGGAGTAATGCATCTTAGGAAAAGGATTTTTCCACGTATGAATTACATGCTTTTCCCCATCGTAGAAAGGCCTCTTGTAACTATCCATGGACTTCATCAATCTCTCTATCTCTTTCTGATTTGGAATGCTGTGCATATCAGGATCACTTATGAAGTTTTGGACTTGAAGCAAGATCGAACTTATGGTATAGGCGGGATTCCATCCTGTATGTTCCTCGTTCGTATCCATGCTGAACTCGTTCTCAAGAAGGTTAATGCAGAACCTGTAGTAACTCTCTTTCTCATTGTATGTTCGGAATATATGATGATGGTAATGCTCTCCGATCATCTGGTTAGGATATATCAGTAATTTTGGAGGATTTATCGGGTAGTTTTCGCTCATTGTCATGAGGAGTTGCACTTTGTAGCCTATGTAAGGACCAGACATAAGCTCCATGTTCACGACGAACTTTAGAGGGTCATTGTCGATCTGTGCAATCCCGATGCCCTCTAAGGGGCATTTGTTGAGCTCTTTCATGTCGTTTGTAACTCTTTTAATTGCTATCAATCTTTTACTCATCGCTAAATATGAATTAATTTTTTATATCTCCTTATATATGAATTTGATCCTATTGAAAATGGACATAATTTCTATTTATTTTTATATTTTTTATAAATTAATTAATTTTTTTACTTATAAATTATATTTGATTAATAAATTATAAATTATTTTTTAATTATTTATTTATAATTAATTTAATAAATTAATTATTATTTTTTATTTATCATGGGGATTGGGGATTGGGGATTGGGGATTGGGGATTGGGGATTGGG
>JBGUQI010000001.1:0-10076 GCA_045130875.1 Bacilli bacterium | reverse complement strand
TGAGATGACTTGGTCATCTTTGGTTAATGTCTTCTCGTTAACGCCGAAGACGATGGTTGGTAAGTCTTTTCCTGCAGGAGCGGAAATAATGACTTTCTTGGCACCAGCTTTGATGTGCGCCATGGATTTTTCTTTAGAGCAGTAGAAGCCTGTACATTCGAGTACGACATCAACGCCTAATTTGCCCCATGGGAGTTCTTCTGCTTTTGGCATCGCATAGATGGTAATTTCTTTACCATCAACGGTAATGCTACCTGGTTCGAGGACGGTTTTACCATCTTCTGCTAAGACTGGTTCTTTGGATGTGACGGTGTGTAAACCTTCACCGATGACACCAGCATAACCACCTTGAGCGGTATCATATTTTAATAAATTAGCCAACATCTTTGGAGAAGTTAAATCGTTGATCGCCACGATTTCATAACCTTTTGCTCCAAACATTTGTCTGAACGCTAAACGGCCAATACGACCGAATCCGTTAATTGCAACTTTAACTGACATGTAATGTATGTCCTCCTTCTGTTTGCGTTATATAGTTTATACTATATGAAGCCAAATTGACAAGAAAAACGCATTAAATAATGCTTTTTATTTGAAAAAAGCACATATTTTTGTCTTATGTGCCTTTTTTAGAAAGTTTGAATACCTCTGAATAATTCTGAGAGAGTGATGCCAAATGCTCTAGCAATTTTCTCCACGACCACCACTGTGGGATTTCTCGTTCCTCTCTCTAAATCACTGAGATAATTCTTATTGATATTAGCCTCTAATGCTAGGTCTTCTTGAGACCATTTCTTCAACGAACGAAGATATCTGATACGCATCCCTAATTGTTTATTGATGTCCATCTTTATACCTCAAATACACTTCGTGAATATAACGGAATAAGTGATTAATATTACTTTTAGTAATAGGTTTCTCTAATTGCTCGGACATTAAGTCGGCAAGTTCTTGAAGAGAAGCGGATTCATTTTGTAGTCTCAAACGACATAATAATCGAGCTTTATCATTAGGGATATATCTAATCCCAATTCTATCTTCAATGAGATTGATTTCTTCCACTTGTCTAAGCCCTGTTTCATAGATTTTTTTCATGTTCGCGGTATCCATATTAGTGAGTCTATTCGTGGAATTGATGATGTCTCTATTAACTCTCACATTTTCAAATTCCATACAGCTTTCTACCGCACCGATCATGATTAAGAAATTGGATATCTGATCACTCTTTTTAAAGTAGATGACAAACTGCTCTCTCCTCTTGACTATTTTAGGTTCAATATCACTATTGTGATATTTGGAGAATAATTTAGCCAACCATTTCGCATAGTTTTCACTATTGAGAGCAATCTCTAAATGGTAGTTACTTGTGGAAGGAGAATTCACACTACCACTAGCCAAAAAAGCTCCTGCGAGATAGCCACTAATCGTGTCATCATTACGGACGATATTCTTACTGATTTTCCCTTCTAAGAAGGAGATATCTAAATCTTCGATAATAGTCTCAGATGCTTCCTGTACTTCAATTGTATAGACGGTATTTTTCTTTAGATTGTTCTTACTTTGGAAAGATAGGTGAGCGTTCGCATTATATATGCGATTAATCGTTTCATAAATAAAACGAGATATCTTTGCATTCTCACTAGATAAAGAGAGATAACTCTTCTTATCTCTAAACAATAAGGAACCATTAATACGAATATAAGCCGCGAGAAGTGCTCTTAAACGATCTTGTGATTCATATTCATTAGAACATAGTTCTTCTTTAACTTGTTTGGTGAAGGATTCTTTTCTCATAATTCCGCCTATAAGTGTATCAAATAACTGAGAATAAAACAAAACCAAGAATAAAAATATTTAATATTATGTAACTTTTAAAAGTTAAAAACTATTAATCAAATTCAGCGATAAAAAAAGCAAAAACCTCCCTATGTCTTTTGTGGAGGGATATATTCCCTCAAAGGAGAGGTCAATGTACTCACAATTGATTTCCCAGTTACCCAGTTTTCCCCACATAGGAGAAAACAGATGGAAATGACCGTCATGGTTATGGTTCTAGTTGTTTTGATAGTTTATCTCGCTAAGTGTAGATAAATGAAAAGGTCCCTTGTAAATGGGACCAAATCAAAACTCTATTAATATAATACATTGACCTTTAGTGGAAATCAATGGGAATACTGGGGCGGATTGCCTCGGTAATCCGTTCTCCTAGATAGTTACGTTAGGCGCAACCTTAAGACCGATCGGAGCGATAGAAATATCGTTAACAGCTGGCGGATAAGGAGGTGAAGCCTATGGAAATGATTATTTCAATGGTCATTTTATTGCTAATCATCTTAGTAATTAAAGAAAAAAGATAGTTAACCACCACGTTAAATATCTTCCTAACGTAACTATTGTTACATCTTTATTATAAAAACTAATTCCTTAAAAAATCAATGATTGATTTCGCTGCGATAGTGCCATCATGTTCCGCTAAATAGATCTGTCTAATTTCACGTGGCAAGACATCTCCACCAGCGTATAAACCATCAACGGAAGTCTTATGACTTCTATCAACAGGAATGGTTCCCCATTGATCTAAGACACCATCAATTTTCATAAATGTGGTATTAGGTATCTGACCCACTAACGGGAAGAAACCTTGAATATCTAATGTTCTTCTAGAACCATCTTCACGATTTTCAATGACTAAACCGGTGACTTTGTCTTCACCTAATATTTCTATAGGAATATAAGGAGTGATAATTTCTACATTATCTAACGCTCTTAGTTCTTCCACCAGTTTAGCGCTACCTCTAAATTCATTACGACGATGAATGATATATAACTTGTTCACGATATGAGAGAGATGAATCGCATCTTTTAAGGCGACATTACCACCACCGACAACTGCGACATCTTGGCCTTTGAAGAAATGACCATCACATAAAGAACAATAAGAGAGGCCATGACCTAATAATTCATCTTCTTTAGGAAGGCCAATCTTTCTCTCTTTTGTGCCGGAAGCCACTAAAACGGCTTTAGCGAAATAGGTGTCGTATTCACCTTCTAATTTGAATAAATCGTTTTCTTTAGTTAAAGAGACGATAGTATCTCCAATAATGGAGATATTTCTATCCAATAATCTCTCATATAATTTAAAAGCTAAATCTGGACCAGGGATTTCTTTAAATCCGGGATAATTATCCACTCGAGGAGCGATATTGACTTTACCACCAGGTGTAGAACCATCGATAATTCCAAAATTAATACCCGCTTCGTGGAGTTTTAAGGCCGCACCGATACCACAGGGACCGCTTCCGATAATCAAACAATCGTAGATATTCATATTAAGCCTCCGCCACCACTTGTTTTTTATTAAATAAAGGTGGTAATAAGAAGATTAAACCAAACAATAAGGAAATCGCTAATGTTAAGACGATTAATCCCCAATTGAATTGATTTAGCACTAAAGTCGCTGCGGCTTTAGAAGTAGCCATCAAAGCGATGGATAAACCCACTAAACCTAAACCGATAACAGCAACACAAATCGCACCGATTAAATATGTTTTACTATTAACTTCTCTCTTATGGAGTAAGTATCTCACTAAGTGATTAATAGCAATTGCTAAAGCGCCACCGATGACAAAGACTAATGACCAGATCCAAGACCAGAAACCATTTTGTCCCATGTTAAAGGCGGTATCTCTTAAGGGTTCCATGAGAACACGAGTTAAGCCATACCACATGATATAGCCAAAGGCTAAATCCCCTAATTGAGTGTATTTTCTAAGTCTTACACCGAATAAGTGGGCTAAGACAAAATATCCTAATAAGTTTGTCAAACACTCAATAAAGAACAATGGGACATAGATATATCCATCTGGAGCAAATCCAGAAACACTACTATAACGAGCATTTTCAAAGATAAATCTCGGTAACCAACTCCAATAAGTGGTTGGACTTAAAACACCATGGACTTCACAGTTGAAGAAATTGCCCCATCTTCCCACTGCTTGAGCAATGAGGATTGTAGGAACAATGATGTCCACCGCTAACCAGATGCTATAGCCTTTATTTCTCCACATGAACCAGGCGACACCAACAACAATGCCCATAAGGGCACCGCCTAAGATGGTTAGGCCACCTTCCCAAATAGCGAAGACTTTCCACCATTCCGCATGAGCGAATTCCACACTCCAGTTACCGATAACATAGAAGATTCTAGCTCCTAAGATACCAGCAGGGAACGCCACTAAGAAAGTTGATTCTAAGATTCCGTGTTTACCATATTGTAAATAGAATTTGTGGTCGCATAAGAAATAGACATAAACCGCACCACTTAAAATACATAAAGCATAGAATGCTAAGTTAGGTCCATCAGTATCTTGAGGAGAGACAAATCCTTTTTGGAAGTTCAAACCATTGACCAATGGATATGTGCAATATCCTGCATAACCTTCGGTTAAGAAGATAATGGCGATAATAAATAAAGGGAATGCCGCCATCAAGATGGTAAACATCCATTTATCTCTATTAGGGGTAATTCCTTTTGCTTCTCCACCTCCGTAATAATGTAGCAAGAAGGTAAATAAGGAGATATAACCCAAAATACCAGTGAATAAACCACCGATAATAGAAGCAGCTAATTCATAGGCTTTAGGCTTAATGCCTGCCCATAAATAGATAGAAATCATCATCGTGGCAAAAGCTAAAGCAAAGACACCACCGACGATCAATAATCGATAGACAACTTTTTTATAGGGAACTGGGGGGATGATATTTTTAATAAAATCCACCGCTATTTTAATTCCAACGCCTAACGCGACAGCAGCGATGACCGCTGCGACAATAAATAGTACCATTAGCAGTAATGTCCTTTCTTTAAGATTTGAGCGAGATATTCACCCGTATACGATTTTTGATTCTGAGAAACCTCTTCTGGTGTGCCTTTAGCGATAACTTTACCGCCTTGGTCACCACCATTAGGTCCTAAATCTATTATATAGTCTGCGACTTTAATGACATCTAAATTATGTTCAATCACTAAGACTGTATCACCATTATCGACAATTCTTTGAAGAATTTTTAATAGTCTATAGACATCATCTGTGTGTAACCCCGTTGTGGGTTCATCCAAGATATAAAGAGATTTTCCGGTTGGTTTTCTCTGCAATTCGTAGGCCAATTTCACTCTTTGAGCTTCACCACCCGATAAGGTAGTCGCCGATTGACCTAACTTAATATAGCCTAAACCGACATCATATAAGACTTGTAACCTCTTCTTTAATTTCGGTCTATTTTCAAAGAAATGCAAAGCATCTTCCACAGTCATTTCTAAGACATCATAGATGGTTTTGCCTTTATAGGTTACCTGTAATGTCTCTTCGTTATATCTCTTGCCATTACAAACATCACATTTAACATAGACATCTGGCAAGAAATTCATGGGAATGCAAGTAACACCTGCACCTTGACAGTTCTCACATCTCCCACCGACAGTGTTAAAGGAGAATCTTCCCTTATCAAAGCCACGGGCTTTAGCTTCAATGGTTTCCGCGAATAAATCACGGATATCATCGAATAGTTTGACATATGTCGCTGGATTACTTCTCGGAGTTCTTCCGATGGGATCTTGAGTGACATCGATAACTTTATCGAGATATTCCACACCTTCGATTTTATCGAACTTACCTAAGGTAATCTCTGCTTCTTCATCGAAACTCTTCTTTATGAAGGGGAATAATGTTTGATTAATCAAAGATGATTTGCCACTTCCAGAAACACCGGTAACGCAGACAAAACATCCTAAAGGAATATCGACATCGATGTGTTTTAAGTTATTACTGGAAGCTCCTTTAATCTTGATGAATTTACCGTTTCCTTTTCTTCTTTCCTTAGGAATGGGAATGTATTTCTCACCAGATAAGTATTGACCAGTAATACTATTAGGACATTTTTCAATATCTTTTAAGGAACCCGCTGCCACAACTTCACCGCCATGAACACCAGCGCCAGGACCGATATCAACGATATAATCCGCACTGCTGATGGTTTCTTCATCGTGTTCGACAACGATAAGAGTGTTTCCTAAATCTCTCATCTTCTTCATTGTAGCGATGAGTTTTTGGTCATCTTTTTGATGCAAACCGATGGATGGTTCATCCATCACATATAAAACACCAGTTAATTTTGAACCAATTTGGGTAGCCAATCTAATTCTCTGGCTCTCACCACCACTTAAGGTCATCGCCATACGGGATAATGTTAAATAATCTAATCCAACATCGCATAAGAAAGTTAAACGATTATGGATTTCTCTCAAGACCATATCGGCGATGGTATTTTGATTTTCGGTTAATTTACTAGGTAATTCATCAACCCAAGTTCTTAAATCCTTGAGCTGCATAGTGGTAATTTCATAGATATTCTTGCCATCGATTAATACCGATAATGCGGATTGATTTAATCTTGTACCATGACAAGTTGTACATTCCTTATCGCGAATGTAATATTCATACATCTCGCGCATCATATCGGAACTGGTGTTATTGTATAAGCGGTCAATTCTCGTTTTGACACCTTCGATATAACCATTTCTATGCATTACATTGCCATTTACGGAAGTAATCTCATATTTATGAGGCTGTTCACTTCCATAGAGAATGATATTGACTTCTCGAGGAGTTAAATCTTTATAAGGTTTATCTCTATCGATTTTATATAAATCGCATAATAAAGCGAATTCCTGCCACTCGATATTCTTACTACCGATGATGTTGCGGTACCATCTAATCGCTCCCTGATTAATAGTTAATTCTTTGTTGGGCACTAAAGTGTCGGGATCAGCTTCCTTCTTAACACCCAAACCCTTACAATCAGGACAGAATCCTAAAGGAGAATTAAAGGAGAATAATCTCGGTTCCACTTTCGGAATAGAGAATCCACATATTGGACATGTATGTTTATCAGAAAGCACTCTTTCTCCATCTTCGGTAAGAATAACTAATAATCCGTGAGACCAGTCTAACGCGGTTTCAATGGATTCATAGATACGAGTTCTATTCTCTTTTTTGACAATAATTCTATCGACGATAATATCGATACTATGTTTTTTATTCTTATCTAAGTCTTTGACATCTTCGATGAGAGTCATTTTTCCATCGACACGAAGTCTAGAGAAACCATTCACTCTAATCTTGTCTAATATCTCTTTTTGTGTGCCTTTTTCAAGATGCACAACAGGGGATAATAATTGAATCTTTGTGCCCTCAGGATATTCTAAGACAATATCAGTCATCATCGTTGGAGAGAAAGATATGATTGGTGTATGGTGATTTGGACAATATGGAACACCAATTCGACCAAATAATAATCTTAAATAGTCATATATCTCTGTCACTGTTCCAACAGTGCTTCGAGGGTTATGAGAAACGGATTTTTGATCAATCGCAATACTGGGGGATAAACCATCGATACTATCGACATTGGGCTTATCATAATTGCCTAAGAATTGTCTAGCATAAGAAGATAATGATTCCATATATCTCCTTTGGCCTTCCGCGAATATCGTATCGAACGCTAAAGTGGTCTTACCACTACCGGAGAGACCAGAAAAGACGATTAAAGAATTCTTGGGGAGTTCCAAGTCGATGTTTTTTAAGTTATTTTCTTTCGCGCCTTTGATGACAATTTTCGTTTCCATAAGTGAGATTATTATAGATAATATACAAGAAATTATCTATTAAAACACAAAGAAATGATAAAATATTCTTATGTCAATTGATAAGTATCTGAAGGGAATAGAAACATTCAAAGATAAGAAAATACTCATCACCGGTTGTACCGCTGGAATTGGTTTGAAATTACTTGAAATTTTATTATCTAAAGAGGCACACGTAGTGATGCTTATTAGAAACCAAAAGAAAGGTCAGGAAGTCATCAATAAATATCCCGACTCTAAAATCGATATTGTCCAGTATGATCAATCCGATTATGAATCGATTGATTTAGCGATAAAAGAAATTAAAGAAAAACATTCCGATTTCTCCGCTTTAGTGGCAAATGCCGGAATCTTGCTCCCTGATAAAAACCTTTTATCCAAGCAAGGATATCCTTTAACTATCGATACAAACTTCTTAGGATTAAAACATTTTTTAGATAATTTAACTCCCCTATTCAAAAAGAAAAGATATATTTTACAAGGTTCTTTAGCGGCAGGCCTCAAAGTCAAAAAAGAATGGGATATCCATGATTCTAAGTTACCTTTATTCGACCAATATAATCTCTCTAAAGCGGGTGTGGAAGCCTTATGGCACCACTACTATGTCAATGATAAACATAACGAATATATCCTCACTGAACCCGGTGTGACTTCCACCGATATTCTCCGTAACTTCAAAGAACCGATTAAGACGATGGGAAAGATATTTATGAAAACCGTTTCTCATTCGCCAAAGAAAGCTTCCTTAACTATGTTAAAAGCCTTAACTAAAGACACTCATAACGGGGATTATATCGTCCCACGAGGGATGTACGCTATCGCGGGATTTCCAATATATAAAAGATTCCCTAAGAAAAGAATTAGAGAATATCTTATCAAAAACGAAAATAATTAGTATAATATATGTCGCTGTCGGGACGTAGCGCAGCTTGGTAGCGCACTTCCTTGGGGTGGAAGGGGTCGTCAGTTCAAATCTGATCGTTCCGACCAGATAGCAAATTAAGCCTCGATTAAATCGGGGCTTTTATTTTGCTTGTCATTACTAAAATGGGTGCTATGATTAAATCAAAGAAGGTTTATTTATATGAAAAATAAAAACATTTTGTTATGTACTTTAGGAATTGTTCCTTTGTTATTTGCCTGTGGCAAGACTGTCATGACTCCTAAAAAGACCATTGATTCTATCGCTAAATCTTTAGATGAACGAGTCTATGATCTGCCCAATGATGATTGTTGGCTCATCTCTAAGAAATACGCACTAAACGAATTCGATAATATCGAAGCCTTAAAAGAATATACCGTCACTTTAGTGCCCAAAGGATTTGAAGAAACTAAAGATTGGTATGAAACCACGATTACTTCTGGGGAGACAGAATATAACCACGATTACACCAATAAGATTACCGATTTAAAATTTCAAATCGTGGAAATGGTCGAAACCGCAGCAGCGTATTATCAACTTTGGATCACTACTTCACCCGCTGATTAATATTATTAAATAACAAAAAAAGAACCCTGATTAATCAGGGTTTTTCTTATCTTTAATATTTATCAACAATTTCAAATAGATTATCCGCGGTCACGATGTGGATGTGATTGAAGAATTCGTAATCTTCTTTTTGAGGTAACTGGAATTCTCTAAAGTATTCTTCTAAGACATCTTCGGGAATGGGGAAGTCTCTCACTTTATTTTGTAATAAGACCTTTTCACGAGGAACTTCGAATAAGACCATATCCACTTCATCGAATGATTTAGCGATTTCTCTCACTTGATTGACACGGAATTCGACAGAACGATTCGTCGCATCTAAGACGACGATTCCTTTCTTATCTTGCGCGTAAATAAGGGCTAAATCATAGAACATCTTCCACACCAACTTGTCTTCGGAGATATTCTTTTGACTACCTGTGATTAAATCTCTTAATCCATCAGAGGAAATAATATAGACATGGGAGCCTTTTTTCTTTCTTAAAAGCGTGGAGAAGTAACTCTTTCCACTACCAGGAACACCGGATAAAACAATTAATTTTGACATAATGACTTACCAATTAATTATATTAACAAAGCTATATGATGATTAAAAGAAAAACAGGACAATGTCCTGTATTCTTCTAAAGAAATATTATACTATTTTTCTTTTTCCGCTTCTAAAAGAGCTTCCACTTCTTCTTTGGTAAGTTGACGATCTTTAGAAACTTTTCTCATCGCTTTTTTAATATCCACTTTAACGGCACGTAATAAAGCTTCTTGTTCTTTTCTGGCCGCGATTTTTCTTCTTGTGGCATTTAAAAATGCTTCCGGAACATAGGAAGAGATGATTTGGGATCCTTCTCTCCATTGACGATAATTATAGGTATGGCCAGAAATCTGTTT